>NZ_CAKUCL010000114.1 GCF_934643405.1 uncultured Actinoplanes sp.
CCTGCTCGGGTATCCCTCGATGCCGTCCACACCGCGACGTTACCGGGCGCCGTGGAGCGAGAGCGGTACGGCCGGGATGAGCCCTAGGCCAGCAGCTGCTCCCGCATCTCCCGCCCCGGGTTGAACGTGCCGACCACCCGGTGCGCGTTCGGGTCGTACACCTGGACCGTGTTGTTGCGCCGCATCAGCTCGCGCACCGGCGGCGGCAGCGGCGGCTCGTCCGGCATGGCCGAGCGCACGTCGCGGGCCGTGCCGATCAGCCGGTGCGCCAGCGTGGCGGCGTCGGTGTCGATCCGGATGCGGGCGAACTCCCAGCCCGCGATGGTCAGGTCGAGGATCTCGAACAGCTGACCGTGCAGCCCGGTCGCGTCCACCGCCCGTACGGTCTGCTTGGCCTGCTCACCGAGAACCGCGACCGCCGCACTCACCTGAATGTACGGATGCAGGCGGCTGGGCAGCGCGAACAGCGGCCACCGCAGGTCGGCGCCGGCCTCCCGCCACACCGGACGGTAGTTGCGGCGGTCGATGTCGAAGACGTATCCGGTGCGCCGGCCCAGCTCGGCGTTCTGCGCCTGCAGGTCGGCGTGCGCGGAGTCGGCGAACTCGCGCACGATCCGGGCCGCCACCTGGACGTCGCCGCCCAGCGCCTGCCGCACCGCGGCCGCCTGATCGGCGAAGGGCGCCTGAACGTGCGGCCCGAACCGTTGACGCAGGTCCTCCAGCAGCGCGCTTTGCTGCTCGGCGTCCTGCTGGACCTGCCGCCTGCTCGACCCGAGCCGGAACCACCGCATGTCGTCTCACTCCCGCCGAAGCGCCCCAAAGACCGCGGTCATGCTAGTGGGCGGTCACCGCCTGCGCGATCGCGGCCGGGACATTGAGGAAGGCCGCCTGGTCGCCGGCCAGCCCGTACCGCGCCGCCACGAAGGCCGGGTCCTGCCACGTGATCAGCGAGCCGGGTCCGCCGTCGTCACGGACCATGATCCGCAACGGCAGGTCGATGGCGATGTCCGGGGCGGCCAGCATGGCCGGCGTCCCGGCACGCGGGTTACCGAAGATCACCACCTGCGTGTCCGGCATCGCCAGACCGGCCCCGCGGGCGGCCGCCGCGTGATCCACGACCGCCGCGACGGTGGCGCCGCGACGCTCGGCCTCGGCCCGGATGGCCGCGGTGGTCTCCGCGACCGGCCGGTCGCTGCGGATGCTCGCCAGCCCGTCGCCGCTCATGAGAACAGTCCCGCGTACGCGTTGAGCGCCGGCTGCCCGCCGAGATGGGCGTAGAGGACGGTCGCGTCCGGTGGTATCTCACCCGTCGTGACCAGGTCGATCAGCCCGGCCATCGACTTGCCCTCGTAGACCGGGTCGGTGATCATGCCCTCGGTCCGGGCGGCCAGGCGCATCGCGTCCAGCGTCGTCTCGTCGGGGATGCCGTAGACGCCGGCGTGGTACCGCTCGTCCAGGATGATCTCGTCCTCGGTCAGCTCCCGGTCCACGTCGATCAGGGCGGCGGTCGCGCGGGCGATCCGGGCCACCGCGTCGCGTGTCTCGACCGGCTTCGCGGACGCGTCGATGCCGATGATCCGCCGTGGACGACCCCCGGCGGCGGCGAAGCCCGCGATCATCCCGGCCTGCGTGCTGCCGGTCACCGAGCACACCACGACCGTGTCGAAGAAGACCCCGAGTTCTTCCTCCTGCCGGACGACCTCGGCCGCCCATCCCGCGAACCCCAGGCCCCCGAGGCGGTGATCGGAGGCGCCGGCCGGGATCGCGTACGGCGTGCCCCCGGCCGCCTCCACCTCGGTCACCGCCTGGTCCCAGCTCTCCTTGAACCCGATGCCGAAGCCGGCGCGAACCAGCCGCACGTCCGCCCCGGCGAGCCGGCTCAGCAGAATGTTGCCCACCTTGTCGTAGACGCTGTCCGGCCAGTCGACCCAGCTCTCCTGGATGAGCACGCAGCGGAGCCCGGCATGGGCCGCCACCGCTGCCACCTGGCGGGTGTGATTCGACTGCACGCCACCGATCGAGACCAAGGTGTCGGCGCCGCTCGCCAACGCGTCGGCCACCAGATATTCGAGCTTGCGGGTCTTGTTCCCGCCGTACGCGATCCCGGAATTGCAGTCCTCCCGCTTGGCCCAGACAGTCGCGCCGCCGAGGTGCCGGGAAAGGCGATCGAGCTTGTGTACGGGCGACGGGCCGAACAGCAGCGGATGGCGGGGAAAATCGGCGAGTGGCATGGCGGACTCCTATGCGAAATCGACGCTGTGATGAAGCCGGGCCCAGATCTCCTGATTCGTTCTCGTGGCGCGGTCCCGGTCGTGCGCGGCGAGCGCCTCGATCAGGTCCTCGTGCAGCCGCACCGAGCGACTCGCCCGCGGCGAGGTGAAAAGCAGCCGTTCCGCCCGGCGGACCACCGGCGTGTAACGCTCGACCGTCCCCCGCACGGCGCTGTTCCCGTACGCCGTGAGCGGCTCCGCGTGCACGTCATCGTCGGCATCGAGGGCTGCTTCGACGTCCCCGTCGGCAACGGCCTGCCGGAAGCGCGTTGGCCGCCCGCATTCGTGCCACCGACTCCCCGGAAAGGCGGCCGGCGGTGGCCCGTACGGCAAGATCGTGCATGGCCCCGATGACCGCGGCCGCGTCCTCCACGTCCTTGGTCACCACCGGCGTGACGCGGGCGTAGCTCTGCGGCTTCGTCTCGACCAGCCCTTCACCGGCCAGGCGCGAGATCGCCTCCCGGATCGGCGCCCGTGACAGCCCGAGCCGCCGGGCCACTGAAATGGTAGATGTCGGCGTTGCCGAGAACAAGCGTTCCGGCAGGTGCGAGGCTCGGCAGGAGGGCGCGTCCAGGGGAGGTGGGGCCGCGGCCCGCGCGGGCCGCGCCCCCGCACGTCAGGGCTTCGTGCCGGTGGCCACCCAGATCGTCAGCGTGGCCAGGAACGTGCCGTCGCCCACGGCCCGCTCCAGCGCGTCGACCCAGGCGGTCCGCACGTCCTCCTCGCCCCACTCGGTGAACTTGCGCACCGCGCCCGGGTCGAAGACCGGCAGCAGCACCGAAGCCTCCTCGTGGTCCGCGGTCGCCACCGTCACGGGGGTCGCCTGCACGTCGGTGTAGCCCAGGCCGAGCAGCCGGCGCCGCAGCGTGCGGCCCGTCCGGCGGCCGGCGCCCATGAAGGTCATCACCTGGGTCAGACGGACGTGCATGTCGGCGGGGGAGCCGTCGACCAGCAGCGAGTCCCAGTCGGTGTCGATCAGGCAGATGCGGCCGCCGGGGCGCAGCACCCGGGACATCTCGGCGATCGCCGCGTCGGGATCTTCCAGATGCTGCAGGACCCGTTCGGTCCGGACGCCGTCGAAGTACCCGTCGCCGTACGGGAGAGACCGCACGTCTCCCACCACGTAGCGCACGCCGGTGCCGCCGTCGCGGGCCCGCGCCGCGTCGATCATCGCCTGCGAGCTGTCCAGTGCGATCACCTCGCCGTCGGGGCCGGTCAGCCCGGCCAGCTCGCGGGCCACCTCGCCGGCGCCGGCGCCGACGTCCAGCAGGCGGTGCGGGTGGTCCAGACGCCACTCGGCGAGCGCGCGCGACCGGACCCGCTGGATGGTCGGCGACCGGTCGAGCGCGTCGAGGTAGCGCACGAATTCCCGTTGGAGCTCCGGCGACTGCTCGTCGATCCCGCCGAACGGGCTCTCCTCCATGGTTCCTCCCCGGAAGTGGTTTTACCGAGCGACAACGCCCTGCGCACCCGGACGTTCAATGCGGCGACCAGCGTCACGTCCGGGACCGCCTAGGGTGGGTATGTGCTGGAGGAGGCCCGGCGTGCGCATGCCGAGCAGGCCTGGCAGCGGGCTGCCGACCTGTTCGATCAGGCCGTCGTGACCGAGGCCGCCGACCTCGAGCTGGCCGCCGAGGCCGCCAACATGGCCGGGCGCGGCGCCGCCGAGATCCGGTACCTGCGGCGTGCCCTGGAGAAGTACGGCACCTCGCCGGACGCGCTGCGTTGTGGCTACTGGCTCTGCAAGGCGCACGCCTGGGCCGGCGATCACGCGCAGGCCGGCGCGTGGCAGGCCCGGCTGACCCGGCAGGCGAAAGACGACGCCTACGTACGCCTCCTGGCCGCCGAGCAGGATCTGCGGGCGGGCCGCAAGGAGCAGTTGCTGCGCGCCGCCCGCGAACTCGCCGGGCAACCCACCGACGACCACGACCTGCGCGCCGCCGTCGAGATGGTGCTCGGCATCGCGCTGATCGAGAACGACGACATCGCGGCCGGCCTGGGCCACCTCGACGACGCGATGGTCGCCGCCGTGGACGGGGTGCTGTCCGCGCGCGCCACCGGAATGATCTACTGCGTCACCATCGGCACCTGCCATGAGCTGCATGAACTGCGCCGGGCCAAGGAGTGGACGGCCGCGCTGGCCGGGTGGTGCGCGGTCCAGCCCGAGTTCACCGGCGCGTACCGCGGCCTCTGCCGGATCCACCGCGTCTCGATCCTGACGCTCACCGGACACTGGGACCACGCCGCGCGGGAGGCGGCGCTGGCCTGCAAGCAACTGACCACGGGTTACGGCGAGATGCTGGCCGGGGCGGCGTTCTACGAGCTGGCCGAGCTGTGTCGGCTGCGCGGCGCGTTCGACGACGCGGACCGGTCCTACCGCGAGGCGCTCGGCCGCGGCTGGAACGTGCAGCCGGGGCTGGCTCTGCTGCGGCTGGCGCAGGGCCGGACCGACGCGGCGGCGGCCGGCATCCGGCGGGCGCTGGACGAGGAGGCGACGCCGCGGCGGCGCGCCCGGTTGCTTCCGGCCGCGGTCGAGGTGGCGCTGGCGCGGGGCGCCGACGCGAGCGGTCATGCCGGCGAGCTGCGTGCCATCGCGACGAAGGGGGACACGACCGCGCTGTACGCCGTGGCGGAGATGTGCACCGGAGCGGTCAAGCTGGCCGGCGGCGAGGATGCCTTGAACCACCTGCGGCACGCCTATGAGCTGTGGCGTGACCTGGAGGCCCGATACGAGGCCGCCCGCACCCGGTTGCTGATCGCGCAGGCGTGCCGGGCGCTGGGCGACGAGGACGCGGCCGCCATGGAGCACCGGGCCGGATGTGACGAGCTGGTGCGGCTGGGGGCTGCTCCGCCCGTACGCAAGCATGGTCTGACCCCGCGGGAGCTGGAGGTGATCCGCTTGATCGCCCGTGGCCACACGAACCGCGAGATCGCGACGCGCCTGCGGCTCAGCGAGAAGACCGTGGCGCGGCATCTGAGCAACATCTTCGGCAAGCTCGGCGTCGGCTCACGCACGGCGGCGGCCGCCTACGCGTACGAGAACGGCATGGTCTGAAATACCCACACCCTTTCCCGTACGGATGGGTGAAGCGCCCGAAGCGGCGACCCCTCCGGTCCGGCCAGCATGGCGTGCATGCGAATCGAAACGGTCATCGTCGGCGGCGGGCAAGCGGGTCTCGCCATGGGTTACCAGCTGCGTCGCCGCGGCCGTCCGTTCGTCATCCTGGAGGCCGGCGAGCAGGTCGGCGATTCGTGGCGCCACCGCTGGGATTCGCTGCGGCTGTTCACCCCCGCCCGCTACGACGGGCTGCCCGGAATGCGTTTCCCGGCGCCCGGCTGGTCCTTTCCGACGCGCCTGGAATTCGCCGGCTATCTCCAGGAGTACGCCGAGCGGTTCCGGCTGCCGGTCCGCACCGGCGTCACGGTGAAGCGCCTGAGCGCCGATTTCGTGCTGGAGACCGACGACGGCCCTTACCGGCCGGACAACGTGGTGGTGGCCACCGGGTTCGACCGGCGGCCCCGGCCGTACGGACCCGGAATCCATTCCTCCGGATACCGCCGCCCCTCGCAGCTGCCCGACGGTGACGTGCTGGTTGTCGGCGCCGGGAACTCCGGCGCGGACATCGCGCTGGAGCTGGCCGCGTCCCGGCGGGTCATGCTGTCCGGGCGGCACCCCGGTCAATTGCCGTGGCGCATCGACCGGCCGGTCTCCCGGTTGCTCGCGCCGCCGGTCTTCTTCGCGTTCCGGCATCTGCTGACCGCTCGGACACCTCCGGGACGTCGCCTGCTGGAGCACAGCGGCCCGCTGATCCGGGTGAAGAACGCCGATCTGGCCGCCGCGGGTGTGGTTCGCGTGCCGCGGGTGACCGGTGTGGACGGCGGCCGCCCGGTGCTCGCCGACGGCCGCACCATCGACGTCCCGAACGTCATCTGGTGCACCGGCTTCGAGCCCGACACGAGCTGGATCGAATGCCCCGGATTCGACGGCACGCACCGCCGCGGCGTCACCGGCCGCCCCGGCCTCTACCTGCTCGGCTGGATGCTCCAGCACACCCTCGCGTCCGCCATGGTGCAGGGCGTCGGCCGGGACGCGGCCTTCCTGGCCGACCACATCGCTCACCAGTTGAAACGCCCGGGATAGGACACCTCGGCGAGGGTCGCCTGGCCCTCGCTGCTCGGATGGAAATAGTCGAGACGGTTCACCAGGTCGAGCGAGAACCGCACGGCGTGCACCTTCCCGCCGTCCCACCGGCACTTCTTCCCGTACGCCTCGCAGGCCGCGGCCAATTCCCGGTTGTACGCGTCGATCCGCTCCGCCGCCTCCCGCCGCCGCAGCCGGTCGGCCGGCGCCGTCGACGTCGGATTCGCCAGCAGCGCCGGGCACACGCCCCGGTTCCAGACGCGCACCGCGTCCGGGTGCTCGTGGCCGACCTGCCACAGCCGATACAGATCCGGGATGCTCACCACCAGCACCCGCGATGCCGGCAGCCCCTTCTTCAGCGTCCGCAGCGCCGCGTCCACCTGGTCGCGGAAGGTGCTCACCGGGGTCACCCGCGAGCAGGCGTCGTTCCCGCCGATCAGCACCGTCACGTACTGCGCCTTGGCCGCCACCGCCGCCCGCGCCTGCCCGGCCAGGTCGGCCGCCCGCGCGCCCGGCTCGGCGAAGTTGTCCGCATGTCCCTTGATCTTCGGATTGCCCTTGAGGATGCGCCGGTAGTGGCTGTCCACGACCGCGTCGCCGCCGGTGGACCAGGACCGCCGCCGGCACGCCACCAGTGTGAAGCAGCTGCCGAAGCCCGCGGTGATCGAGTCGCCGAGCGCCGCCATCGACGACGGCAGCCCCTTGACCGGCGTCCCCGTCGGCGCGGGCTCCGCCTGGCCGGTGCCCTCACAGGCGAGCGCCAGAACACTCAGCACCGCGAGCACCGCCACCTGCCAGCGTCGCATCCCGCCCCCAATATCACCCAGAGTGACGACTTGCGTACTCTACCGCAGCCTCCGGCGGGGCGGGATCCGGTGCGTTCCGGTCTCCCGTGGACATCGTCGCGGGTAAATCCATAAGTGACGTCGCGGCGTCCGCGGGTACCCCGCTGGTCGGTGCGGTCGCGTGCCGCACGCCCCGACGATCCGGAGGTACCACGTGTCTGTACGCAAGCTACGGTGGCTGGCCGCCCCGATGACCGCCGGCCTGGTCGCCGCGGCCGGGATGATGCTGCACCAGCCGGACGCCGCCGGCCGCGGCGCGCCGAAGGCCCGCAACGTCATCTTCATCAACGGTGACGGCATGGCAGCCGCCCATCGCGAGGCGGCGCGTCTGTACTACACCGGCCTGGACGGCCAGCTGATCATGGACCGGCTGCCCGTCTCCGGACAGCTGACCACCAGCCCGCACGACCCGGCATCGGCCGTCACCGACTCCGCCGCCGGCGCCACCGCGTGGGCCACCGGCCAGAAGTCGTACAACGGGGCGATCAGCGTCGATGTCGACCGCCGGCCGCTGCCCACCCTGGGCGCCCAGGCCAAGCAGGCCGGGAAGGCCACCGGCCTGGTCACCACGGCCCAGGTGACCGACGCGAGCCCGGCCGCGTTCTTCGCCAGCACGCCCGACCGCGGCGTGCAGGACGAGATCGCGCGGCAGTACCTCGAGGTCACCAAGCCCGACGTCATCCTGGGCGGCGGCGAGGACTGGTGGCTGCCGGCCGGCAACCCGGGCGCCTACCCCGACCACCCGGCCGAGGACCCGGCCGAGGCCAGCAAGGGCACCAAGGGCGACCTGATCGCCCAGGCGCGCCGGGACGGCTACCGGTACGTGTCCACGGCCGGCCAGCTCGCCGCGGCCGGCCGGGGCAAGCTGCTCGGGCTGTTCGCCAACGAGGAGCTGTTCCAGCAGCGTCCGGAGGGCGAGGGCGACGTCTACGACCCGCCGGTCAGCCTCGCCACGATGACCACCAAGGCGCTGGACACCCTGGCGGTGCACAAGCGGGGCTTCTTCCTGTTCGTCGAGGAGGAGGGCGTCGACGAGTTCTCCCACGAGAACAACGGCACCCGGATGCTGCAGGCCATGGGCGAACTGGAGAAGGCGGTCGCGGTGGCACGACGCTTCGCCGAGACCCACCCCGGCACCCTGGTCGTGGTGACCGGCGACCACGAGTGCGGCGGCCTGACCGTCGAGGACACCGCCACCACCGACGAGTCCGGGCCCGGCATCTCCGCCGAGGACGGCCCGTTCGCGGTCGAGGACAGCGCGCTGACGTTCCACCTGGACTGGACCACCACCAGCCACACCGGCGTCGACGTCCCGGTCACCGCGTACGGCCCGCTGGCCGACCGGTTCTCCGGCAAGCACCCCAACACCTACGTGCACGACGTGCTGACCCAGGCGTTGCTGCGCTGACCACCCGGAATTGGCGAGTGGCCGTCGGCGGCCGCAGGATCGGGGCATGACGGATGTTCTGGTGGTGGGCGGCGGGATCATCGGCCTGACGGCCGCCCGGCGGCTGCAGCAGCGCGGCGCCCGCGTGACGATCTGGACCGCCCACGACGTACGGGACACGGTGTCCTCGATCGCGGCGGCGGTCTGGTATCCCTCGCACACCGAGCGGGACGACCGGATCCTGCGGTGGGCGTCCACCACGTACGACGAGTTCGCGCGCCAGGCCGCAGCCGGCGTGCCCGGGGTTCTGCTGCGACGCACCCGGATGGTGGTGCGCCGGCCGCCGGCGGCGTTGCCGTGGTGGGCGGCCGGCGCCCCCGGTTCGGTGCTGACGGGCGGCGAGCTGCACTTCACGGCGCCGCTGGTGGAGATGGACACCTACCTGGCCGGGCTGCGGCAGGAGGTGGCCGGCGCGGGGGCGACGCTGGTGCGGCGGCGGGCGGCGAGCCTCGGTGAGGCCCTGGACGCGGCGCCCGTGGTGGTGAACGCCACCGGGCTGGCGGCGGGGCGGCTCTGCGACGATCCGGCGGTCTATCCGGCGCGCGGCCACATCGTGCTGGCCGACAATCCCGGCCTGGACGTCTCGGTGCGGGACGAGGACAACCCCGCGGGCATCACGTACGTGCATCCGCGCACGCATGACGTGGTGCTGGGCGGCACCTTCGACGCCGGCAACTGGTCGGTGGATCCGGATCCGGCGGAGGCGGCTGCGATCGTACGGCGTTGCCTGTCGCTGGTGCCCGAACTGTCCGGCGTGCGGATCCGCGGGTCGCGGGTCGGCCTGCGTCCGGCGCGCCACGGCGGCCCGCGGGTGGAGGCGGACGGCCGGATCATCCACGCGTACGGGCATGGCGGCGCGGGCATGACGTTGTCGTGGGGATGCGCCGACGAGGTTGCGGCCCTGGCATACGGTGCCACGCCATGCGCCGCCGACGCCTCCTCCCGCTGATCCCGCTCGCGCACGCGCGGCACGGCGCGCCGCGGGCCCCGGGGTCCGGCAGCCCCGAAATTGTGACGAGCGTTCCGCCGGCCAAGGTGAGACTTTCACCGGATTTTGCTGCGAGCATGAGGGCCGGACCCATTGTCACCAGCGCCGACCCGAGGATGATGAAGTCGTGGCCAGCGGTATGCGCGAAACGTGCGGCAACGCGAGCGATGACGGGTTTGCCGGGATCGTTCGGCGCGCCGCCGGTCCGGCGGCCGTCAGATGAGCGTCCTCGCCGCGGTCCTGGCCGAGCCCGCCGTGCCGGCGAACCTGCTGCCGGCGCGCGAGCAGATGGCGTTCACGCTGGGCTTCCACATCATCATCGTGCCGTTCGGCGTGGCCTTCACGTTCCTGATGCTGGTCGCCAACTACCGCGGGATCCGCCGTGGCGACGAGGCCGCCCTGCTGCTCGCCCGCCGGTGGTCGCAGGTCTCCGCGGTGCTGTTCGCGGTGGGCGCGGTCACCGGCACCGTGCTGTCGTTCGAGCTGGGCCTTCTGTGGCCGCGTCTGATGGGGACGTACGGGGCCGCGTTCGGCATCCCGTTCGGTGTCGAGGGCCTGTTCTTCTTCCTCGAGGCCATCTTCGTGGCGATCTACATTTACGGCTGGAAACGGATGCGGCCGTGGCCACACTTCTTCAGCGGCATCCCGGTGGTGCTCGCCGGCATCGGCGGCACGCTCTCGGTGGTGGCGGCCAACAGCTGGATGAACCGGCCCGGCGGCTTCACGATGGCCGACGGCAAGCTCGTCGAGGTCAAGCCGCTGGAAGTGTTCTTCAACGGCGCCTTCGGCTACGAGTCCCTGCACATGTTGTGCGCCGCGTACATGGTCGCGGGCTTCTTCACCGCCAGCGTGTACGCCGTGGGTATGCTGCGCGGCCGCCGCGACCACTATCATCGGCTCGGCCTGCTCATCCCGCTCACCGTGGCCGCGATCATCACGCCGATCCAGTTCCTCGTCGGCGACGTGGCCGCCCGCGAGGTCTTCAATCACGAGCCGGCCAAGTTCGCCGCCATCGAGGCCCTGTCGACCACCGATTCGCACGTGCCGGAGGTGCTCGGCGGCATCTACCTCGACGGACGGCTGCAGTACGGCATCGAGATCCCGGACGGCGCCTCCCTGCTCTCCGACTTCCGGCCCGGCACGGTGATCCGCGGCCTCGACGCGGTGCCGCCCGAGTTGCGCCTGCCCGATCGCCTGGTCACCCTGGTGCACCTGTCCTTCGACGTGATGGTCGGCATCGGCAGCGCGCTTCTCCTGCTCTCCCTCTGGTACGCCTTCGTCTGGTGGCGGAAACGCGACCTGCCGCGAACCGCGTGGTTCTACCGGGCGGTCGCGATCAGCGGCGTGCTCGCGATCATCGCGCTCGAGGCGGGGTGGATCGTGACGGAGGTCGGCCGGCAGCCGTGGACCGTGGTCGGCCACCTGCTGACCCGCGACGCGGTCACCCTCTCCGGCAACCTGTGGCCCTTCTTCGGCGCCACCGTGCTGCTGTACGCCGTCGTGGGCACCGCGGCGGTCCTCGTCCTGCGGTTGATGACGCGCCGATGGCGTACGGCGGATGTCT
This sequence comes from uncultured Actinoplanes sp., assembly GCF_934643405.1. Lineage (GTDB taxonomy): Bacteria > Actinomycetota > Actinomycetes > Mycobacteriales > Micromonosporaceae > Actinoplanes. The sequence continues at coordinate 11,256 of NZ_CAKUCL010000114.1, forward strand.
CCGAGGACCTGGCCGACGTACCGTACGGACCATCGCGGTGAGCACCTTCGCGGCGGTCACGCTCTTCATCGGCGTCATCGCGTACGCCGTACTCGGTGGCGCCGATTACGGTGCCGGCTTCTGGGACCTCACCGCCGGCGGCGCCCGTCGCGGCGCGGTGGCCCGCAACCTGATCGACCGGACGCTCGCGCCGGTGTGGGAGGCCAACCACGTCTGGCTGATCTTCTGCCTGGTCGTGCTCTGGACCGCCTTCTCCACCGCGTTCGCCGCGATCACCACAACCCTGTTCATCCCGCTCGGCCTGGCCGCGCTGGGCATCGTCGTGCGTGGCAGCGGCTTCGCCTTCCGCAAGCAGCTCGTGCGCACCGAGCACCAGCGGGCCGCGGGTGCCGCGTTCGCCGCCTCCTCGATCCTCACCCCCTTCTTCCTCGGTACGGTCGCCGGCGGCATCGCCTCGGGCCGCGTCCCGGGCTCGGCCGTCTCCTCCTGGGTGAACCCGACCTCGCTGCTCGGTGGCGTCCTCGCCGTGCTGGTCACGGCCTTCGTCGCCGCGGTGTTCCTGACCGCCGAGGCGCGCCGGCTCGGCGACGACCGAGCGGAACGCTGGTTCACCCGGCGGGCGTGGGCGAGCGCGCTGGTCGCCGGGGCGGTCTCACTGGCCGGGATCGCGATCCTGCACGCGGACTCGCCGCGGCTGTTCTCCGGGCTGACCGGGCGGGGGCTGCCGCTGGTCATCCTGTCGGCGCTGGCCGGGCTGGCGTGCCTGCTGGTCTCGCACCGGCTGCCGCCCCGGGCGTTGCAGCTGCTGGCCGTGATCGCCGCCGCGACGGTGGTGGCGGGCTGGGGCGTGGCGCAGTACCCGTTCCTGCTGGGCACCCACCTGTCGATCGCGGAGGCCGCCGCCCCCGACGCGACGCTGATCGCGCTGGTGGTGCTGGCCGCGGGAGCGTTGGTCCTGGTCGTGCCGTCGGTGGGATTGCTCTTCGTGCTGCAGCAGCGGGGGAGCCTGGAGCCGCCGAGCCACTGAAGGTCCCGTCAGATGACGCAGGAAAGGCTCCGGTCCGGCGGCTAGCTTTGCGCGTGATCACCTTGCGCGCAGAAACGGATCACGTCATGGCTAAGCCGAAGAGCGGTGTCGTCCACCAGGATTGGCTCACCCTGCTGGTCCGTCGGCGGTGGGACGCGATGGGCTACCGTGCGTGCCCATGGGTGACCGGGAGGTAAAGACCGCGCTCCGGCGCATCGCCGGTGTCGGCGACGGCGTCCACGATCTGAACGGCCCCGGACTGCCCGGCACGACGGCCGCCTGGGTGCGGCTCGAGGCACTGAGCCTGGCGTGGAAGGCGGTGGAGGAGCAGGTCACGCCGGCGAACGAGTCGTTGAGGGCGGCCTTGGAGGCGACCACGCTGTTCACCGGCGACGACCCGTCGGAGGGTCTGACCGGGCGGGGTCCGACGCGGTCCGAGGGGGCCGTGCTGCGTACGCTGCACGCGATGCTGCGGCGTCAGGACATCACGATCGCCGACCTGCGCAAGGTGGTCCGCCCGGACGGCCGCATCCGGTGGGTGCACCGCCGGTTCGAGCGCCTCTACCACGGCGATCTGCCCACGATCCCGTAGCAGCACAAGTTCCCCGACGACGAGGAAGACGCGCCATGACACTGCACATCCGTCCGGGTGGGACGGCCGACGTCCCGGCGGTGCTGCGGCTGCTCGACGGGGCGGTCGACTGGCTGGTGGCGCACGGGCGGCCGGGGCAGTGGGGCACGACGCCGATGTCGGCCGTCCCGCGCCGGGTCGCGATGACCGAGACGATGGCGGCGAACGGTGAACTGCACGTGGCGACGCTCGGCGACGACGTGGTGGGGGCGATCGGGGTCGGCACCGCACCCGACTACGTGCCGGCGGCGCGGGAACCCGAGTTGTACGTGACTCTGCTCGTCACCGATCGGGCGCACGCGGGCAGCGACATCGGCGGGCGGCTGCTCGATCACGCGCGCGGGCTGGCCCGCACGGCCGGCGTCGGCCTGCTGCGCGTCGACTGCTACGCGGGGGTGGACCAGGCACTCGTCCGCTACTACGAGCGGCAGGGCTTCACCGCCACGGAAAGCTTCGTCGTGAACTTGCCGGCCATGGTGTGGCCGGGCCGGATACTCCAGGAGCGGCTGACCTGACCCCGGTCGCGGCCTCAGGTCTGGCCGTGATGGGGGGAGCCGAGCGCGACCCTCGCGCCCGGCGCATACGGCAGCTTGAATTGGATAAGTCACCCGGACTGGCCGAGACCATCGACTCCTCGTCGCCGAAGCCGTCCACCAGGAGATTTCATGAAGTTCACCCACGAGTTCACGGTCCGTACCCCGATCGGCCGCGCCTGGCGGGTCCTGACCGACCTGGAGGGCGTCGCGCCGTGCATGCCCGGCGCGCGGCTCACCGGCGTGGACGGCGACGTCTACCAGGGCAAGGTGAAGGTCAAGGTGGGCCCGGTGATCTCCGAGTTCTCCGGGACGGCCCGCTTCACCGAGAAGGACGACGAGGGCCACCGGGTGTCCATCGACGCCCAGGGCCGCGACGCGCGCTCGGCGGGCAACGCGGCGGCCCTGGTCACCGCGGTCCTGAAGGCGGACGGCGACCGTACGCTCGTGACCGTCGACACCGACCTGAAGATCAGCGGCAAGCTGGCCCGGTTCGGCAGCGGCATGATCCAGGAGGTGTCCGGCAAGCTGCTGGCCCAGTTCGTGACAAACCTCGAGGCCAAGCTGGCAGCCGAGGACGCCGGCGTGACCGCGTCGTCCCCCGCGGCGGGGACCGTGCCGGAGACGGCCGTCCCGCCACGCCCCGGCGGCGACAGCCGGCCGACCGCGACCGAGCCTCCCGCCGCGGTCCGGCCGGCCCCCGAGGTCGCCGCCGCGCCGGCCTCCGTGCCCTCGACGGCCGCGGGCGAGGCCGGCGCCGGCAGCTCCATCTACCAGCGTCTGATCCCGGTGGCCGTGGGCGTGGTCGTCGCGGGTGCCGTCATCGCCTGGCTCGCTCACCGGCGCTGAGCAGACGCCGGTGAGCGAGCACTCCCAGGCTCACTGGGAGCTGATCAGCAGGCCGGGCACGACGTCCCGGCCGGTACGGAACTCGGTGTACGCCCAGCTCTCGGCGCCGGGCAGCGGCCCGAGCGTCACCTGGCCCGTGCCGCCCCGGGTGACCTGCGGCGGAGCCTCGAGCGTGGCGTTGCCGTACGCGGCGTTCGCCGGGATCACGGTCAGGCCCAGCCGGTACGCGACGGTCGAGTCGCTCGCCACCCGGGCGTGCACGTAGGCGGTGTAGACCCCCGGCGTGGGGAAGAACAGCGCGACCCGTTCCTCGCTGTGCCAGGAGGCGGCGCTGCGCTCGACCAGCTTGCCGTCCCGGTACACGTACAGGTCGACATTGCTCCCCGCGTCCGCCGAGGAGGTCTGCACGATCGCGCCCGCGGTCCCGGCCGGCACCACGAACCGGGTGGCCTGCACGCCCTCGCCGCCCGGTGCGAACACGCCGCCGGTGACCGTCGTGCCGAGCTGCTTGTCCGTCCAGCTCACCGGGGTGAAGCCGGTGGTGCGCCCGGTCAGCGGTCCGGTGAAGCCGGGCTCGAGATAGCCCCGCCCGGAACCGCCGGTGCGGCCGAACTCGATGCCCGTGTCGTCGTACGGCCGGGGAGTGAAGCCCCACGGCCGGGCGGCCACGGTCAGCCGCACCCGATGCGCCGCGCCGGAGAAGACGAGCGAACCGGTCATGTACCGGTCCCACGGCGCCGACCCGCGCTCGAGACGAACGGTCACGGTCTTCGTCGCACCGGGCCGGATCTCGACCGTACGGGGGGAGACCGTGACCTTCATCCCGGCCAGTCCCTCCACGCGTGCCCGGTAGGTCTCGGTCCGCTCACCCACGTTGGTCAGCCGCCGGGTGACCACGACCGGTTCGGTGCCGTCGTACTCGCGCAGCGCGATCGACGGCAGGTTGATCTCCTTGCCGTCCGGTGCCTCGGCCGCCGCGAACGCGGTGAGCTCGGCCGCGGACGGCTCGATCACCAGGCCCGGGTCGTCGGCCGCGGCCCGCCGGGGCAGACCGGAGCCCTGCTTGAGCGGGCTGGTGGTCACCGAGGTGTCGGCCGCGGTCGTGCGCAGCGCCGACGCGACCGCGCCCGGCGACCATCCCGGGTGCCTCGCCCGCAGGATCGCCGCCTCGCCGGCCACGTGCGGTGCCGCCATCGAGGTGCCCGAGTAGGCGTCGAACTGCCGGCCGCCGTCGCCGGCCGGGGACACCGCCGCGACGACGTCGATCCCGTCCGCGACCAGGTCCGGCTTCTGCAGTCCGAGATGAACCTGGTCCGGACCGTATGAGGAAAGGCTCGCCACACTCGGCAGCCCGTCGACGCTGGACCGGTCGCCGCCGGTGCGCAGCGTCGCGGTGGCCCGGTCCGCCCGGTGCTTCCACAGGTAGTTGAACAGCTGCCCGGCCTGCTCGGTGCTCCACAGGTAGACCGCCGGGAAGTCGTAGATGATGTTCAGCCGGGCGTTGCCGAGCGACTGGAACAGCACCACGCCCGCGCCGCCCTTGGCCTTCACCTCGGCGACCGCGCCGTACGGATCCTCGAAGTCGCAGGCCACGAACTTGCCGGTGATCTTTGCGGGGTCGAGGCTGCCGTCGCCGCAGAACTGGGCGCCGTCCTGGACCGACCCGGCGGAGTCGCCGAAGACGATCTCGCGAGGCCCCCGGTCCGGCAGGACGTCCATCGAGGTGCCGACGATGGCGGTGCCGTCACCCAGCCGTACGGTCGCCTCGTTGAGCCGCTCGACCGCGGCACCCACCGTGGTCACCCACGGCTGCGCGTTGCTGATCATGCCGGACATGCCGTCGTTGCCCGACGAGGCGGAGACGAAGACCCCGGCCAGGTACGCGTTGAGGAAGGCGTTGCCGATCGGCGTGTTGGGCGCGTAGTCGCCGAACGACGTGCCGACCGAGTAGTTGATGACCTGCACGCCGTCGGCGACCGCCGCGTCGATCGCCGCGATCATGTCGGCGTCGGTGCCCGCGCCGCCCCACAGCGCCTTGTAGACGGCGATCTGCGCGTCCGGCGCCACGCCCGCGATCGGGCCGAGGTCCCGGCCGGAGACCAGGGCGTGCTTGACCGGCAGCCCCGCCGCGGTGGAGGCGGTGTGGGTGCCGTGGCCCTGCATGTCCCGCGGCGACAGGGACTCGCCCTCGGGCAGCTCACCGGCGTAGTCGAGCCAGCCGTCGGCGAAGTACCGGGCGCCGACGATCTTGCCGTTGCAGGCGGTGGCCGGGAATCCGTCGCCGGTCTGGCAGGTGCCGTGCCAGCCGCGCGGGGCGGCCATGCGGGCGGCGAACGAGGCGCTCTCCGGCCAGATGCCGGTGTCGATCACGCCGATGACGATGCCGCTGCCGCCCTTCGCGGGGGCCGCCTTCGCCAGGCCGGTGGCCGCCGGCGTCCGCCCGGCCGATGAGGACGGCGCGGCCGCGTTCGCCGTCGACAGACGCATCGCCGTCACCGCCGCCACCCGCGGGTCTTTCGCGAGCCGCGTCGCCTGCTCGGTGGTCAGCTTCGCCGCGAAGCCGTTGAACGCCGTCGTGTAACTCTGCCGCGCCTTCGCGCCGACCGCGGCCGACACGGCCGCCTGCTGGTCGGACAGGTGCCGCCGATACCTCTCGGCCGCCGCGGAGCGCGGCTCGAGCTGCTGCCCGGCCACCGGCTTGGTGGCGGCAAAACCGTCGATCCCTCCCGCGTACGCCGTGACAGGCGCGTCCTTGAGCCGGACGATGTACTGGCCGGGTGCCACCTTGGCCGGCCTGGCGGCGTCATGGCGCGCCGCGCCACCGGTCAGCGCCGCGGCCGTCCGATCAGCGGTCAGCCCGAGATCGGGCAGCGGGCTTGCGGTTCGCGCCGACGCGGGCCCGGCGAGCCCGACCCCGGCAGCAGTGAGAGTGAGAACGAGCGACGCCGCGTGAAGGCGCCGCCGAAAACTCGCGCTTGTCGCCACGAGTCTCCTTCCGGTACAGCGAGAAATGCCTATTGATCAACATCCCATCCTGAACCGGTTAAGAAGGCAACCCCAAGATCGCATTGCCTCTGGCGCGCAGAGCGGCTCCCGTTCGGTGAACGCGAAGCGGCCCCGTCCTGAAGGACGGGGCCGCTCGTTCTCGATCGGGTCTACTCGGCGGTCAGGGTTCCGACCAGGCCGTGCTCGCCGTTGGCGCCCGGGCCGGAGGCGAACCAGACGGCGTTCGCGCCGCCGGCCGTGTCGTTGCCCTGGACCAGGCCCCACAGGCCCTCCAGCGCGATCGGCTGGTGCTTGGTGTCGGTCAGGAAGCCGTCGTAGCGGCCGCTGTGCACGTCGTACACGTTGATCCGGCCGTCACCCAGGTTGCCGACCAGCAGCTTGCCCGAGTACTTGCCGAAGTGCTTCGGGGCCAGGGTCACGCCGAACGGCGCGTTCAGGACGCCCCGGCTGGCCAGGCGGCCCACCAGGGAGCCGTCGGTGCGGTACTGGTCGACGAAGCCGAGACCCGGGGCCCGTACCTCCATGGCCTTGTTGGCGTCCTGCTTCGCGTACATCACGAAGACGCGGTCGCCGACCTCCTGGATGTTGAACGGCGCGAAGCCGTCCGGGATGGTCCGGTCCTGGAAGCGGTGGCCCGTGCTGATCTTGTGGAACTTGCTGTCGAACAGGTCGATCCGTCCGTTGTGGAAGTCGGCGGCCGCGAGCTGCGGACCCGACCGGCCGTGCAGCAGGGCCAGACCGCTGTACGCCGCGGTGTCGGTGTGCGCCACCTGCACCGAGGCCGTGCCCTGGTTCCACGCGGTGATGCCGCCGGCCAGGCCGGCGAACACGAATCGCGCGGGCTGGCCCGTGCCGGGGATCTCGAAGCCCTTGGTGTCGTTGAAGACCTGCCCGGAGGGCGGGCCGCCGGGAACCGAGATCGACGGCTTCACCTCGGTCAGCGGCGTTCCGGGCACGCCACCGCGGTAAATGGTGACGGTCGACGTATTCGGGTTCGAGACCCAGATGGAGGTTTCCGGTCCCCGGGAGATACCCCACGCGTTCCCGAGGAGCGGATCGGTCAGCTCGGCCTTTCCGGGCTGATCGGAAATCAGATTGTGCTGGACGATTCCGCCGTGCCAATCGGCGGAGGCGTTTGCGGCGAGCGGCGCTCCCAATACGAGCGCCGCCGAGGTCGCCACCCCGGTTCCGAGGAGTGTCAGTCGATTCAACATCTACGTCCCTTTCCGTCCCGGCCCACTTGTTGCGGTGCGAGGCCGTCCATGCCACAAACGGGGATACGCCGTACAAGTTCGAAACGTGACCGGCGACTCGAAATCGAGCCATTTACCCGTCCGTGCTTTCATGGATGGGTGAACCTCACCATCACCGATGTGCCGGAGCGCGAGCGTCTCGAGGCGAGGGACGAGGCGGGCGAACTCGCCGGCGTGCTCACCTACCAGCTGAGCGGCACCATCATCGCGTATACCCACACCAAGGTCGAACCCGGTTTCGAAGGGCACGGCGCGGGGTCGGCGCTGGCCCGGGCGGGGATGGACGACGCACGCGCCAAGGGCCGCATGGTGGTGCCGATCTGCCCATTCCTGAAGAGCTGGCTCGACGAACACAAGGAGTACGAGCCGATCGTCGTACGCTCCACCAAGAAGGTGAAATAGAGCGCGATCCGAACCGGGTAACGCCGGTCACGAAAAGCTGATTCAGGCTCAAGTTGCGCGCGTTCGTAGACACGATCCCGCACCGGTGAGGTGAACTCGGGGACGTCACCTTGGCAGAGTTTTTCGATTGCGTCGGGAAACGCCGGCTCACACCACTTCGAGCCCGAATCGCACAGATCATCGACTTCGTCGGTGGCTCCGGCGAGCGCGTGCCCCAGGCTTCGGCCCCTTGGCCGCGAACGTCCGTCGTGACTCGGCCTCGTGTTGCCTCGGCCGGCTGGGCAGGTCCGTCAGGGCTAGGTGCCCAGGCGGTTGAGGTCCGCCTCCGGGGTGCCGGCCGGGACCGGGGTGGAGCGGGCGGGGGCGGACCGCGGCGGCGCCAGCCATGGGGGCGGGGTGGGCTCCACGGCGTACTCGGGAATGGAATGGATGAAAGGCGCCGGTGGGACCGGAACCTGACCGGTGAGTTCGGTGAACTCCGCCCAGGGCAGCAGATCGTCCGGGGGCGTCGTGCCCTCCTCGGCGATGCGGCGATATGCCGAAGCCATCGCCTCCAGGGCCGCGCGCACCGCCGCGAGCGGGTGCAGGACCAGGCGCACCCCGTACGCGGCGAGCTCGGCGTCGGTCGGTGTGCTGCCGCCGGTTGCGGTCTCCGCTCGGCTGATGGCCAGCCGTACGCCCGGGACCGCGGCCCGGATCCGTCCCAGGCCGGCCCGGTCGTCGACTCCCACGGGCAGCACCGCGTCGGCGCCGGCGTCCGCGTAGGCCCGGCAGCGCGCGATCGTGTCGGCCATGCCGGTGCCGGTGGCGCGGGCGATCAGCACGATCTGCGGCACCCGTGCGGCCAGCTCGGCGATCCGGGCCGCCGCCAAGGCCGCGTTCTCGCCGTCGTCCAGATGCAGGGCGCTGATGCCGGACCGCTCGTAGGCCAGCGCCGTCCACACCGCATCGGAGCGGTTCTCGTATCCGGCATCGGCGTCGGCCAGCATCGGCACGCCGCCCAGGACCGGCGACACGGTGGCCGCCCGGTCGGCGATCTGGGTCGCCGGCGTGTGCTCGACGCCGGGCCGGGCCAGCAGCGTGGCGGCGATCGCCGCGCCGGACAGATGCACCGCCCTGCTCCCGGCCCGCACCGCGAGGGCGGCACTCACCGGGTCGAAGACACCGGGCACATGGGTGACGTGGTCGGCGGCGAGCAGGTCCCGGAAGGAGGCGGCAGTCACGGCGGCGATGCTAGCGTTCACCGATGGTCCAGCCCAGCATGCGCGCGGCTCGCCTGCACGGCCCGGGTGACGTCCGGCTGCACACCGAGGACGTGCCGCGGCCGGCCGGCGACACGGAACGGCTGGTCGAGGTGACGTCGGTCGGGATCTGCGGGTCCGATCTCCATTGGTTCACCGAGGGCGCGATCGGGGACGCCGTACTCGCCAGGCCGTTGGTCCTCGGGCATGAGATGGCCGGGGTGATCCGCGGCGGGCCGGACGACGGCACGCGCGTGGCGATCGATCCGGCGATCCCGTGCGAGCATTGTGCGCAGTGCCGGTCCGGCGACCCGAATCTCTGCCCCCATGTGGTGTTCGCCGGCCACGGCACGTGCGACGGCGGGTTGCGGCAGTTCCTGACGTGGCCGGCGGATCGGCTGCATCCGTTGCCCGAGGGGCTGTCGGACGACGACGGGGCTCTGCTGGAGCCGCTGGGCGTTGCGTTGCACGCGCTCGACCTTTCCCATCTGCGGGCGGCGTCAACCGTGGGCGTGGTGGGGTGCGGCCCGATCGGCCTGTTGCTGGTGCAGCTGGCGTTGCGCGCGGGCGCGACCCGGGTGGTGGCGGCCGACCCGTTGCCGCACCGGCTGGCGGCCGCGGTGAGCATGGGCGCGTCCCCGGCCGGCGACGACGACGAGGCCGGCGTGGTCTTCGAGGTGTCCGGCTCGGACAGTGCGGTGGAGGCGTCGCTGCGCCTGGCCCGTCCGGGGGCGCGGGTCGTGCTGGTCGGCATTCCGGACGGCGACCGCACCACGTTCAGCGCGGCTCTGGGCCGCCGCAAGGGCCTGACGCTGGTGATGGCCCGCCGGATGGGTGAGGTCTACCCGCGGACGATCGACCTGGTGGCCCGCGGCCTGGTCGACCTGAGGCCGATCGTGTCCGCGGCCTACCCGCTGACCGAGGTGAGCGCCGGTCTGGCCGACGCCGCCGCCCGCACCGGCCTCAAGATCGTGATCCACCCCAACGCCGTCTGACCGGCGGCGAGTGACCGCACCCGGCCGGGCCGGCGCCGCGCGGGGTCGCGGCAAACCGTCAGTTTTCTCAAAGGTCGGCCCAGCACAGTTCCTGAAAGTCGAACTAAATCCGGCGCGCCGCGCCGGAGTCGTCTTTCGAAGGGTGTCACTATGCGCGTATCAATCTCGCGGTCGATAGCCGTCATGATCGCCAGTGGGCTGGCCGCGGCTCTCTCGCTTCCGATGGCGGCGAGCGCCGACTCGCCGAAGACCCGCACGCTGGAACTGCGGGACAAGTGCGAGGCGACCACCTTCAACGCGGCCTTCGGACCGGGGTTCTGCACCAACACCAACGGTGAGGTGACCGCCGACGAGTTCAACGCCGCGCTGGCCAAGGGCGGTCACGGCGGCTGGTGGATCCGGCAGCGGGACATCACCCTCGACGCCGGCGACTCGATCCAGGCGACCGACGTCGGCGGCATCGTGCACACCTTCACCGAGGTCGCGCAGTTCGGCAAGGGATGCGTGCCGCCGTTCAACGTGGCGGTCACCGAGACGGTCGACAACTGCAACTTCGGACGGCTCGTCGCGACGATCGTGCCGCAGGGTGCCACCTCGGCGCCGGAGAAGCTGAGCGTCGGCGTGCACAAGTTCCAGTGCCTGTTCCACCCGTGGATGCGCACCACCGTGACGGTTCGCCAGCCATGACGGATCTCCTCCGACGCCGCGTGGCGCGGGCCGGCAA
>NZ_CAKUCL010000115.1 GCF_934643405.1 uncultured Actinoplanes sp.
CCGCCCGCGCTGCTCCGATTGCCCGCGTCACCCAAGTCGCCCGCGCCGCCCAGCCGGCCCGCGCTGCTGAGACTGCCGACGTCGCTCAGCCTGCCCGCCCTGCTCAGGTTGCCCGCGTCGTTCAGGTTGCCCGCGTCGCTCAGACTCCCCGCGCCACCCAAGCCACCCGGGCCACGCCGACTGCGCTACCACGACCGCCGGTGGCCGCGCTGCCGCCATCATTGCTGTTGAGTTCCGCCGCGGCGCACGTTAACCGCGCCGCCACTGCCGGAGCTGTGGCCGATCGAGCTGCTGCTGACGTCGGCCGCGCCCCAGTTGCCGCCGCTGGTAATGCCGCCACGGCCTCCCGAACCGCCCGCGCCGCCCAAGCCACCTCAGGCGCGCTCTGCCCGCTGCCATCACCGCCGGTGGCCGCGCTGCCGCCATCTCCGCTGTTGACGTCGGTCGCGCCCCGGTTGCCACCAATCGCGCCGCCGCCACCGGAGTCGTGGCCGATCGAGCTGCCTCGTACGTCGGCCGCGCCCCCATTGCCACCGGTCCGGGCGCCGCCACGGCCGTCCGCGCTGACACCATCACGGCGGCGGATTGTCGATCCAGCCGCGATTGCCGCCGTCGTATCGCCGTCACCGCTGCCGCCATCACTGCCGCGGACGCGACGGCACCGGCGCCGGACGTCCCGCTCTCCCTGCCGCCGGATGCCGGCCGTCGCGCCGTCTCCGCGTCAATGGGCGGATGGGACCGTCGCGCGGCCGATGCCAGTGCTTCCGGCGCTGCGACTCAGGCCGGTGGTCGCCACTGCGGCCTCCGCCTGTCGCCTTGCCGTCACTGGCGCCGCGGGCTTCGCCAGTGGCCGCGTCCCGGGCCTTGCCCGACACCGACACCGACACCGACACCGACACCGGCGCCGGCGAATTCTCTCGGGATGAGCGTCAGCGGACCTCGAACGGATACTCCGCGGCGAAGGACAGCAAGTCACGAGCCGGCGCCAAATCGATCGGCACCGACCGGCCGGCGAAACGTGGACGCGGGACGCCGGGGTGGTATGTGTCCAGCAGCCACTCCGTCGGGTGCGGGGCCAGTGTTTCGGCGGCTGCTACGTAGACGACGTGATTGCCGTGCACCGCCGGGGTCAGCGAGGCGAGCAGGGCGCGGGCGGCGTCTCGGACGTCGAGGTAGCTCCACACGTCGGCGGTGCCGCGGGACGGATCGCGGGCGTACCGGGCGGCCATCTCGGCCAGCCCGCCCTCGGCGGTGCCCAGGAAAGGCAGGCGCAGCGCGACCACGCTCATGCCGTAGCGGCGGTGGATCATGTCGGCGGTGGCCTCGTCGGTGCGCTTCGCGAGGGCGTACGGGTCGGTGATCTGCAACGGGAGATGGACATCGATGGGCAGGTACGGCATGGCCAGCGGGCGCCGGGCGAACGGCAGGCCGCAGATCGCGTAGCTGGAGGCGATCGCGGCGGCCCGCACGCCGGCCCGCCCGGCCAGGTCGAGCACCGTGAACGTGGCACGGGTGTTGCGGCCGAAGACCTCCTCCGCCGGGTCGTTGCCCGGACGCGGGATCGCGGCCAGGTGGATCACCGCGTCGGCGTCACGGAGGGCCTCGTCCACCACGGCCACGTCGCACGCGTCGCCGACGACCACCCGGTCGACCGGCAAGGACGGGGCCGGGTCGAGCACCAGGGCGGTGGCCGTGATCCGCTCGGCGGCGAGCAGGTCGAGCACGGCGGAGCCGACCAGGCCGGCCGCCCCGGTGACGAGGACACGAGCGGACATGCCCGGCAACCTACCCGCCGGCCACCCGCCGATCAATCGATGATCGTCAGCCGGTGATCGGGTTTATCATCGATCGAACTTCGGCCTCGTAGGGGGCGGCGCGATGGCATACCGGGTCGACTACAACGGCGAGGACGTCGAGCTCGCCACGCTCGACGCCGCCCTGGACACCGCCCGGCACGCGATCGCCAACGACGTGCGACGGCTCGACGGCTGGGCGGTGGAGCACGACGACACGATCAACGACTGGTTCGTCCAGGCTGTGCTCGACGGCCGCCGCGTGGGCCCGACCGCGGTGATCTCCGGCCCGGACCCGGTCGCGGGAGGCCCACGCCCGGGCCGCGGAGGCCTGGAGAACCACCCGGGCCGGCGGGGCCCGGCGGATCCGGATGTGGCAGGTCCGGGCCCGGGCCGCTGGGGCTCGCGCGATCCGGATGCGGCAGGTCCGGGCCCGGGCCGCTGGGGCTCGCGCGATCCGGATGCGGCAGGTCCGGGCCCGGGCCGCTGGAGCTCGCGCGACCCGGATGCGGCAGGTCCGGGCCCGGGCCGCTGGGGCTCGCGCGACCCGGATGCGCCAGGAGAACGTCCGAGCCGCGCGGAACCGGTCGCAGACCGGGGTCGCCGGCCGGAACCGGCCGTCCTCGAGGAGTGGGAGCGCCGCGTCGTCTTCGTCGGTGAGACGCCGGCCGAGGCGTTCGCTCTCGCGGCGGACTGGCTGAACGGCCGCCCGGACATCGCGTCGCTGGGGGACGTCGGCTGGCACCACACCGCGGACGGCCACCAGCTGCGGCTGTACTTCCGCGGCTGAGGTGCGGCGCTAGGCGGCCCGGCCCTTCAGCGACGTCGTCAGGTCGGCGGTCAGCTTGTCGAAGTCGACACCCTTGTCGGCGAGGATCTGGGCCGCCAAACCCTTACCCTCGCGGAGCAGGCCCAGCAGGATGTGCTCGGGAGCGATGAAGTTCTGGCGCAGGCGGATGGCCTCGCGCAGCGACAACTCCAGCACCTTCTTGTTGCGCGGGGTGAACGGGACGTGGCGAGGGGAGTCGTCGCTGGCGTAGAAGCGGGCGAACAGTCCGCGCTTCTTCTTCGCCGGCCGGGGCAGGTGCAGGGCGCCGGTACCGAAGTTCGCCTCGATCGCGGCTCGCACGGCGTTCAGGTCGATGCCGATCGCCTTCAGGGCCGCCGCGTCCTCGGCGTCCGCTTCGGTGAAGGACAGATCCGGCTCGAAGGGCGCGTTCACCCGGCGACGGACCTCGTCCCGTACGAAATCGGCAGTTATGCCTGTTCCCTCGAACACCGTGGCAAGGCGGCCGTCGTCCTCGGCGAGCAGCCCGAGCAGCGTGTGCTCGGTGCCGATGTAGGGCTGGCCGAGCGCGTGCGCCTCGGCCTGGGCCGCGACCACGGCGGCACGCGCCCCGGCGGTGAATCGCTCGAACATCTCAGTCCTCCCGTGGGTCCGACATCGGCATGAGGCGCGCGTGCTTCTTGTGTACGCCCTGGCGGGTCACCTCGAGCGCGTCCGCGATCTCCTGCCACGACCATCCTTTGCTCCGCGCGTTCGCGACCTGGAGATGCTCCAGACCCTCGAGCAGGCGGCGCAGAGCCAGGACCGCGCGCAGGCCGACCTTCGGATCGGCGCTGCCGGCAGCCGCGGCGAGATCGGTAGCTTCGCTCATGCCGTCAACCTACGTTGACATCACGGGATTGTCAACTGCGGTTGACGCGCAGGGTGAAAAAGAGGGCCGGTCGATGGACCGGCCCTCGCTCACCGGCCGCGGCCGGTCTTCTCCTGCAACTCGTCGATCTTGCGGGACGCCTCGGCCTTGGTCAGGCCCTCCGGCACCTCCTCCTTCGCCTCGGTGGCGAGGGTGTTGAGGTACGACTCCTGGGCGCCGGTGGCCGGCTCGTCACCGGTGGTCCAGTCGTCCGGGTCCTTCGCGGCGTTGGACTGGTCGGTCATCGCGATCTCCTTCAGGCTTCCCGTACGGCGTCGGAGTCCCGGAAAGCCGGACCCCCGCAAAGCTGGAGCCCCGCAATGCCGGACCCTGCGAAGCAGGAGCCGGCAATGCCGGAGCCCTGCAATGCCGGAGCCCCGCAATGCCGGACCCTGCGAAGCTGGAGCCCCGCAATGCCTGACCCCTGCAATGCCGAGCCCCGCGAAGCTTGGGTCTCGCATCGCCGGATTCCGCGCAATGCCGGACTCCCGTGAAGCTGGCACCCCAGCCGGGACACGACGCCGTTCGAACGCCTGTACCACTACCCGCCGAAGGTCAGTTCCATGCCGGTCACGTCGTTGTAAGCCACATTCAACTCGACCGGGCGATGCACCGGCGCCGTGATCGCGAAGGGCGCGCCGCACGGGTCGGCCATCTCGACGTAGCTGCCCAGGCCCATCTCGACCGGCCCGGCCGTGACCCGGCCGCCCAGCGCGGCGCACCGGTCGCTGATCTCGGCGCAGTCGGCCACCTGGAACGACGGCTGCCAGCGGTTGTCCCGCCGCCCGTTGATCAGGCCGGCGACCGAGTCGTGCGCCTCGGTCAGCCACTCGCCGCTGCCGAACTCGTGGGTCAGCGACCAGCCGAACGCCGCGCCGTAGAACGCGGTGGCCGCGGCCATGTCGTCGGTGAGCAGGTCCGACCAGGCCATCGTGCCGGGTTCGCCGCGCAGCTGGGCGCCCGCGAAGCCGGCCGGCTGCCACAGGCCGAAGACCGCGCCGGCCGCGTCCGACACGATCATGCTGCGCGCGCCCGGCCGGTCCTCGGGCCAGGTCAGATCGCGTCCGTACGCGGCGCGGACGCGCTGCACCGTGCCGTCGAGATCCGGAGCGGCCAGGTAGGTCAGCCAGCCCTCGGGACGGTCACCGCGACTCCGGTTCAGGCCGGCCACCGGCCGCCCGTCGAGCAGGAAACGATCGCCCTCGATCTCCCAGCCGAACAGCCGGGCATAGAACGCCGTCGCTGCGGCCGGGTCGGACGTCGTCAGCTCGACCCAGCATGGGGTCGACGGTGCAAAACCTCTGATCCGCATGTGCCGCTCCAACGTGGACGTCCCCGATTTGCCGGTGACTCTACGGCACTGAATACGCTTCGTCACTACCCCGGGGTTCAATGTCCGCTTTAGAGCAAGTTTCGGACACGCAAAGTAATCACTTGAATGGTGCAAGTAACACTACTGTTAAACGTCTTATGAATTGAGCCGTGCGATCGGCGATTCGTCAAGACCCGCGATCAAACCCGCCGGATCTTCGTACGTGGCGACGGCGCCCGCCTTGGCGAGCTCGTCCGCGCTGGTGCCGCCGCACGTCAACCCGATGCACGGGATGTCCAGCTTGGCGGCGGCCTGTACGTCCCACACCGAGTCCCCGACGAAGACGGCCCGCCGCGGGTCCACGTCCGACTGGTCGAGCGCGGCCTGCAGGATGTCCGGGGCGGGCTTGCTCTGCTCGGCGTCCGCCGAGGAGGTCGCGGCCGTGATGACGTCGTCGGCGTCGAGCACTCGCCTCAGCTTGCCCAGCTCGGCCTCACGGGCCGAGGAGGCCAGCACCACGGCCAGGCCGCGGCCGGCGACCGTACGCAAGCAGTCGGCCGCGCCCGGCAGCGGCCGCAAGCGTTCCCACCAGGCCCCGTAGAGAACCTCGTGCGCCTTGACCATGGCCTCGTCGTCGTCGTGGTCGCGCTGCTCGCCCAGCAGATGGTCGAGCAGCTTGTCCGAGCCCATCCCGATGCCGCGGTGGATCGCCGCCATCGGCACGTCGCGGTCGTGCTGGCGCAGCGCCTCCCACCAGGCGACAGCGTGCAGGTACGTGGTGTCGACCAGGGTGCCGTCGACGTCGAAGAGGACTCCGGATCTCATGTGCTCCGGTTACCCGCCAGGAGCATCTCGAACCAAACCGTCGTTCCCCGTACGGTCGGATCAGTACCCCAGGAGTCGCTGAGGTCCTCGATCAGACCCAGTCCGCGGCCCCGGCTGCTCATCGTGTCGGCGTGCGCCCGGATCACCGTGCCGCGGGTGCCCGTGTCGGCCACCGACACCAGCAGACGCTCGGCGTTGAGGTCGATGTGCACCTGGGCCGGGGTGCCGGCGTGCAGCAGGGCGTTGGTGGTCAGCTCGCTCGTGCACAGGATCGCCGCGCCGATCACCGCCTCCGGCACCGCCCAGTCGCGCAGCCGGGTCGTCATCCACTGGCGGACCCGGCTCGGACCGGTCGGCTCGGCCGGCACCAGCATCGTCGCCGAGCGGCTCAGCGCCACCGCCCGCTCGACGGCCAGCACCGCCACGTCGTCGTCGGTCGCGCCGGAGACCGCCGAGGTCGCCAGCGAGCACAGATTGCGCGGATCGCCGCTGGTCGCCGCGGCTGCCGCCGCCACCAGCGCGTCCAAGCCCTCGGACAGCGGGTGGCCGCGGCGCTCCACCACGCCGTCGGAGAACATCAGGATCGAGTCGCCCGGCTCCAGCTGGAGCTGCCCGGTCTGCCAGCGCCCGCCCAGGCCCAGCGGCGCGCCCGGCGGCACCTTGACCAGCTCCGCCGTCGGCGCCCCGCCGGCCAGCCCGGCCCGGCGCAGCACCGGCGGCGGGTGACCCGCGCTGGCCAGGGTGATCAGCCCGTCGGACGGGTCGAGCACCCCGTACACGACGGTCACGAAGATCTCCTCGTTGCGCGACTCGGCGCCCAGCGAGCCGACCAGCCGGTCCAGCCCGGCCAGCACGCCGGGCGGGGCCGGATCGGTCAGCGCGAGCGCCCGCAGCGCGGCCCGGACCTGGCCCATCACGGCCGCGGCGCGCACGTCGTGGCCGGCCACGTCGCCCAGCACCATGGCGAGCCGGCCGTCGGTGAGCTGGAACGCGTCGTAGAAGTCGCCGCCGGCCGCGTTGCCGTCCACGCCGACGTCGTAGCGGGCCGCGATCCGGAACGTCTCCAGCTCCGGCAGGTGTTCGGGCAGCATGCTGCGCTGCAGCAGCTGGGCGGTGCCGTGCTGCGCCTCGAACCGGCGCGCCCGCTCGGCGGCCTGCGCGATGAGCTGGGCCGCGGCGTTGAGCAGGGCCCGCTCGGCCGGCAGCCACGCGTGCGGGGAGCGGTACCCCATGGTCAGCGCGCCGCGCAGCGACGGGGTGCGCAGCGGCAGCGCGGCCAGGGCCTGGATGCGGCGCTCGTGGCGGTCGGTGGCGACGTCGCGCAGCGGTTCGCCGTCGCTCACGAACGCCGGCCGTCCACTGCGGGCGGCCGTGACCATCGGCCCCTGCACGTCCTTCGGCACCCGCTTCCACACCGGGGGCAGGCGCTCGTCGGCCTCGTCGAGCATCTCGCCGCGGATGCGCCGCACGTACCGGTACGTCCCGGCGTCGTCCACCGCGAACACGCAATGATCGACGTCAAAGGCGTTCATGGCGTACGCGAGGACCACGCGGGCCACGTCGTCGATGGTGAGCGCCCCGGCCAGCCGGGAGGTCAGCTCGCCGAGGCTCTGCAACCGCCGGGTGACCTGGGTCGTCTCGGCCGCGACCGTGAGCACGCCGGCCACCTGGCCGTCGCTGCCGCGCACCGCCGAGTGGCCGCGGGTGAAGAACGCCTGCTCCGGGCGGCCGCCCTCGCCGCGCGCGACGGTCAGCTGCGTCTCGGCCTCGAGGAACGGCTGGCCGCTGTGGAACACGTCCTCGATCACGCCGCCCAGTCCGGGCGCCGGCCACATCTCGGTGAACACCTCGGCGGCGGGGCGGCCCAGAGCGGCGGGGTGCAGGCTGCCGATCAGGTCCGCGTACGCGTCGTTGTAGATGAGGATGAACGCCTCGCCGAACGTGAAGGCCATCGGCATCGGCGACGCGAGGAGCACCTCGACGACGCCGGCGACGGCCGGATCCCACGACGCGCGGGGACCGAGCGGTGTCGCCGCCCAGTCGTGCGCGGCGACCAGCTCGGCGCACGAGGGTGTCTTGTGAGTGGACAGGGTCGGCAGCACTGAAGGACTCACCCCACCCTGCCCGGCCATACCTCAGAGGGTAGCCCGGCTCGTCCATTCGTACGATGCTCCACCGGCCAACCGTCCGATTCTTGACGGTACGGGTGTACCTAGGTGTTCCCGGGCACGATGTCGGCGTCCGCGCACGATTACCGACCGTGAGCGTGCGGTACGTACGGCAGCTTGGTGCGCGGCCGGGGCCGTCACATATAGTCGCCGCCGTGATCGAGGACCGCCAACCCCGACCAGGCTCCGACTACGCCGCCGAACCGCCGGAGTTCGCCGACGGGCCGGACCGCGCGTGGCCGACCGCCGGCCACCGGCCGCCGGGGTACGACCAGTACCGGGCGGACCGCGAGTACCGGGACACCACCGATACTGCCGTGTCGCGGCGGGCGGCGCACGCCGACGGGGACCGGGACGAGGCCGACGATCTTCAGTACGGGCCGCCGACCGAGCGATATGCGGCGCTGGCCGATCTGGCCTACGAGCCGGGCGGGACGCCGGGCGGCCCGATCGACGACTCGTCGCCGGTGCCCGGGTTCGGGCCGCAGGACGAGATGGAGCCGCACCCGTACGCGGCGGAGTCGCCCTACGCGCGCCGGCCGGCCGGCGCGCCGGGGCGGGAGCCCGCGCCGGAGCCCGAGTTCGAGCCGCATCCGTACGCGGCGGAACGGCAGTACGCCGCGGAGTCGCCGTATGCGGACGACCGGGAACCCGCCGGTTACCCGCTCGACCGGGAGCCCGCGGGCTACGCGCCGGACGACCGGGAGCCCGCCGGTTACCCGCTCGACCGGGAGCCCGCGGGCTACGCGCCGGACGACCGGGAGCCTGCGGACCCCGGGCCGGCCGGCCGGTTCGCGGCCGGTCCCGGCGCGTCCGGCGAGCCGGGCACGGCTGTCCACGCGACCGGACCCGGTGCGCCCTGGGGACCGCCCGCGCAGGCCGGCCTCGACTGGGGCCGGTCACCGTTCGCGGCCGTCCCGGCGGCGCCCGAGCCCGGCCCGGCCACCGACGTCATGGACCTGTCCGCGCCGCACGACGAGCCGATGCCCCACCGCGGCGACAAGCGCCGCCGCGCCCTGGTGGTCGCCGTCGCCGCGGCCGGCGTGCTGGTCGCGGGCGGCGTCGGCTACGCGGTCCTCCAGCCCGCCTCCTCCGGCGGCACCACCGCGACAGCCGACACCCTGCCCACCACCACGGACGCGCCCACCGACCAGCCGCTCTTCCCCGACCAGGAGACGTCACCCAGCGCCGTCCCGGCCGCCACCCGCGCGTCGCCCTCGGCCAGCCCGTCCGCGTCGGTCTCGGCGTCCGCGTCGGCCAGCCCCACCCCGTCCCGGAGCGCGACCAGCAGGCCGACCACCGGCCCGCACTCGCTGCCCACGATCGTGCTGACCCCGAAGCCTCGGACCAGCCGGTCCACCACGCCGCCGACAACCCCGGCGACCAAGCCGCTCAGCGCCGCCTACAGCTTCGACGGCACCTCGTCGGGCTCGGTGACGATCAGCAACCCGAACGGCTCGTCCGTCGCGAACTGGACCGTCCGGCTCACCGTCAAGGGTGACAACGCCGTCTCGGCCAGCGGTGCCTCGGCCGACCGTAGCGGCGACACGGTCACGTTCCGCGGTGGTGCGGTGGCGGCGAACGGCACGCTCACGTTCAGCTTCAGCATCTCCGGCACCGTCGACACCCCGCCGTCGGGGTGCACGGTGAACGGCAACGCCTGCTCCTGAGGTGACTCCGGCCGGCCGCGCGGCTCGGCGCGCGAGTTTGCTCGTTGCGCCTTAAGGTCGCAACTGGCCGGCGGCATGCCGGTCCACCGGCAGCAGGAGGCATCGATGACCGGGGATGGGCTGGGCAGGGGTCTCAGCGACATGTGGCGGGCTGTGCTGTTGTTCATCCCGGCCGCGCTGGCGTTCATCGCGATCCTGGTGATCGGCTATGTCGTGGCCCGGCTGCTGCGCACCGCGGTGGGCAAGGGCCTGCACCGGGCCGGTTTCGACCGCGCGGTCGAGCGCGGCGCGGCTGGGAAGGTGCTGGGCCGGGCCGAGATCAAGGCCAGCGACCTGTGCGCGAAGCTCGTCTTCTACGCGGTGCTGCTGTTCGCGCTGCAGCTCGCGTTCGGCGTCTGGGGTCCGAACCCGGTCAGTGACCTGCTCACCCAGCTGATCGCCTGGCTGCCCCGGGCGTTCGTCGCCATCGTGATCATCGTGGTGGCCGCGGCCATCGCGAACGCCGTGCACGATCTGATCGCCAGCGCGCTCGGCGGCCTGGCGTACGGCCGCATCCTCGCCCGGGTGATCGCCGTCGTGATCGTCGCGCTGGGCGTGATCGCCGCCCTGGACCAGGTGGGTATCGCCACCTCGGTGACCCGGCCGGTGCTGATCGCGGTGCTGGCCACGGTGGCCGGCGTCCTGATCGTCGGCGTCGGCGGCGGCCTGATCCGCCCGATGCAGAACCGCTGGGAGGGCTGGCTGGACAGGGCGGGCGCCGAGTCGGCCGCGATCCGCGAGCACGCCCGCGCATACGCCGAGGAACGGGCCCGGGCCGCGGAGGAGGCCCGCCTGGCGGAGGAGGCCCGCCGCGCGGAGGAAGCCCGCCTGGCGGAGGAGGCCCGCCGTGCGGAAGAGGCCCGCCTGGCTGAGGAAGCTCGCCGCGCCGAGGAGGCTCGTCTGGAGGAGGCTCGCCGCGCTGAGGAAGCCCGCCTGGCGGAGGAGGCCCGCCGAGCGGAGGAGGGCCGCCGAGCGGAAGAGGCCCGGCTGGCTGAGGAAGCTCGCCTGGAGGAAGCCCGTCGCGCTCAGGAAGCCCGTCGCGCTGAGGAAGCCCGTCGCGCTGAGGAAGCCCGTCACGCCGAGGATATTCAGAAGACCGAGGAGATCCGCAACGCCGAGGCAGCCCGCGTCGCCGAGGATGCCCGCCGGGCCGAGGACGCCCGGCAGGCGGAGGCCCGGCCGGCCGAGGACGCCCGGCAGACGCTGGAGATCCGGGAGGCGCAGGAGGCGAGCCGGACCGCCGACCCCGGCACCTCGGCAACCCAGCGCCGGGTCACCGACACGGCGTTCGACATCGAGGCGGTCGAGGGCGACGATGCCGCCGCCACCACGGTGATCCGGTACGGCTCGGGGGACACCACGATCGTCAACCCCGTCGGCGGCGGCGAGGAGGACACCGAGCGCACCCAGGTGATCCGCGCCCCCAGCGAGGTGGAGACGCAGCCCCTGCCGGACGAGCCGGCCGCGATCCCGCAGAAACCCGCCCCGGACGAGCGCCCCACCAGGCGGCGCCGGCGAGGCAAGTGAAGCCGGGAAAGTAGGAGGGCCGGCACCGGAGATCCGGTGCCGGCCCCGAAGAAGAGGGAAGGCCTGTTTGTTCCGAGCGGCTGGAGCGTCAGCCGGCGACGGACAGGGTGCGAGCCAGCGCGCACACCGCGAGCAGGCGGCGCAGCACCCAGTCGTCCTCGCTCCAGTCGATCTCGCCGACCGGCGGGCGCCAGCCGTGCGTGAAGGCGGCGTCGCGCACGCCCTCGGCGTACGCGGCGAGCAGCACCGGCGTCAGCGGCCGCGCGTCGGCGGTGAGGCTGTCGCGGATGCCGGCGGCGTGCTGGTCGACGACGGCCATCAGGCCGGGGTTCTCGTCGGCGGCAGCAAGACCGCAGATGCCGACGGTGTCGTGCAGCTCGGTGAGGCTGGCGTTGGCGGAACGGAGGGCAGCACGGGCGGCGGCGCCGCTGAACAGGCCATTCATGAGAAGTAAAGGTAGGGGGCCTCGGGTAGCCAACGGTTTTCTTGATCGGTGCAGGTCGGTTGAACCACCGAGAGCGGGGAAACCAGAGATCCGGCAGCGCACAGGGAGGCGATCATGGGGGACGGCCCCGACAAGGCACACGTACGCCCGCTGGGAACGGACGACTGTACGGTCCAGGCGCTCGGAAAACTCAGCGAGGCACTGGAAACGGTCGAGCGGGCGCGGGGGCATCTCTACTCGCTGCATCAGCTCACCGGCACCGCGGATTTCCAGCTGGACGAGGCGGTGTCGCTGTTCATGCAGGCCGGGCACACCGAGATGGCCGAACGCATCCAGCGCGACCTGATCGGCCGCAACGTGATCCCGGGGCACTGGACGTTCCAGCTGGTCGAGGAGTACGACGACAGTTACTGGACGCCGTTCCGGGCGATCGAGAAGCAGGCCCGGGACGCGTACGCCCAGGGGAGGCGCCACCTGTACGAAGCGGAACTGAAGGAGCGCCGCCGGACGCACGGGCTCCCGGGCCACGAGGCCCGCTGACCTACTCGGCCGGCTCCGGCGTGCCGCGACGACGCTGGGCGTCGTCGGCAAGGATCACGGTGGCGACGACGGCGGCCACGACCACGGCGAACAGCCAGGACGCGTCGTCGATCAGCTTGGCGGCGAGCGGCGCCTGGAACGCGGCGAGCAGGAAGCCCAGCCAGGCGAGGCGGCGATGACGCTCGGACAGGAAACCAGCGGAACGCATTCGGAAAGTCTGGCTCGCGGGGATCGGATCGCCGTCACCCGTTTGGCCGATTATCCGTTGTCCGATAGTGCCCCGTGCCTTGCGTCGCCGTCGCTCAACAATGACGTTTCTGCTGGTCAGCGCCCTCCTGGCGGGGGCTTGTGACGGATCGGCACCCACAACCGCGACGGTTACGGACAGTGAGCACGTCGTGGTGGGTGCGCTTGCGGAGCGTACGGTTGCGGCCCTCGAAGTGCAGGACGCGGCGTCTCGCATCCGGATCGTCACCGCGAGCCTTCCGGGCCTTTTGTACCGGATCAGCACGCCGCCCGGCTCGGCCCTGATCCCGGTGGCAAGCGCCGGCGGAAACAAGATCACGGTAAGGCTGCGCCCGGCAGGCAGCGCCAAGTCCCGACCGGGCGCGGCCGGGGCGCGAACGGGCGGAGGCGGAGGACCGGCAGGCGCGGGAGCAGGGTCGCCAGGGGAGGCCGAGGGCCCGGCGGACGCGGGAGCAGGGTCGCCAGGCGAGGCTGAGGGCCCGGCGGGCGCGGGAGCAGGGCCGCCAGGGGAGGTTGAGGGCCCGGCGGGCGAGGGCCCCAGGGCGGCCGCGGAGGGTGCGAGGGGCGCGGGCGCACGGCCGGCCGGTGAAGGAGCGGGCGCGGCCGGTGGGCCGGATGAGGTGTTCATCGTGCTGAATCGGGCTGTCGTCTGGGACATCCGGACCCCTGCCGGTGCGGGGGAGCAAGCCCTGGACCTCGCGAGAGCCCGGGTCAGCCGGGTGGAAGCGGGGGCCTCCGGGCTGGTCGAGCTGCGCCTGCCGGTGCCGGACGGGCCGGTGCCGATCACGCTCGACAGCGTGGGGACCCTCTCGATCGCCGTGCCGGACGGCGTGCCGGTGCGGCTGCGGCTGCGCGACGGCGCCCGGGAGGCGAACACCCCCTGGACCACCGGGCCGGTGGCGCCGCGGACCGTTCTGCAACCCTCGCGATGGCGGACCGCGCGGGACCGGTTCACGGTCCTCGCGCGGTCCGGCGTCGAGGTGTTGACCTTGCACCGGCTTCGCCCGGAAGCCCGGTGATCGGCTGGTGCCGCACGGACCGGCCGCGCCGAAGCGGGACTGATCCAGCCCGTACGACAAAGGTGTTAATTCGGTCCTGTTCTTCCGGTCGTGCTCGGGCGAGCGTGCCGGGGGTCGACCACCGCGTCGTGCCCGAAGGCCTCCTCCTCGCCCGCGTCGTTGCCGGTGGCGTCGTTCTGGCCGTCGGTGTCCCAACTGGCCATCGCGTTGGTGAGCTCGCTGAGCGGCGTCTTCTCCTCGTCGCGCCAGACGCCGTCGTCGCTCTTGTCGGTCATGTCACTCTCCCGGCCGGTCGACCTGTCCACGCCATCCGCCGGTCTCGACGCCGCCGCGGCTCTCGATGTACTCCTTGAAACGCTGCAGATCGCCCTTGACCCGGCGGTCGACGATGCCGAGCTTGTCGCCGGCGGTCTCCACCAGGCCCTGCGGGTCGTAGTCCATCTGCACGGTGACCCGGGTGTGCGTGTCGTCGAGCCGGTGAAACGTGACCACCCCGGCCTGCTTCTCGCCCTCGGTGGACTTCCACGCCACCCGCTCGTCCGGAAGCTGCTCGGTGATCTCGGCGTCGAATTCGCGCTTCACGCCGCCGATCTCGGTCTTCCAGTGCGTGTGCGTGGCGTCCAGCTGACGGATCTCATTGACGCCGTCCATGAACCGGGGGAACTCCTCGAACTGGGTCCACTGGTTGTACACGGCGCGAACTCCGACGGCGACGTCGACGGACTCGGTAACGGTACTCACTGGTGATTCCCTTTCTCTGTGTCACCCCGCCTTGCGTCGATAAAGGTGCCCCTGCCACCACCCGCTAAACGGAGTTTGGTTGAGCCGAGCGCGGGTAGGGTGCGGCGGTGGAGAGCGCGGACGCAATCGTCGTCGGAGCCGGGCACAACGGCTTGGTCGCGGCAAACATGCTGGCCGATGCGGGCTGGTCGGTCCTGGTCCTGGAGGCGACACCGCATCCGGGCGGGGCGGTGCGCTCGGGTTTCGTGACGGCGCCCGGCTATCTCAGTGATCTTTTCAGTTCCTTCTACCCCCTCGGGTACGCCTCGCCGGTCCTTCGCGCCCTCGATCTGGGCCTGACCTGGCGGCATTCCCCGGACGTCTACGCGCATCTGCTGCCGGACGGCCGGGCGGCGGTGGTGAATCGCGATCTGGCCACCACGATGGCGTCGATGGAGCAGTTCGCACCGGGCGACGGCGAGCGCTGGGCCACTGTGTATCGAGAGTGGACGCGATTGTCGAAAGACCTGGTGGAATCGTTACTCTCGCCGTTCCCGCCGATTCGCCGCGGACTGTCGCTGATGGGCAATCTCGGTTCGACCGGCGCTTTGCGAATGGCGCGGCGGGCGTTGTTGTCGGCCCGGCAGCTGGGTTCGGAATTCTTCCACGGCGAGGGCGCCACGCTGGCCATGGCCGGGTGCGCCCTGCACACCGACCTGTCGCCGGAGGAGGCGGGCAGCGGCATCTACGGCTGGCTGCTGGCGATGCTGGCCCAGGAGGTCGGCTGGCCGGTCCCCGAGGGCGGCGCCCAGAAGATCACCGATGCGCTGGTCTCGCGGCTGGAGTCGCGCGGCGGCCGGGTGATCTACTCGGCGCCGGTGTCCCGGGTCCTGATCGCCCGGGGAAAGGCTTTGGGCGTACGGACGGCGGGCGGGACGGATTACCGGGCGACGCGCGCCGTGGTCGCCGACGTGCCCGCGCCGAACCTGTACCTCGACCTGGTGGGCGCGCGCTGGCTGCCGTCCTTGATGGTCGAGGACCTCAAGCATTTCCGCTGGGACGGCGCCACCGTGAAGGTCGACTGGGCGCTCCGCACGAAGATCCCGTGGCAGAACCCCGCGGTGGCCGGCGCCGGGACCGTCCACCTGGGCGCGGACCTGGACGGCTTGACCCGCTACTCGGCCGCCCTGGCGACCGACGAGATGCCGTCCCACCCGTTCATGCTGATGGGCCAGATGACCACCGCCGACCCGGCGCACTCACCGGCCGGGACCGAGTCGGTGTGGGCGTACACCCACCTGCCGCACCGCCCGAAGTGGTCCGGCGAGGAGATCGCCGCCCACGTGGACCGCATGGAGGCGGTCATGGAGGAGAACGCGCCCGGCTTCCTGGCCGAGGTGGTGGGCCGCAACGTCTTCTCCCCGGCCGACCTGGAGACCGAGGACCCGTCTCTGGTGGGCGGCGCCCTGGGCGGCGGCACGGCCGCGGCCTTCCAGCAGTTGTTCCTGCGCCCGATCCCCGGCCTGGGCCGGGCCGACACCCCGGTGGACCGGCTCTACATGGCGTCGTCGTCGGCCCACCCGGGCGGCGGCGTGCATGGCGCGCCCGGGCGGAACGCGGCCCGGGCGGCGCTCGCCCGGGACCGGGGCCTGACCGGCGGCGCCTACCGGGCCGTGATCAACGCGGCCCACCGGGTGGTCTACGGCTGACCGGCGGTGCGTTCCTCGGAGCGCTCGACGATGTCGGCCAGACGGCGCAGGGACTCGACGTTGCGCTGGTGCAGGACCAGGTCGTTGACCTTGTTCTGGAACCAGCGCAGCGGGCCCTGTTCGAAGTCCTCGTGGATGGTCACCGTCGTCCCGCCGCCGGAGTCCGGCTCCAGGGTGATGTCGACGACCGCCTCGCCCAGCGGCCACAGGCGCGCGTTGAGGCACAGGCGGCGGTCCGGTTCCATGGCCAGGACCTTGGACGAGTCGTGCAGTGACAACGGCCACGGGCCCGCCTTGTGATGCAACTGCGACCCCAGGGCCGGCCAATGCGGGTCGACGTCCCTGATGTGGGTCGTTCCGACCACCCAATCGCTGTACGACCAGCCGTTGGACAAGACGGAGAAGACACGTTCGGGAGAGGCGCGGACGGTACGCTTCACGATAGCCACGGCGGTGGGTTACCCCGTCGAGGCCCGGAGTAACGATCCGCTGATGTTTACGGATTTGGGCGTAGGGCATGTCGCTTCGCGAATCGACGGCCCGACCGGAGGGACCACGTGCGCATCGCGATGATCTCGGAGCACGCCAGCCCCCTGGGGGACGGCGGCCAGCAGACCCATGTCGCCGACCTGTCCGCCGCGCTGGCAGACGCGGGGCATGAGGTCTGCGTCTACACCCGCCGGGACGATCCGTCCGTGGCCGAGGTGGTCACCACGCCGGGCGGGCTGCGGGTGGTGCATGTGACCGCCGGTCCGGCTCACTTCGTGCCCGCGGACCAGCTCCTGCCGTACATGGGGGAGTTCGCCCGCGTGCTGGAGACGATGTGGCGCCGGGGGACCTGGGTGCCCGAGGTCGTGCACGCCCACTTCTGGACCAGCGGCCTGGCCGCGGTGACCGCCGCCCGCCAGTTCGGCATCCCGGTCGTGCAGTCCTTCCACGAGCTGGGCGAGATCGAGGCCGGCACGGTCGGACCGTCGCGTTCGGGCTACGAGCGCGCCCTCGGCCGTGCGGTGGACCGGGTGGTCGCCCAGACCCAGGACGAGGTACGCGGCCTGGTGCGCATCGGTGTGCCGAGGGCCCGGCTGACCGTGGTGCCGGCCGGCGTCGACTCCGACCGGTTCAGCCCCGAGGGCCCGGCCGTCGAGCGTGACCCGGAACGGCCGCGCATCCTCGGCGTGGGCCGCCTGGTCGAGCGCAAGGGCTTCGGCGACGTCATCCAGGCCATGCGGTACGTGCCGGACGCCGAGGTGATCGTGGTGGGCGGGCCGCCCGCCGACGAGCTCAAGGCCGACCCGGGCGCCCGGTCGCTGCGCGCGCTGGCCGAGAAGTTCCAGGTCGCCGACCGGCTCCGGCTGGTCGGGCAGGTGCCGTTCCGGGACATGCCGCGCTGGTACCGCTCGGCCGACCTGCTGGTGGCCGCGCCCTGGCAGGACCAGTTCGAGGCGTCCGCGCTGGAGGCGATGGCCTGCGGCGTGCCGGTCGTCGGCACCACCGCGGGCGGCCTGACCGAGACCGTGGTCGACGGGCTCACCGGTGATCTGGTGCCGGCCCGCGACCCGCGCGCCCTCGGCGGTGCGCTGCGCCGGCTGGTCAACGACAAGGTCCGGCGCTTCGCGTACGCGACGGCCGCCCTGGACCGCGCCCGCCAGGCGTACTCGTGGAAGCGGGTGGCCGCGCAGATCGGCTCGGTGTACTCGGCCGTGACCGGGCTGCGCCGCACGACCGGCGCCGAGGCGGAAACGGGCGCGGTGGCGTAGGACCCCATCCACCAACCGGTGGATGCCACGGATCGCGAGCCGGTCGATTCGGGACCCCCGGCGGCGATGTGACGCTCGACGCATGCCAGTCATCGAGGTCCAGAACCTGCAGAAGCGCTACGGGGACACGGTCGCGGTCCGGGACGTCTCGTTCACCGTCGACCGCGGCGAGATCTTCGGGATCCTCGGCCCGAACGGCGCCGGCAAGACCACCACAGTCGAGTGCATCGCCGGCCTGCGCACCCCCGACCGGGGCACGATCGGCGTGCTCGGCCGCCCGGCGCGCGACCCGGGGTTGCGCAAGCTGGTCGGCGTCCAGCTCCAGGAGAGCCAGCTCCCGGAGAAGCTGACCGTCCGCGAGGCGCTGGAGTTGTACGCCGCCTTCTACCCGCAGCCGGGGGACTGGCGGGCGCTGGCCCGCGAACTGGGCCTCGACGACAAGCTCGGCACCCGGTACGCGAAGCTGTCCGGCGGCCAGAAACAGCGGCTGTCCATCGCGCTCGCCCTCATCGGCAACCCGCGCATCGCCATCCTGGACGAGCTGACCACCGGCCTCGACCCGCAGGCGCGCCGCGACACCTGGGACCTGATCCAGTCGATCCGCGACTCCGGGGTCACCGTCCTGCTGGTCACCCACTTCATGGAGGAGGCCGAGCGCCTCTGCGACCGGATCGCCGTGATCGACCACGGTGAGGTCGTCGCGCTGGACAGCCCGGCCGGTCTGGTGGAGCGGATCGCCGTGGAGCAGACGATCCGGTTCCGCCCGTCACGGCCGCTGGACGACGCCCTGCTCACCGCCCTGCCCGAGGTGACCGGGGTGCGCCACCACGGCGACCGGCTCGAGGTCGCCGGCACCGGCAACCTGCTGTCGGCGGTGACCTCGCTGCTCGCGACCCAGCAGGTGATCGCCAACGACCTCCGGGTCGAACAGGCCAGCCTCGACGATGCGTTTGTCCGGCTCACCGGCCGTACCGAAGGGAAATAGCGATGTCCGGGACCTTCTGGAAGCTGACGCGGACCGAACTCAAGCTCATGCTGCGCGAACCCGTGCCGGCGTTCTTCGTCTTCGCGTTCCCGGCCATCCTGGTGATCATCCTGGGCAGCATCCCGGCGTTCCGGGATCCGTCGCCGGACCTCGGCGGCGCCCGGGTGATCGACCTCTACGTCGCGATCAGCGTCGCGCTCACCCTGGCCATGCTGGCGTTGCAGGTCACGCCGGCGGTGCTGGCGAACTACCGGGAGAAGGGCATCCTGCGGCGCCTCGCCACCACCCCGGTCCCGCCCGGCATGCTGCTCGGCGCGCAGCTCGCGATGAGCATGCTCTGCGCGACCGTCTCGGCCGCCCTGGTGATCACCGTGGGTCGTCTGGTGTTCGACGTGCCGCTGGCACCGCAGTTCGGCGGCTTCGTGCTGGCGTTCCTGCTCAGCGCCGCCGGCGTGCTCGCGATCGGCGTCCTCATCGCCGCGCTCGCCCCGACCGGCAAGGCCGGCAACGCGATCGGCACCCTGCTGTTCTTCCCGTCGATGTTCTTCGCCGGCCTGTGGACGCCGCGCGAGGTCATGCCGGAGGTGGTCCGGCGGATCGGTGACTTCACCCCGCTGGGCGCCGGCGAGCGGGCGCTGCACGACGCGATGACGGGCAGCTGGCCGAACCTGCTGTCGGTTACGGTTCTGGTGGCTTACGCGATCCTGTTCGGGCTGGCGGCGAGCCGCCTGTTCCGGTGGTCCTGAAGGGCTCTGATCATGACTGACACGTCGGCGGTCACCCGGCTCGAAGTCTGGCGGCAGCGCATCGACCGGTGGATGATGCGCCTGCCGTACGCGGCCCTGGCGGCCTCGACCGCGCTGGTGCCGATCGCCGGGACCGCCGGCGTGCCGCACGCGCCGTACCCCGTGATCATCCCGCTGGTGCTGATCACGGCCGCGTGGCTCGGCTGGTTCGTCACCCTGCATCCGCAGTGGGAGCGGGACCGCCGCCGGATGGCGGTCTTCTTCACCGGGCTGGTCGTGCTCATCTATCTGCTGGTCGGCAGCAGCCCCCTGTTCGGGTTCTTCGCCTGGACCGGATACGTCGCCACGGCGTACGCGCTGCACACCCGCAAGACCCGGTTGACCGGCAGCACCCTGGTCGCGATCGGCACCGCCGCGTCGCAGGCCGGCGGCTGGGCGGTGCTCGCCCAGGCCGGCTCGTGGCCGTTCTTCCTGCTGCTGCTGGCGTTCAACGTGATCGTCGCCAACGCCATGACGTTCCTGACCACGCTCACCCACGAGCAGTCGGCGAAACGGGCCGCGATCATCGACGAGCTCGCCGAGGCCAACGCGAAGCTGGAGGCCGCCCTGAGGGAGAACGCCGGCCTGCACGCCCAGCTGCTGGTCCAGGCCCGGGAGGCCGGCATCCTGGACGAGCGGCAGCGGATGGCCGGGGAGATCCACGACGTGCTGGCCCAGGGTCTCACCGGCATCGTCACGCAGCTCGAGGCCGCCGACGCCGCGACCGCGCGATCGGACGACTGGCGGCGGCACCTGGACACGGCGAAACGGCTGGCCCGCGACAGCCTCACCGAGGCGCGCCGGTCGGTGCGGGCGATGCGCCCGCAGACGCTCGACACGGCGGCGCTGCCCGAGGCGATCGGCGAGGTGGTCACCGGCTGGTCGGAGCTCAACGGCGTCACCGCCGAGCTGGTCACCACCGGCACGGCCCGGCCGCTGCTTCCCGAGATCGAGACGACCCTGCTGCGTACGGCGCAGGAAGCCCTCGCCAACGTGGCCCGGCACGCGCGCGCCGCCCGGGTCGGCCTGACCCTGTCCTACATGGAGGACATGGTGACCCTGGACGTGCGCGACGACGGCGCCGGGTTCGACCCGTCCGTCCCGCGCGACGACCGTTACGACGGCGGTTACGGGCTGGCCGCGATGCGCGAGCGCCTGTCCCGGATCGCCGGCTCGCTCGAGGTCGAGTCCGAGCCCGGCGCGGGCACCGCCCTGTCCGCCTGCGTTCCCGCGATCACCCTGGGAGCCGTCGCATGATCGGTCTGCTCATCGTCGACGACCATCCGGTGGTGCGCGACGGCCTGCGCGGCATGTTCGCCGGCGACGACCGCTTCGAGGTGCTGGGTGAGGCGGGCAACGGGCGGGAGGCGCTGGCGGTGGCTCGCGCGGTCGATCCCGACGTGGTCCTGCTCGACCTGCGGATGCCGGAGATGGACGGGGTCAGCACGATCCGCGAGCTGGCAGCCTCCGGGTCGCGCGCCCGCGTGCTGGTCCTCACCACCTACGACACCGACAGCGACGTGCTTCCGGCGATCAAGGCGGGCGCGACCGGTTATCTGCTCAAGGACACGCCGCGCGAGGAGCTGTTCCGGGCGGTCAGCGCGGCGCACCGGGGCGAGTCGGTGCTGTCGCCCGCGGTGGCCGGCCGGCTCATGGGGTCGCTGCGCTCGCCCGCGAAGGAGCCGCTCAGCCAGCGCGAGCTGGAGGTGCTCACGCTGATCTCGCGCGGTCACTCCAACCGCGAGGCGGCGAGCCGTCTGTTCATCAGCGAGGCCACGGTCAAGACGCACCTGCTGCACGCCTACGCCAAGCTGGGCGTGCGCGACCGGGCAGCGGCCGTGGCCGCCGCGTTCGAGCGGGGACTCCTCTAGCTTGGATGCGTTGTTCGGGCTGACGGGCCGGTGGAGTCGTCTTGGGCAAGGACACCCACGTCATCCTCCCGGACGCCTCGCCGGCCTGCCGGTGAAACTGCCGGTCCGGATGCGCTCGGACCGGGTGCTGCGCTGCCACGGGGCGGGTTTCGGAAGCCACGCGGCAAAGCCGGCTGCCCCCACCACCGCACCGGCACCTCCCGGCAGACCACGCGGACACCGCAACCAGCACCCCGCTACCCGCCACGTCGTCACCAGCACAAATCCCGACGGCCCCAAGACCATTCGTCAGGTCACCACGCGCCACCGCGCACCCCATCCGGGGCCTGTCCCGGCGTGGTGCGGGACAGGCCCGGCGTGCTCAGGCGGCGCGGTGCAAGAGGTGAGCGACCTGCGTGCGCAGCGACGGAAGCTCGGGGTAGAAGGTGTTGCCGGGGCATTCGGTGGCGGCGTAGTCGCGGTGGCCGGCGATCGAGTTGACCGTCTTGGTCACCGCGCTGACCGGATTGACGTAGTTGACCAAGCCCAGCGGGTCCAGCCGCTCCAGGCCGGAGAAGGCGGCGAGCACCACGGCGAGCGAGTCGCGGGCCGCCTGGGTGGGCTGCCTGGAGGTGAAGTCGCCGAGGAGCACCACACCGGCGACCCCACTGTTCCAGCCGGCGATGTGCGCTGCGGTGACCATCTGGAGCCGGCCGTCGGGGCCACGGTCCGGGCCGTAGACCGGGATCGGGTCGTCGCCGGACCAGCGGCCCTCGTAGATCCGGCCCGCCTCGTCGATGAGCAGGTGGTAACCGTAGTCGCCGAAG
>NZ_CAKUCL010000116.1 GCF_934643405.1 uncultured Actinoplanes sp.
CGGCGCGGCCTTCGCCTCGGCCGGCGGCTACGCCTCGGCGCGCCTGTTCAGCGACGGATACGTCGTGGCGATGGGCGTCTGGGCCGCGCTGGCCCTCATGACGGTGACCGGCGGCTCCGCGTGCTGTCGTCAGGCCTCGAAGAAGCTGGTCCGGGTGAACTCGACCGCTCCGAGACGGGCGTAGAATCGCTGGGCCGCGTCGTTGCCGGCGATCACCGAGACCGTGGCGAACCGGACACCCAGGTGCCGCCAGTGCGCTCGTACCGCGTCGGTCAGGGCCGTTCCCACTCCGTCCCCCGGGCCGCCGGCTCCACCGCCAGCGACTCGAGCCGGCCGACGCGTTCCCCGAAATCCCACGCGCTGGTGGACCCGACGACCCGGGCGGCGGCGTAGCCACGGATCACGCCGTCCCGCTCGGCAACCACCATGAGCCAGCCCGGCTCGGCCGACCACGCCTCGTACTGCCGGCGACGCCCCGGCCAGCTCGCTCCCGACCCGACCGGACGAGCCTGCCGCCCGATCGCGGGGTTGACCTCGTAGTGGTGGCGCACCAGCGACTCCCACAACGCGGCAACCTCGTCGACCTCCGCCACCGGCCGGACAAGCGTCATCGTTCCTCCGTCCCGGTCAGGGGGCCACAGCGCGCGGGCGGCCGCGAAGAGAATCGTGGCGGTGACACCGGGCAGCCCCGATCCCGTCGCCGGCACTCACGAACGTGTTCGCCAGACCGTACAGCATCGGCGACCGGCGCCCGCCGATCCGCCCGACCGCCCTGAAGACCAGCGCAGTCCCCGGGTCGGAGCGGTCCCGAGCAACCGGAGGGCGGCAGCCCAGAACGCCGCCGGCGCCGGGTACCGCCTGCGGGTGCCCCCAGCCGTCTTCGCGTGAGAAAGCCCCGCCGTCCCAGCGCAAGAAAGCCCGCCGCGAGAACCGAGGAGAGCTAGCCGCCCGGAGACATCACCGACGGAAGCTCGAAGAGCGAGAACAGCGCCGGATCGGCGAACGTGACACACCGCCGGATCAGGCCGCCGGCGATCTCGAAGACCTGGACCGAATGTGCCCGCCCGGTCCCTGGCGCGTACGCCGCCAACGCCGGCCCGCCGTTCGCCTCGATCGGCACGAGCCGCCAATCCGCGCCTCGCAGGACGAACACCCTTTCCATGAATTCCTGGTAATGCGCCCGGCCCGACAGCCACAACGGCACCGGCGGCATTTCCAGCACCACCTCGGCCGCCAGCAAGCGCGTCAGGGCCGGGACGTCGGCTGCCTCGAAGGCTTTCAGGTACCGCTCCACCACGGCGCGTTCGTCCGGGCCGGCCGGCTCGCGCATCTCGTCGAGCACCGGCCCGGCGGCCGCCAGGGTGGCGCGGGCGCGCTGCAGGCTGCTGTTCACCGAGGCGACGGTGCTGTCCAGCGCCTGCGCCACCTCGGCGGCCGGCAGTTGCAGGACCTCGCGCAGCACCAGGGCGGCCCGCTGCCGGGCGGGCAGCAGTTGCAGCGCCGCGATGAGGGCCAGCCGCAGGCCGGCGCGCTGCTGGACGGCGTCGGCCGGGTCGCCCAGCCGGACGTCGGGGAACGGCTGCAGCCACGGGATGTCGAGGCTGGGGGTCAGCGGAGCCTGGGGGTCGTCGCCGGCCGGGCCGAGGCCGCTCGGCAACGGGCGCCGGGCCCGGCCCTGCAGCGCGGTGAGACAGACATTGGTGGCGATGCGGTGCAGCCAGGTGCGCGGCGACGCCCGTACGGGATCGAAGCGGTCCGCCGCCCGCCAGGCCCGCAGCAACGTCTCCTGCACGAGGTCCTCGGCCTCGGTGACGTCGCCGACCATGCGGTAGCAGTGCGCCAGCAGGTCGCCGCGGAAGGCCTCGTGCGTCTCGTGGGCCACCGGCCGAGCGTAGCGATGAGTTCGCGCGGTGACGCCGGTACATG
The DNA here is from genome assembly GCF_934643405.1 of uncultured Actinoplanes sp. Lineage (GTDB taxonomy): Bacteria > Actinomycetota > Actinomycetes > Mycobacteriales > Micromonosporaceae > Actinoplanes. Next base: position 1,927 of record NZ_CAKUCL010000116.1, read on the forward strand.
CGGGTGAGGGCGGCCGGAGGGGCCGCCGCCGCAGGAGGGAGCCCCGAGATGGGCGACGTCATCGTCATCCAGTTCGCCACGCTCGACGGCGTGGTCTCCGACCCCGACGGACGCTCGGGCACGCCGGGGGGCGGCTGGGCTTTCCGGTACGGTCCGGGCCCGGTCGCCGACGACAAGTTCCGCCTCGGAAGCCGCATGGAACGGGGCGTCCAGCTCTACGGCCGGCGCACCTGGGAGGCGTTCGCGAAGATCTGGCCCGGCCGCGACAGCGGCTACGCCCGGCTGATGAACGCGGTGCCGAAGCGGGTCGCCACCCGCACCGGCATCGACGCGAGCGCCTGGGCGAACTCGGCGGCGATCACCGGTGACCCGCTCGCCTGGGCCAAGAAGGAACGCGAGCGCCGCGACGTCGTGGTGATCGGCAGTCTGAGCCTGGTGCACGCGCTCGCGGCCGCCGGTCTGGTCGACGAGTACCGGCTGATCACGTTCCCGGCGGTCCTCGGCGAGGGCGACCGTCTGTTCGCCCGCGGCGTCCCCGCCGAGTTCCGCTTCACCGAGGTCGAGCCGGTGGACGCGGCCGTGCTGACCGTGCTGCGCCGGGTCAGCCCAGCCGTTCCCGGGGGACGCCGATCGCCATGATGGCGGTGTCGTCCTCCAGGCCGTCGCCGAAGCGGTCGAGCAGGCCGATGAAGGCGTCGACGACCGAGGCGGCGTCCGCCGGGGCCAGCTCGCCGGCGAACCGGGTGACCGCGTCCGCCCCGTACCGGCGGTCGAAGTCGGGGCCGCCGGCGACCCGGGCCTCGGTGATGCCGTCGGTGTGCAGCACGATGGTGTCGCCGGGCCGCACGGTCACGAACGTGTTGGTGTAGGCCGAGTCGGCGAACACGCCGACGATGCGGCCCTTGGTGTGATGCCGGGTCACCGTGCCGTCGGCGCGCAGCAGCAGGGGTTCGGGATGCCCGCCGCTGGCGATCACCGCGCGGAAGCCGTCCGCGGCCGGGGTGAGGATGCCGAACACCACGGTGCAGTACCGGGCGTCCGCGCGGTACTCCTGGTAGAGGACCCTGTTCAGGTTGTGCAGGACGGCGGCGGGGTCCGGGTCGTACACCGCCGCGGCCCGCAGGGTGTAACGGGCGAGAGCCGTCACCGCGGCCGCCTCGATGCCTTTGCCGCTGACGTCGCCGAGGAAGAACGCCCACCGCCCGTCGTCGAGCGGGACGAGGTCGTAGAAGTCGCCCCCCACCTCGTCGGTCGACGCCATCCGGTAGTGCGCCGCGGTCTGCAGGCCGGGCGGTGTCTGCAGCGTCGAGGGCAGCAGGCTGCGTTGCAGGTCGACGACGAGGTGCCGCAGGCGCTCACCCTCCTTCTCGGCAGCCCGGCGGGCGTGCAGCAGCTCCTGCTCGTAGGCGCGGCGCTCACGCCCGTCGAAGACGATGGTCCGGATCAGGCGGGGCCGGCCGTTGTCCGCGGACACCACGAGTGAGCTGACCAGAGCGGGGAACGTGCTGCCGTCCTTGGCGCGCAGATCCAGCGCCACCCCGCTGATCTCGCCCTGCATGGTCAGCAGCGGGGCGAAGTGGGTCTCGTAGTAGATCCGGGCGCCCGCGGCGAGCAGGTCGCTGAAGCGCTTGCGGCCGGCGATCTCGTCGCGCGCGTACCCCAGCCACCCGAGCAGGGTGGCGTTGACGTTCGCGATGGTGCCGTCCGGCAACGAGGTGAGATTCCCGCAGGGGGCGTTGTCGTAGAGGGCATCGGTGCTGTCTTCGAGCAAAGCGTGGGACCCGGCCTGATCTTGTCCGCGACGTACCTGCCACCTGACCCGGCCGGCGTTGGCGGCCGGCCAGATCCATCAGACTATCCCGGCGCGGGGCGGCCTGCGTGGTGGCATGGGCCGCACCGCCTCCCGCGGGCGCGGCTGCCTGATCGGATGCCTTGCTGATCAGGGCCGCAATCGGCTCACCACCGGCAGCTCGTTCAGGCCGCGGCGCGGTCGGCGAGCGGGCGGCGGCGCCTTGCCGTGTCGGTCAGTGAGCGCGGGGGCAGAGGGGCGTTGGGGTTGTAGATGTTGGTTCCGGGCGGCACGATCTCGTCGATCCGGTCGAGAGCCGCATCGTCAAGGGTGAGTGCGGCGCCCTTGAGGATGTCCTCCAGCTGTCCCATGGTTCGTGGTCCGATGATCGTCGACGTGACGGCCGGGTGGGCCATGGTGAACGCAACGGCGAGCTGCGGAAGAGTGCAGCCGATGCCGGCCGCGAGCTCGACGAGCTGCTCGACGATGTCGAGCTTGGTTGCGGTCTCGGCGTTCGCGGGGTCGAACGACGCCGGCCGGATCGACGCGCGGCCGGCGGACAGGTCGACGGGCTGGTTCTTGCGATACCTGCCGGTGAGGAAGCCGAAGGCCAGAGGGCTCCAGACGAGAACCCCCATCCCGTAGCGCTGACAGACGGGCAACAGTGATGCCTCGATCCCGCGCGCCAGGATGGAATAGGGCGGCTGTTCGGTGCGCATCCGTCCGAGACCGCGCCGCTCGGAGACGCCATGTGCCGCGACTATGTCCTCGGCGGGGAATGTCGAGCAGCCGAAGGCGCGGATCTTGCCTTGGTGTACGAGGTCGGTGAGTACCGAGAGCGTCTCCTCGATGTCGGTGGAGTCGTCGGGCCGGTGGACCTGGTAAAGGTCGATCCAATCGGTTTGCAGGCGCTTGAGGCTGTCCTCGACCGCCTTGAGGATCCAACGCCGTGAATTGCCGCTCCGGTTGCGCCCTTCGCCCATCTGAAAATGCACCTTGGTGGCCAATACGATGTCGTCACGGCGTCCCTGCAGCGCCTTACCTACGATCTCCTCGGACTCTCCCTGTCCATACATGTCGGCGGTGTCGACAAAATTGATTCCCTGATCGAGAGCGGCGTGGATGATACGGACGCAATCTTCATGGTCGGGGTTACCGACCTTTTGGAACATCATGGTGCCGAGGCAATAAGGGCTGACCTCGATACCGGTTCCGCCGAGGGTGCGATAGCGCATGGTGATACTTCTTTCCCTTTTTCAACGATCACGTGGAGCGACAGCAACATCGATCACGGAGGACCATACGAGCTAGAGTCGACGCTAGGTCAACCCACTACTCTGAACGGCATGGACGAGGTCGACACGAGGCTGAGCATCGGGCAGGTCGCTGAACGCACTGGTCTGAGCGTGCACGCGCTGCGCTTCTACGAGCATGAGGGCCTCTTCGTCAATCCCGTGCGGCGTGGTCCTGGAGGACGCCGCGTCTACAGTGACCATGACGTGGACTGGCTCACCGTGTGCATCATCCTGCGGGCCTCCGGCATGCCCTTGCCTGCGCTACGGCGATACGCCGACCTCGTCAGGGAAGGAGCCGGCAACGAGGAGGAACGCCTCGAACTCATGCGCGAGCACCAGGCGAACGTCACCACGCAGATCGGCAAGCTGAACGAGTGCCTGGACCTCATCAATTTCAAGGTCGGGGTTTATGAGGACATTCTCGACCAGGACAACGCGACCGTTGCCGCCGTCGAGCTGATGCCCCGTCCCGCTGTGCCAACAGCCGCCTGCTGAACGCGTCGACCGGCTTATGAGTGAGCAATCGCGCTCCACCGCTGATATGTCATGCATGCTCGGGCACCTTTCGGTGTGGTGGGGGCCACGCAACGGCACCCGGCACGGCTGAAAGGCAGGGTCATCCCGCCGGCGCTCCGCGTACCCCGAACCCGGCGGGATCGGCCGGCCACCGAATTCGTCGAAGGGCGGCGCCGGCCACCGAGCCACCTCGACCTGGTCGAGATGCTCGACGGGATACGCGCCGTCCTCGACGGCCCTGATTCGCGAGACGGAGGCTAGGCGAGGACCGTCGTCGCGACGTGGGCGGTCAGCCAGGGGATCACGTCGGGGGCCGGCATGGGGCGGGAGAACAGGTAACCCTGGCCGTACCGGCAACCGACGTCGGTGAGCAGCGAGTGGTCCGTGGCGGTCTCGATGCCCTCGGCCACGACGTCCAGCTTCAGGATCCGGGCGAGCTGGACGATGCCCTGGACCAGGTCGTACTGGCGGCTGGAGAGGCTCATCGTGTCGACGAACGATTTGTCCAGCTTCAGGATGTCGGCCGGGACCTGGTGCAGGTAGCTCAGCGAGGAGAACCCGGTGCCGAAGTCGTCGATCGACACCCGGATGCCGGCGTTGCGCAGCACGGCCAGTTCGCTGCGGACCTGATCGGGATCGGTCAGCAGCAGGCTCTCGGTGATCTCCAGGGTGAGCAGCCGCGGCGCCAGGCCGTACTGTTCGATCAGCGTCAGCACGTGGTCGACGAAGCCGGGGCTGTGGAACTGGCGGGCCGAGACGTTGACGCTGACGTGCGGCGGATCGTGCGGGAACCGGCGTTGCCAGGTCACCGCCTCCTGGATGGACCGTTCCAGGACCCAGGCGCCGAGCGGCACGATCAGCCCGGACTCCTCGGCCAGCTCGATGAACGCCACCGGTGGCAGCAGGCCCTTGGCCGGGTGCTGCCAGCGGACCAGGCTCTCGAAGCCGTCGGTGCGGCCCGAGGCGAGCTCGATGATCGGCTGGTAGTGCAGGACGAGCTGGCCGTCGGAGATCGCGTGCTCGAGTTCGGCGCTCAACTGCATCCGGTCCAGGACCTCGCGGTGCAGGGCCGCCTCGTACCGGCGCCAGCGGCCCCGCCCGGAGGACTTGGCACTGCGCAGGGCGACGCCGGCCTGGCTGAGCAGCTGGCGGTGGTCGTCCGCGTCGGCGGTGGTCGCCACGCCGATGCTCACCTGGACCGTCAGGGTGCTGCCGAGCAGCACGAACGGTTCGCCGAACCGGGCCATGACGTGCTCGACCAGCCGGTCGATCTCGGCGGCGTCGCCGGCGCCCTCGACCACGACGCCGAACTCGTCCGCGCCGAGCCGGGCGACGACCGGGCTGCCGGTCAGCGACCCGGCGAGCCGGCTGCCGACCGCCCGCAGCAGCTCGTCGGCGGCCTGGTGGCCGAAGGCCTCGTTGACGGTCCGGAACTCGTTGATGTCGACCAGCAGGACGCCCGTGACGGTCGGCGCCGCGGCCGCGCGTTGCACCTCGTCCTGGAACAGCAGCCGGCTGCCGAGCCCGGTCAGCGGATCAACATAGGCGCGTTCCTGCAGTTCGCGCTGCATGCGGTGCCGCTCGGTCACGTCCCGCAGGGTGAGCACGAGTCCGTCGACCGACGGCTCGTGGTGCAGGTTGCGGATCGCCACCTCGACGTCGGCGTGCTCGCCGGTGGGGCGCAGGACCGTCCAGTCGGCCGAGGTGTCGAGCCTCGCCGCCGAGCGCACGGCCTCGACGGCGCGGCGGACGGCCTGCTGCTGCTCGGGAACGAACAGGTCCTCCACGAGCGTGCCGGTCAGGTCCTGGTCCGTGCCGAACAGCTCGGACGCGGACGGGCTGTCGTAGCGGATGCGGTCGTCGTCGTCGATGATCAGGATGACGTCGGCGGCGTTGAGCACGAGCGTGCGGAAGTACGCCTCGCTGTCGCGCCGGCTGATCTCGCGGTTCAGCGTGATGTGGTCGATCATGCTGGCGGCCTGGCCGGCGAGGACCGGCACGGCCTGCTGAAGCTCGACGAGCGCCTTCTCCTCCGCGGCGACGTACAGTCCGCCGGCGTGCCGTTCGCCCACCGACAGCCGGCAGTGCAGGGTCAGGTCGTGGCCGCCGAGCCCGCCCGCGATCTCCGGCGGCAGGTTGCGGGTCTCCTCGACGGTGATGCCGGCGGACGGCCGGTCGTCGTCGAGCAGGAGCATCACGCTGTGGGCGGTGCCGCGCGGCAGCAGCCGGGCGACGGCCTCGTGCACCACCCGGGTGACCGTGCCGGTGTCGGTGGCCGACAGCAGTTCCTCGCACGCCCGGCGCAGCTCCCGCTCGCGGACCAGGGTGCGGCGCAGGCCGGCCGCGACGTACGACATGCGAGTCACGGCCAGGCCGACGAGCAGCGCCGACACCACGGCGATGATGACGCCGTCGCGGACCTGGCCGGTCACCGCCTGGCCGAAAAGCACGCCCGGGGCGATCAGCGAGGCGGTGCCGAGGGCCAGGCGATGAGCAGTCCCCTCGCTGGTGCGCACCACCCGCGGCTGGGTCAGCTGCCGCATCGACGGGTGCAGCGCGGCGGCGCCACCGCACACGTAGAACAGGATCCAGCCCAGGTCGACCGGGCTGCCGAGCTTCCAGAAGCCGACGAGCTGGGCCAGCCCGTACAGGACGTCGGCGGCGAACAGCCCGGCGCCGGAGAGCAGCAGCAGCGAGGAGCTCCAGCTGCGGACCGTCCCCAGCATGTACCGCACGAGGATGGCGAGGATCAGGACGTCGTTGATCGGGTAGGCGACCGAGATGGTCTTCTGCAGCGCGGTCAGGTCAGGGTTGGACAGCGACGGCGCGACCACCAGCACCCACGACAGGAAGCCGGCCCCGGTGGTCAGGATCAGCGCGTCGACCAGGCTCGAGCGGTCCACCACGGTCGCCTTGGACCGGGTCAGGGTGATCAGGGCGGCGAGCAGGCAGGGCATGCAGCCGCCCAGGAAGACGACGTCGGCCAGGGACGGGAAGGCGGACCGGTGCAGGATGTCGCTGAGCACCAGCGCGGTGACCGTGCCGAGCGCGAAGCTGGCGGTGCCGCCGGCCCACAGCAGCCACGGCGCGGCCCGGCGAGGCCGGTGCAGCCGGACGCCGGTGACGATCCCGGCACAACTGAGGACACCGAAGGCGGTCCAGGTCGCGATGTGCCAGCCCGGCGTGCTGAAGTACACACCGGTCAGGGCGATCACGGCGATCCCGTAGACGAACAAGAGCCGTCTAGCCACTGCTCACTCTCCCGCTCGCCAGCCGTGGGCTGTCCGTCGACCGTCCTATCGGCCAAGCTGGGGAAGATCTGAGCATTGTGGCGGACGAAACAGCAGAGGAAGGGGCGCGCGTGGCCGGCTTGGTCGTCACCACCGCGGCGGAAAACGGAGAGCTCGCCGCGCGGCTCGGCGAGATCGCGGACCCCGGGATCGCCGAGTTCCTGTATCACGACGCCGTCTCGGTGGCCCTGTTCGACCCGCTGCGGCACCGCTTCGCGGAGTACACGCTGATCGGGGTGGACCCCGCCGAACCGGAGGTGCCGGTCGCGGTCCTCTACACGGTCCCGTTCACCTGGGATGCCGATCCAGCCGTGGAGCTGCCCTCCGGCGGGTACGATGCGGTGCTGCTGGGCGCCGCCGAGGACCAGCTGGCCGGGCGGCGCGGCAATGTGGTCTCCGCGGTGCTGGCCATGGTGCGGCCCGAGCTGCGGGGGCGTGGGCTCTCGGCGCTCATGCTGGACGCGGCCCGGCGCAACGCCGCCGAGCTCGGTCACGCCTGCCTGGTGGCGCCGGTCCGGCCCGTACGCAAGCATCTGTCCCCGCACCTGCCGATGGCGCAGTACGTGGCCCGCCGGCGGCCGGACGGGATGCCGGAGGACCCGTGGCTGCGGGTGCATGCCCGCGCCGGGGGCCGGATGGTCTCGGTGGCGCCCTGCTCGATGACGGTGCGGGAGCCGCTGAGCCGGTGGCGGCAGTGGACCGGTCTGCCGTTCGACACCGCGGGCCCGGTGGTCGTCCCCGGCGGCCTCGTGCCGGTGCACTGCGATCCGCGGGAGGACATCGCCGTCTATGTCGAGCCCAACGTGTGGTACCACCACTCGCTCATCGATCGGGGAACTCCCATACTTTCCGTATGAATGTGAATACCGAGGGTGATGTTCGCGCGGAATGGGAACGCCTGCCGGCCTATCAGGGCATCGTGGACCTGCAACGAGCCGGCCTCTGGGACCAGGTCATCGACGAGGTCGACGGGCGACGCATCCGCATCGGTGATCGCTGGCTGATCGACTTCGCCTCCTGCAACTACCTCGGGTTCGACCTCGAGCCGGAGATCGCGGCCGCCGCGGCCGACCAGATCCGCCGGTGGGGGACCCATCCGAGCTGGTCACGCATGCTGGGCAGTCCCCGGCTGTACCCGATGATCGAGGAGCGGCTGGCCGCCCTGCTCGGCGCGCCCGCCACGCTGACCCTGCCGACGATCTCGCAGATCCATCTGTCGGTGATCCCGGCGCTGGCCCGCGACGGGGTGATCTATCTCGACTCACGCGCCCACAAGACCATCTACGACGGTTGTGTCCACGCTCGCGCCGGCGGCGCGGCGGTGCACCGATTCCGCAGCGACGACCCCGGCCACCTGGACGAGCTGATCCGGCAGGCGCCGGCGGGCGTCCCGAAGCTGGTCTGCATGGACGGCGTCAACAGCATGACCGGCAACACCCCCGACCTGGCCCGGTTCGCCGCGCTGTGCCGAGCTCACGGTGCCACGCTCTACATCGACGACGCCCACGGGTTCGGGGTGATCGGCGAGCGGCCCGGCCCCGCGTCGCCCTACGGCGTGCGCGGCAACGCGATCGTGCGGCACCACGACGTCGGCTACGACAACATCGTGCTGGTCGGCGGCTTCTCCAAGGCGTACTCCTCGATGCTGGCCTTCATCGCCTGTGCCCCGCAGGTCAAGCGCCGGCTGACCGCGACGGTGGCGCCCTATCTGTACTCCGGGCCGGTGCCGGTCGCGTCGCTGGCGACCGTGCTGGCCGGGTTCGACGTCAACGACGAGCGCGGGGACGATCTGCGCGCCGACCTTCACCGCCGGACGGCCCGGGTGCTGGACCATCTGGGCGCGCTCGGCGCGTCCACGCCGAACCGGTCCGGCTTCCCGCTGATCGAGGTGCCGCTGGCCGACCCGGCCGATCTGCACGAGGTCGGCCGGCTGCTGCTGGCACGGGGCATCTACACCACCCTCGCGCCGTATCCCGGGGTGCCGCGCGACCAGGTCGGCTTCCGGGTCCAGATGACCGCCGCCAACACCGACCAGGAGGTGGACCAGCTTCTCGAAACCCTCACCTGGCTGCGCGACAACCCGGTCGGGACGGGGCCGACGTTCCGGAGCGCGGACTCAGGCTGAGCGCACCCAGTGGCCGCAGCGCAGCGGCCGTCCGGCATAGTCCAGGTCCACGTCGTCGAGCCGGCGGAACCCCAGGGAACGGCAGATCGCGTTCGACGCCACGTTGGCCACCGCGGGGAACGCGTGGACCTCGCCGTCCGCCTGCCGGACGACCGCCGCGGCCGCCCACCTGCCGATCCCGCGGCCGAAGTAGGCGGGCAGCAGCATCCAGCCCACCTCGTCGACCGCACCGCCGGCCCAGGGAGTCGACCAGATCCCCACGATGCCCGCCGGTTCCCCGGCGACGACCGTCCAGAACCGGTCACCCCGGACGGCGGCGGTCAGGCGATGACGATGAACGGCGGCCGCCTCGGCGGCCGTCAGCACGCCGCCGAGGTGGAGCTTGACCACCGGGTCCGTCTCGAGGGCCTCGGTCAGCGCGAGATCATCTTCACGGTACGGTCGGAGCTCCACCCCAGTACCGTAGCGTCACCACTCCTCGCCGCCGTCCCGCGAGGGCACGCCGCCGGCCCGGTTGCCGAGGCTGCGGACCACGCCGGCGAGCACGTCCGGCGCGACCGGCTTCTCCAGGTACGGGGCGTCGGGGTGCACCAGCCCGGTGGCCAGCGCGATGTGCCGCGGGATGCCGGTGGCGTACACGATCTTCACGTACGGATGTGCCGCCGACAGGGCCCGGGCGAGCCGGCCGCGGGTGTCGCCGGGCAGCGACAGATCCGCGACCACCACACTGACCTCGCCGCGGTGCTCGTCGAGCAGGTCCAGCGCCGACGTCTGGTCGGAGGCGGTGAGGACCCGGAACCCCCGGGTGGCCAGCATGTGAGCCGTGGCGTCACAGACGTCCGGGTCGTCGTCCACCAGGAGAACCGTCGGCCGCACAGCGCTGCTCAGCTCACCCATGTCCCGATTTTCCCAGCTCGGGCCGGTGCGTGGCGGGCTTTTCGGGGATTACCAGCACCCCGGCCGGCACCAACACTCAGCCGCGCCGGGAGGCGGCCGATGGGTGATGAACGGACGAGCGACCCGAAGGGACATCGATGTCTGAACAGCGCAGCGACACGGCGCGGCAGATCGCGGATCTGCTGCGCACCGCGCGTGGCTCGCTCGGCCTGAGCCTGGCCTTCCTGAGCCGGATGGACGGCGTCACCCAGCACCTCGAGGTGGTCGAGTCCGACCACCCCCACCTGGTCGGCGACGGCTTCACCCAGCCGCAGGCGACGTCGTTCTGCCAGGCGATCATCGACGGGCGGCTGCCGTCCGTCGTGCCCGACGTCGGTGACTTCCCGGTCGCGCTGGACCTGCCGGCGGTCCAGGGCCACGGCATCCGCAGTTTCGTGTCGGTGCCGGTCGTGCTCAGCGACGGCTCGGTCTACGGCACCTTCTGCGCCGCCGAGTTCGCCGCCGACCCCGACCTGGCCGACCGGGACCGGACCCTGCTGGAGGTGCTGGCCCGCGCGGCCGCGATGCTCATCGAGCCGGACGTGCGCAAGGACCGGCGCAACGCCGAGATCGCCGACCGGCTCGGCCCGGTGATCGACCGGGGCGGCCCGGTGGTGCTGCTGCAGCCGATCGTCGACCTGGCGACCGGCCGGCGGATCGGCGCCGAGGCGCTCAGCCGGTTCCCGCAGCAGTGGAACCAGGCGCCTGACCTGGTCTTCGCCGACGCCACCCTGATCGGTCAGCGGGAACGCCTGGAGATCCAGGCGCTCCAGCAGGCGGTGGCGCATGTGCCGTACACGACCGGGTACATCGCGATGAACGTCTCGCCCGCGACGCTCGCCACGCAGGCCTGCCAGGACGTGCTGAGCCGGATGCCGCTCGAGCGTGTCGTGCTGGAGCTGTCCGAGCACGACCGGATCGACGACTACGACGCGCTGCGGGCCACCCTGGCGCCCCTGCGGGCCCGGGGGATGCGCCTGGCGATCGACGACGTGGGCGCCGGCTTCTCGTCACTGCGGCACATCGTCACCACCGCCCCCGACGTGATCAAACTCGATCGCAGCCTGGTCGCCGGGGTCGCCCACGACGCCGTGCTGGCCGTGCTGACCCGCGCGCTGGTCGAGCTGGCCGAAGCCATCGGCGCCCAGGTGGTCGCCGAGGGCATCGAGACCGCGACCGACGCCGCCACCCTGGCCGAGCTGGGTGTCCACCTCGGACAGGGCTGGCACTTCGACCGGGCCACCACTCCGCAGGAGCTCCGCGACTCCTATCACCTAGCGGCCCTGGAGAACGCAGGCCGGTGAACCGGTCCGGACGACCTGCCCGGTCGGGGCCGGGCGCGGCCCGGCGGTGAAGGTCACCACGGTGTCCGAGTGCTGGTTCGCCACGTGCAGCAGGCCGTCGCCGACGGCCAGGTCCCGGGGCCATGCGCCGCCGCACGGCACCTCGGCCAGGCGGTTCAGCGACAGGTCGAAGACGGCGATCGTGTCGGCGCCCCGGTTGGTCACGTAGAGAAGGTCGCCGTCCAGCCGGATGGCGCCGGGCAGGTTCTCCCCGGTGAAGCTCGTCGCGGGTGCCGAGGCGATCACCCGGCCGCCGTCCAGCGTCAGCACCTCCGACGACAGCTCGCCCACCAGGTACTGCCGGCCGGACGGATGCACGACGACGTGCCGGGGCCCGGTCCCCGGCGGCAGCGCGGTGAAGCCGATCTCGGTGAGCTCCCCGCCGGCCAGCCGATAGTGCACCAGCCGGTCGATCCCGAGATCCACCACGGTCACCGTGCCGTCCGGCGCCACCACGATCTGGTGGGCGTGCGGTCCCTCCTGGCGGTCCACTCGCGGTCCGCTTCCCCGGTGCACGACCAGGCTGGTGTACGGCCGGAGCGCACCCTCGGCCACCGGGTGCACCGCGACGCTGCCCGAGCCGTAGTTCGCCACCAGCACGTACCCGTCGGGGTGGTAGGCCAGATGGCACGGCCAGACCCCGCCGGTGGACACCGTCGACCGGACGGCCAGGGTCTCGCGGTCGAACGAGCTGACCGTCCCGTCGTCGGTCTCGTTCACGGCGTACAGGAAATCGCCCTGGGTGATGAGGTAGGACGGTGACCGGGCCGGGACGGCCGGGCCGCCGGGCACGACGATGCCGGTGCCCTTGCCGCCCGTCTCCGCGGTGTAGCAGCCGATGATCACATGCGCTCCAGCTCGACGAGATCGGCGTCGTGGGCCGGCGTCCAGCGGACCGGCAGGCCGGCCGCCATCAGGTGACTGCCCGAGTACGTGGCGCCGCCCGCGCGGTACCGCGCGGCCGGGTCGAGGCCGTGCAGCGGCAGCCGGAGGTCGCGGCCGGGCACGCCGTCGCGCCCGTCCAGGCCGCCCGGGTTCCAGGCCAGCACGACGATCCGGTCGCCGAGCGTGTACTGCACCGCGCAGCGGGCCTGGTCCGGGCCGCCGATCCGGTGCACCACGCCGCCGGTGATCACGTCGCGGACCTTCTTGTATCGCGCGACCCACGCGGCCGCCTCGGTCCGCTGCGCGGCGGACCACCGGGTGATGTCGGCGCCGATCCCCAGCACGCCGGCGCTGGCCAGCACGAACCGGAAGGCCAGCGACCGGTCGCGCTCGTCGAAGAGGCCGGCCGAGTCGGTCACCCACGAGCTCATCAGGTGCGGCGCGTGCGCGGAAAGGAAGCCGTCCTGAATGCGCAGCCGGTCCAGGGGAGCGGTGTTGTCGCTGGGCCACACCACGTCGGTGCGGGCCGCCATCGCCAGGTCGACCCGGGCACCGCCGGCCGCGCAGCCCTCGATCGTCACGTCCGGGTGCGCCTCCCGCAGATGATCGAGGATGCGGTAGAGGTTGCGGACGTGCGCGCCGTCCAGGTCGGCGACGGTCCGGTCCGCCTCCGTGCGGGGACGGTTGAAGTCCCACTTCAGGTAGCTGATCGGATAGGTGCCGAGCAACTGGTCCAGGGTGTCGCGGACGAACTCGTAGACGTCCTCGCGGCCCAGGTTCAGCAGGTACTGGTTGCGGATCGTGCTGCGCGGCCGGCCGTGCGCCTGGTAGATCCAGTCCGGATGCTCGGCGTACAGCAGCGACTTGGGGTTGACCATCTCCGGCTCGACCCACAGGCCGAAGTCCATCCCTCTCGCACGCACCGCGTCGACGAAAGCGCCGAAGCCGTCCGGGAAGTTCGACGCGTCCGGCGTCCAGTCGCCCAGCCCGCCGGTGTCGTCGTGGCGGCCGACGAACCAGCCGTCGTCCACCACGAAGGTCTCCACGCCCAGCCCCGCCGCGATGTCGGCGAGCGCGAGCTGCCCGGCGGCGGTCACGTCGAACGCGGTGGCCTCCCACGAGTTGTAGATGACCTTGCGGGTACGGCGCAGCCGGTCCCCGGCGAGGTGACGCTCGTAGAGGTGCCACTGGCGGGCCAGCCCGTCGAGCCCGTCGGAACTGTAGACGGCGGTCGCGGTCGGCGCGGTGACCGTCTCGCCCGGATTGATCCGGACAAGGCCGTCGCGCCCCGCTCGTATCCTCAGGAGTCCGGCGGCGTCGGCGTCGGCGGTGAGGTGCCACGAGCCGGTCCAGGCCAGCTGCACCCCGTACGTGGCGTCGCCGTTGTCCACCGCCAGGTACGGCGAGAACTGATGCCCGGTGACGCCCTGGGCGCTGCCGATGGTGAATCGGCCGCGCGGGAGCGTCACCGACATGCGGGTGAACTCCTGCGCCCACTGCCCGCTCAGGTAGTGCACCGTGGCGGCCCGCGGCGCCGGCACCGAGAAACCCGCGGAGCCGAGCCGGGTGAGGGTGAGCGGCTGGTCGCCGCCGTTGTGCACCTCGGCCCAGCGCTCGACCACGTCGGTGCCCGGCGCGAACCGCCAGTGCAGCGTGACCCGCAGCCCGGTGACGTCGTCGGTGAAGACGGCCCGCAGCCCGCCGTCCTGCGTCACGCCGTCGAGCCGCCAGGTCAGCACCTGATCGGCCACGGCCAGGTCGGCGCCGAGGAACGGCCGCAGGCCGTCCGGCGCGTACTCGACCGCGGCCACGTCCCCGGCGAGCATGTAGTTCACCTTGCCGTGGAACGCGTACGGCGACGGGCCGTCGCTCACGCCGTGCGGCCCCCAGGCCACGAGGTCGATGCGGTCACCGGTCGCGGCGACGGTGTACTCGGTGCTCGCACCGGTGATGGTCCACATGCTCAGCGGTTCTCCTGGAACTCGTCGTTCAGCCGCCGCTGGAGGGCGACGTCCTGCCACATCGGGTGGTGCGGCGCGGCGTTCGAGCAGACCACCGTGCCCCACGCGCCCAGGTCACGGGCCGTGCGGACGGCGTGCTCGCAGATCTCCGCGCCGACCGGCCCTTCCTCGAAGGTGCCGTACAGCGGGGTGTAGCCGACCCAGCCCTCGCCCAGCACCAGCGGGATCCCGCGGGACGCGGCGTGGTCGGCCGCCACGGACAACCAGGTGTCGAGGGTCTGCCGCATGGCGAGCCGGTGGGCGCCGTACCGGTCGTAGAGCCATCGGTCCCATTTGCCGGGGTCGGCCCAGTCGTGCGTGTAGATCTCGCGGTGCGGCACGATCGTGGCGCCGGTCTTCCAGGACGCGGGCGGGCGCCAGTCCTCGAGCTTCGGCGCGCCGTCGCGCAGCAGCTCGGCGAAGGCGCGCTCCTGCGGGTACGGCCGGGTGGTGTCGCGCAGCGCGAACTCGTCCACCAGCTGGCCCAGGACGCCGTACACGTAGGGGTGGAAGACCGCGACGTCCTGGTTGCGCGGCAGTCCGCGCATCTCGCCGACCGGCACGCGGCTGTAGTTCGCCGCGATCGGCACCCGCGGGTGCCGGGACTTGAACCGGTCGATGCCGCGCTCGAGCGCATCCCGCATGCCCAGCACGCCCGAGGAGTCGTGCAGGCCGCTGTGCTGGACCTCGTTGTGCAGCTCGACGTACGCCACCACGTCGTCCAGCCCGTGCTCGCGCAGATGGTCGATCAGCGCGGCGTGCGCGTCGGCCAGGACCACCGTCCGGTCGGCGAACGGCACCGCCTGAAGGGCGCGGTGCCACGCGTCGCCGACCGCGAACGACGGGCTCTGCTGGTACTCCCAGCTGGAGACGATCACCCGGCAATCGTGCGCCTTCGCCTCCCGGAACAGCGACCGAAGGTGTTCTCTGCCATGGACCGGCGGGCCGGGAGGAACGTCATACCAGCGGGTGCGCCGGCCGAACTCGCCGCCCAGGCCGTCGAACCGCAGCGCCTCGGTGTCCAGGCCCGAGCCGAACAGCAGGTACGGCATCGCGCAGATCCGGACCGTGTTGTATCCGCGCTCGACCGCCTGCCGGAACGCCGCACCCAGATCGTGGAACGGCTCGCCCGGCCCGGTCCGGGTGTACCAGGTGAAGTCCCACAGGGTGATGGTCAGCGGGGTCACTTCGACGATCCCATCAGCAGGCCGGACACGAAGTGCCGCTGGAAGGCGAAGAACACGATGGCGGTGGGCACCGCGGCGATCACCGAGGCGGCCGCCACGACGTTCCAGTTGCTGACGTACCCGCCCTGCAGGTTCAGCAGCGCGGCGGTGACCGGCAGCTTCGCCTCGGTGCGCAGCACGGTGATCGCCCAGATCAGGTCGTTGAAGATCCAGGTGGTGGCCAGCGCCGCGAGCGCCGCCAGCGACGGCCGGCACAGCGGCATGATGATCCGGGCGTAGATCTGCACCGGCCCGGCACCGTCGATGCGGGCCGCCTCGCTCACCTCGTCCGGGATCGAGCGCATGAAGCCGTGCAGCACGAACGTGTAGAAGCCGAGCCCGAAGCCGACCTGGATGACGACCAGGGCGACCAGCGTGTCGTAGACGCCCAGCGACTCCATCACCCGCGAGACCGGGATCAGCAGGATCTGCGGCGGCAGCAGGTTGCCGGCCAGCATGGTGAGCAGGACGGCGCGGCGTCCGGGGATGGCGTAGCGGCTCAGCGCGTACGCGGCCCAGGACGCCAGCAGCAGGCTCAGGATCACCGCCGGCACCGTCACCTGGACGCTGATCCACAGGGCCCGGCCCATGTGCCCGCGGCCGAACGCCTCGCGGAAGCCGTCCAGCGCGAACGACGACGGCAGCGCGGCCGTGCCGTTCTGGGCGATGTCGTCGAACGAGCGGAACGCCAGCAGCAGCACGAATGCCATCGGCGCCACCCACAGCAGGGCGAGCGGCGCCATCACCGCGTGGTAACCCCAGCGACGGCGCTTGCGGTGGGGCGCCTCGGTCACGCTGTGCTCGCGGACGGGCGTGAGGGTCGCGGCGGTCATCGGCCGACCTCCTCCTTCGTGGCCCTGATCAGGTACGTGATGATGAAGATGAGGGCGAGCGCGAAGATCACCACGGCGATCGCGGAGGCGTAGCCGAGGTTGAGGAACGTGAAGCCCTGCTGGAACATGTACGTGCTGAGCAGCTCGGACGAGTGGTACGGCCCGCCCTGGGTCATCGCCCAGACGATGTCGAAGGTGCGCAGCGAGTCGATCACGGTGACCGCGAAGACGACGGTGTTCACCCCGCGCAGCTGCGGCCAGGTGACGAACCGGAATCGCTGCCACGCGCCGGCGCCGTCCACCGCGGCGGCGTCGTCCAGGAACGGGTCGGTGCCCTTGAGGCCGGCCAGGTAGAGCACCATCACGTACCCCACCTGGCGCCACACCGCGGCGACCAGCACCGCGTACAGCGCGGTGTCCGGGTCGGCCAGCCACTGCTTCTCCAGGCTGTCCAGACCCACCGCGCCGAGCAGTGTGTTGATCGTCCCGTCCGGCTGGTACTGCACCCGCCAGAACAGGCCGGTCACCGCCAGCGAGAACACCATCGGCAGGTAGATCGCGCTGCGGTACAGGCCGACGCCGCGGCGGGGCTTGTTCAGCGCCACCGCCAGCGCCAGCCCGCCGAGCACCGACAGGCCGCCGAAGCCCACCGCCCAGACGACGTTGTTCTTCAGCGCGCCGAGGAACACGTCGTCAGCGCCGAGGTTGCGGAAGTTCTCCAGCCCGACGGGCTGGGCGGCGCCCAGCCCGTTCCACTTCGTCAGCGACAGGTAGAAGCTGTTCAGCGCCGGCCAGAACACCATGCCGACCTCGACCACCGCCGGGATCAGCAGGAACAGCCACACCACTCTCGGTACGGCCGTCCTCCTGGAGCGCCGTGGTGCCGCCACCGTGGTCACGACCCGAGGACCTTCTTCGCGGACGACTGCCACTCGGCGAGGATCTTGTTGACGTCACCGGGGGAGTCGAGGAACTTGGTCAGCGCGGTGTCGGCGGTGGTCTGCAACTCGTCGCTGGAGTCCCGGTTGAAGAACTGGGTGAGCGACTTGCTCTCGCCCAGCATCGCGATGCCCTTCTGCACCAGCGGCGAGAACTTGCTGGTGTCAACCTCGGTCGAGGTGGGCAGGTTGGACGATTTCGACAGCTCGATGTACTGCTGCTGCGCCGCCGGCGACGCCAGGTACGACAGCAGCTCCTTGGCGCCGGCCGGGTTGCGGCTCTTGGCGCTGGCGAAGTAGCCGTCGGTCGGCGCCTCCTCGGCCAGCGGCACGGCCGGATCGATCACCGGGAACCGGAAGAAGTCGATGTCGTCGACCGCGTCCTTGGGCAGGGCGGTGGTGACGAACGCGCCGACCAGGTACATCGCGGCCTTCTTGCTGGCCAGCGGGGTCACCGCGTCCTGCCACGAGTACGACCGGCCCTTCGGGTCGATGTACGGCACGACCTGCGCGTAGTGGTCCATCACCGTCTTGACCTTGGGGTCGTCGAACGCGTGCTTGCCCGCCAGCAGCTCCCGGTGGAACTCGGCGCCGTTGATCCGCAGGTTCAGGTAGTCGAACCAGCCGGACGCGGTCCACGGGGTGGAGCCGGTGCCCATCGTGATCGGGGTGACGCCCTTGGCCTTCAGCGTCTTGCACAGGGCGAGGAACTCGTCCCAGGTGGTGGCCGGCTGCACTCCCCACTCCTGGAAGGCGGACTTGCGGTAGAACAGGCCCCACCAGTAGTAGTTCGTCGGTACGAAGATCTGCTTGCCGTCCTGGGCGGTGGACAGTTCCTTGAGCGCGGGGGAGAACTTCGCGCACGGCCCGCTGCCGGTCCACAGGTCGGACACGTCGAGCAGGAAGCCCTTGCTCGCGTAGTCCCGGGCGACCGAGCCGGCGTACCAGGTCAGCACGTCCGGCGGGTTGCCCGAGTTCAGGTAGGTGGGCAGCTGCGCCCGGAAGGTCTCGATGGCAATGGTGTTGAGCGTGACCTTGTTCTTGGTGAAGCCCTCGACCACCTTCGTCAGCGCGGCCTTGGGGTCAGGGTCGGACAGCGACGACTGGAGGGTCAGCGTCGAGGAGGCGGCGCTTGAGTTGTCGTCACTCCCGGTAGCGCATGCGCCGAGGAGCCCGGCCGCACCGAGACCACCGATCCCGGCGAGGAACCCGCGGCGACTGAGGGGAGCAGAGATCATTCTGTGCCTCCTGGGTTGTGTTTCCAAGAGGTTGCATCACCGTGGATGGACTGTCAATATATCTTCGTAATTAATGAAGACTTGCCGTCGCGGGGTGGTGCATGACTGGACGATTCGCAGGTCGGACCGCTGTGGTGACGGGTGCAGCCTCCGGCATCGGTGCGGCGGTTGCGGTGCGCCTGGCCGGCGAGGGCGCCGCGGTGGTGCTCGCCGACGTGCGGCCCGCCGACGAGGTGGCGCAGCGGATCGCCGACGCCGGCGGCCGGGCGCTCGCGGTGGTCGCGGACGCCTCCGGCGAGGACGACTGGGCCCGGGTGGCGGCTACCGCGCGTGAGCATTTCGGCCCGGTCGGGGTGCTGGTCAGCAACGCCTACGCGGTCGAGGTGGCCCCGGCCGGCGAGACCAGCCTCGCCTCCTGGGACCGGCAGATCGCGGTCACCCTGACCGGCACCTTCCTCGGTGTGCGGGCGCTGCTGCCCGATCTGCGCGAGCATGACGGGAGCGTGGTCGTCGTGTCGTCGGTGCACGCGCTGGTCGGGCTGCCCGGACGTCCCGCCTACGCGGCGGCCAAGGGCGGGCTGGTCGCGCTGGCCCGGCAGCTCGCCGTCGAGTACGGTCCCGCGCTGCGGGTCAACACCGTCCTGCCTGGACCGATCATGACCGCCGCGTGGGACTGGGTGTCGGAGGACGACCGCGCCGCCAGCGTCGCCGAGACGGTCGCCGGCCGGTTCGGCACGCCGGCCGAGGTGGCCGCCGCCGTGGCGTTCCTGGCCTCGCCCGAGGCCGCCTACGTGACCGGCGCCAGTCTGGTGGTCGACGGCGGCTGGACCGCCACGAAGTCCTCCACATGATCACGCCGGACGGAAAGAGACAACGGATGCAGCAGTTCGCGGCGCGCGGGGTGCACGGCCAGACCGTCGAGGTCCTCGCCCAGCGGATCCTCACCGGCCAGCTGCCGGAGGGGACGACCATCGACCTGACCGCGCTGCAGACCGAGTTCGACGTGAGCCTGACCGTGCTGCGGGAGGCGCTGCGGGTGCTGGCCGCCAAGGGCCTGGTCGACGCGCGGCCGAAACGCGGCACGTTCGTGCGCCCGAGGTCCGCCTGGAGCCTGCTCGACGCCGACGTGCTGCGCTGGACGTTCGCCCGCTCGCACCGCCCCGGCCTCTTCGACGACCTGCACGAGCTGCGCGGCATCGTCGAGCCCGGCGCGGCCAGCCTGGCCGCCGCCCGCGCCACCGACGACGACCTCGCCGCGCTGGACGCCGCCCT
>NZ_CAKUCL010000117.1 GCF_934643405.1 uncultured Actinoplanes sp.
GCGACCATGAATCCGGCGAGGGTCAGCAGGATGACGCGGACCCCGGGCATGACCAGCACCTGGGAGAACTTGTGCCGCTGATCCGGCGGCAGGCCGGGCAGGTTCGGCAGGGTGAGGTACATCCACAGCATGACCAGGACGGTCAGGACGGCGGAACCGTAGAAGGCGACCTGCCAGCCGGTGAAGGACGTGACCGCGGTGGCCAGCGGAATACCCAAGGCGAGCGACACCGGGATGCCGGCCATGGCGATGGTGATGGCAAGGCCCTGTTTGCCTCCGGGAGACAGCCGCGCGGCATAACCGGCGAGCGACGGCCAGAGCAGCGCGGTACTCAGTCCGGCCAGAACCCGGGTCGCGAGGGTCAGCCAGTAGTTGCTGGACAGCCCGGTGAGCAGGTTGGCGACCGCCACGGTGAGCAGCGCCACCTGGACCACACTCTTGCGCGTCCAGGTGGACGTGAGGCGGTTGAGCGGGATCGCCGCGAGCGCGGTGGCCACGGCGTAGAGCGTGACGGTCTGGCCGGTCGCCGCGATGCTGCTGTGCAGTGTGCGCGACATCTCCGGTAGCAGGCCGGCCGGCAGGACCTCGGTCAGCACGCCGACGAACCCGGCGAAGAACAGGCCCATCAGGGCCATGAGGGGCAGTCGATCTTGCTGGTCACCCGCGATCGCCGAGGAGGCGGTCGGTGAATTGGCCGTAGCAGTCATTGCTTTTCCCATGTCTAGCCGGTCCCCGCCGGGCATGCGTCCGCTCTGCTGGGGAGTGATGGATGGATCGCGCCGACGTCACCTCCACGATCGAGAGAGGGCATGCCGACGACATCGGTCATACGACAGTCACTGCTGGGCGTCGCGACGAGCGCCACAGGAAGGGTGAAGCACGGCACACACGCGCAAGCCGCCGGCGTCACCGGCCCGGGCGTCTGGGGCCGGTAACGCCGGCGGCCGGCGTAGGGCGGTGAACGTCAGCTCACCGAGGGGCAGATGCGCGTGGCGTGGCGGGCGGGCGGGACGAGCAGGCTCGAACGCCGTGACCGCCGGGCACCGGCCAAGGTGGATGGTGACGAGCTTCGCCGTCTCACGGCTCGGGCAGGCTTCGCCCTAGGCGTCCAGCGCGACTTTCCGTGTACGGTGCGCGAAGGCCGCGCCTACCATGGCGGCCACGCCCACGACGACCCCCGTGACAGCCAGAGCGTGCCCGGAGTTCACCGGCGGCGCCGGGAAAGAGACCTGGCTGAGAAACAGCGTGCCGGGTAGCGATACACCCACAACCTGGCCCAGCTGGATGATCGTGATCAGGACGCCGCTGCCGTCCGCGGCGTCGGCGGTGTCCACGCGGCTCAGACCCCGGCTGAACAGCGGGCTGTACGTGCAGCCGCAGGCCATGGCGAGCAGCACCAGCACCACCATCGCCGTCACCCCGACATCGTGACCGCCGCGCAGGAGCAACCCCGCGGCGGCGTAGGTGACGCCGATGACCACCAGCGCCACCGTCGGCAGGGGCCGGTGCAGCCGGCGCGGCAGCCGATGCCAGGTGAGACCCGCAACGCCGAAACCGATGGTGAACAGGGAGACCAGCCCGCTGCGCAGCGCGCTGTAGCCCAGTCCGTCCTGCATGTGCAGCGCGAAGGCGAACGTGAAACCGGAGAAGGAGGCCCATTGCAGGAAGAGTGCCGTAGCGGCGGGGACCAGCCCCGGGGAACGCAGCACCCGGAACGAGATCAGCGGACTGCCGCCGCCTTTCGCGACCTGCCGCTCCACCCGCACGAAGAGGGCGAAGGCGAGGACGCTGGCGATCAGCGATATCCACGTCCAGGCCGGCCAGCCCACCTCGTGGCCGAGGACCAACGGCACCACGAACAGGCCTATCGCGGCCGCGAGCACCAGCAGACCCCGCACGTCCAGCGCGCGTTCCCGGTTGCCCTCGGAGGTCGGGAACAGTCGCCGGCCCGCGATCAGCAGACCGATGCCGACCGGCACGTTGACCAGGAAGACCGGGCGCCAGGTGCTGCCGGCGATGTCGGCGCTGACCAGTAGCCCGCCCAGCAGCTGCCCGAGCACGGTGCCGGCGGCGATCACCGCGGTGTAGACGCTGAGCGCCCGGGTGCGGGAGGAACCGGTGAAGGTCTGCTGGATGAGGGAAATCACCTGCGGCACCATGACAGCGGCGCTGAGCCCCTGCGCGATCCGGAAGCCGATGAGGGAGCCGGTGTCCGGCGCGAGACCGCAGGCCAGCGAGAACAGGGTGAACCCGGCCAGGCCGAACTGGAAGGCCCGGCTGTAGCCGTGCCGCTGCCCCAGCCGGGCGCCGGTGATCAGGAAAAGCGCGTAGGCGATGACATAGCCGGCGACGACCAGCTGCAGTCCGGCTCCCGAGGCGTGCAGACTGCGCTGAATGGTCGCCGTCGCCACGTTCACGATGGTCACGTCCAGCGAGGCCATGAACTCCCCGCCCAAGATCACGGCCAGCAACAGGCCGGGCCGTGCGGGGCGGGAGGCGCCCGGGCGTGGTCGCCTCGAGGTGGGGGCGGGGATCTGAGGTTCCGATACGGGATCGATCTGTGGCACTTTGGGCGGACGAAGTCCGATTTTCACGTGAGTCTCCGATGAGCTGTGCTTGTCGTGGCCGCCGATGGACTGGCCGGCGTCAGACACCCCTGCTGTCCAGCGCAGTGCTGATGTCGCCGGTCACGGCCCGCCTGACAAGTTTTGAACCCTCACATGGATGTGAGGGTCAATGTAGGCTTGAGCACATGAGAATCGGAGAGCTCGCGGAGCGTACGGGGGTTTCCCGCCGGCTATTGCGCTATTACGAGGAGCAGGGGCTCATCACGGCCAGCCGCACCCTTAACGGCTACCGCGAGTACCAGGAGTCGCACGTCGACATCGTTCTCCAGATCAAGGGTCTGCTCGATGCCGGGTTACCGACCCGGATCATTCAGCAGCTCCTGCCGTGCCTGGACCGGCCCGAGACGATCTACGTCCCCGACGTGACACCCGAGATGATCGCCACCTTGCAACATGAACAGGCTCGGCTGTCCGAACGCATCGATAACCTGACCCGCAACAGGGACGCGATCGCCGATTACCTCGATACGGTCATCAGCGTCAAATCCGTGCACCGGGACCAGCTCAGCTCGGCTCATCCGTGAGCCGGTGCCGGTTCTCGGTCGCATCGCCGACCGGGTGACCGGCCCCCGGGGACCGGCCGAGCGTGACCGCGGCATGACGGTGCCCGCCGACGCTCGCCCCGGACCCTGAGCCGGCATCGAAACGCCGGCCCGTGCCACGACGTAGCGGCCGCGACCCCGGATCGACACCGCCCGCAGCCCGTTTCTCGACGGCGACGCGCTTCGGTATCGGCGAGGGCGGGGCGGCGGCCGGCGTTCGGTGAGCCGTAATGGTGCGAATTCCGGCCCGGGGCGGCGGTGCGGACGCGCCAGGAATGGCGGGGCCGGGTTCGACAGGTGTCACCGCCGAGTCCAGCGGCCAGGCGCGCCGGGTACGGGAATGGCGCCGGGCACCGACCGGTGAACGGCGCCATTGTGATCCCGCGATGTGATCGGCAAGCCGCGGGCCCGCGACGGCGAGCCCGGCGCGAAGGTCATCCGACCGGGGCCGGGAGGGTTGTGTCGGGCGTCCGGCGCGCCACGAGACGGGCCGGTGAGGCGGTGTCACCGTCCTCGGTGACGAACGTCAGCCGGGCCTGCCGGCCGGAGCCCTCGAGGGTGAACTCCGGTGACGTCCCGTCCGCGGCGGGCCGGTATGTGCGTCCCCAGTCGCTGAGCGCGGCGATCACGGTGCTGAGGCTGCGGCCCGCCTCGGTCAGCACGTACTCGTCGCGCGGGCGGGAACCCGGCTGCTGATAGGTCCGCCGCTCCATCAGCCCGTCCTCGACCAGCGCCGCCAGGCGGGCGGCGAGGATGTTGGACGCGATGCCCAGCGCGTCGCGGAAGTCCTGGAAACGCGTGGCTCCGGTGATCAATGCATCCCGGATGATCAGCAGCGTCCAGGTGTCGCCGACCACGTCGAGACAGCGCGCGATCGAGCAGGTCGCGTCCTTTCCCAGTGCCTTGGCCATGGCCTCAGTCTAGCTAGCTGAGTTGCAGGAAACCACTCAGAGGGGCTAGCTTGCAGAACGCAACTTAGATTCTTTCGATCTTGGAGCACCGATGCTTGAATTCCGGGCCCGAACCAGGTTCTGGCTCGCCGGCGCCGTCGTCGCGCTCGCGCTGTGGACCAGCGCCTGCCCGACCTTGGTGTACCCGCTGTATCAGGCCGACTGGGGCGTCTCGACGACCACGATCACGTGGATCTTCGCCGCCTACCCGATCGCGCTGATCCCGGTCCTCATCGTGCTGGGCAACATCTCCGACCACATCGGTCGCCGCACATCGATGCTGCTGGGACTGCTGGCCGAACTCGTGGGCGTGCTGTTCTTCGTGTTCGCGCACGACGTGGCCTGGCTGCTGATCGGTCGCGCCTTCATGGGCGTGGGCGTGGGCCTGTCGCTGAGCCCGGCCAGCGTGGCCATGGTCGAATTCAGCGAACCCGGCAGGGAGAAGCACGCGAGCGCCATCGCCACCGGCGTCTCGGCGGCCGGCATCGCGCTCGCGATGCTCGTCGGCGGGCTGCTCACCCAGTACGCGCCGTTCCCCCTGCGTCTCAACTTCATCGTGCTCGCCGCGGTGATCGCGGTCACCGCCGTGGCGACCCTCGGCCTCCCGCAGCACACCCGGGCGACCAGCCAGCGATACCGGGTGAGGGTCATCGCCATCCCGCGCGGCAGCCGCGGGACCTTCCTGGCCGGCGCCGTCGCCTTCGCGTCGGCCTTCCTGCTCGGCGCCATCGTCCTGTCGCTCGGCGCCAAGATCGCCGTCCAGCTCGCCGGCTCGACCAACGCCCTGGTCACCGGCGCCCTGCTGGCCATCTTCGCGGTCTGCATCTCGGCGGGCTCGGTCCTGGCCCGGCGGCACGGCGAGTGGACGCTGGTCACGATCGGCGCGATCGCCTCCATCACGGCGGTCTGGCTGTACGTGGCCACCGGCTCCGCGCACTCACTGCTGCTGTTCTTCATCGGGTCGGCGGTCGCCGGCGTCGCCTACGCGTTCAACTTCGCCGGCGGCCTGACCGTCTTCAGCAAATACGCCGCCACGCACCACCGGGCCAGCATGACGTCCGGCGGGTACCTCATCGGATACGCCCTGCAGGGCATCGGCGCGCCGGTGCTCGGCTGGGTGGTCACCGGCCACGGGCTGGAGAACGGCCTGATCACCGGGGCCGTCGCCTTCAGCGCCTTCTTCACCCTGGCACTCGCCGGCGGGCTCGCAGGACGGCGGGTCACCCGGGACACGACGCCCGCCGGAGTCGCCGGCTAGGAGGCCGGGTCCCGCAAGGGAAGCGGAACCGCCGCCCACCGTCTCCGGCCGCGAGCGCCCCTTGCCACGATTTCGCCGGTAGCGGCGCCACCCCCGGGTGCCGCTACCGGCGACCATCTCCCCCATCTGATGACCCGCGGCGGGAAGCCCGGCGCCTGGAGTCTCTGCCACCGGCGCGACTGCGGTGATGTCACCGAGCCGCGCGGGAGCATGCGCGCCGCGGGTCGTGCCCGGCCGGAGAGGGCGGGCGGCGACCTCGTGGCCGGTGGTGTTCACCGGTACGGGTCGGTGAGCTCTCGGAGACGGGCCAAGGTCTCCCTCAGCTTTGCCATGCGCCGCGCGCCCAGGTGCCGGGTCCATTCGGCCTCGACCTCGGCGACGACGGCCGCGGCGGCCGGGATGGCGGCCGCGCCCCGGGGTGCGACGCGGACGAGGCGGGCCCTGGCATCGGTGGGATCGGCAACCCGCTCGACGTAGCCGGCGCGTTCCAGCTGGTCGACGAGGAAGCCGGCGGACTGCTTGGTGATCTGCGCCTGCTCGGCGAGGTCGGTCAGCCGGCTGCCGTCCGGCGCGATGCGCTGGAAGACCCGCGCCTGGGCCGGGGTGACGTCGTCGAACCCGGCCTCGGCGAGCCCCGCGAAGACACGGGTCTCCATCGCCCGGTACGGGATGAACAGCAGCAATCCCAGATTCAACGTCTCCTCGCCGGCCACGCCACCCTCCTTGACTGCCGTCAGAGTCTCTGACTAATCTGGTCAGAGACTCTGACAATATCAGGTGGTTCGCGGCGACGCCGGTGGAGGTGTGATGGAGCGTGAGGACAGCTGGCGCGCGATCACCGGTCTGCGGCTCGGGCTGGCGGATCTGCTCGACCAGCTCGCCGAGCCGGAGTGGGAGGCGCCGTCGCTGTGCGCGGGCTGGCGGGTCCGCGACGTGGCGGCTCACGTCGCGATGACGCCTCAGGTCCCCGGCGTCGCCTCGATGCTGGCCGACGCCGCGCGCGCTCGCGGCCGGTTCCACCGGCTCAACCACGACGTGGCCGTCCGCCACGCGCAGAGCCGCTCGCCCGCCCGGCTGGTCGCCGAGCTGCGCGAGCACGCGGCCTCGCGTCGCCTCCCGGCGGTCACCAACTACCGCAACATCGTCCTGGATGTCCTGGTGCACGGCCAGGACGTGGCGATCCCGCTCGGGCGTGAACTGCCGGTGCCGCGCGGCGTGGCAACGGCCGCCGCCACGCGGGCCTGGACGATGGGCTGGCCGTTCTGGGCGCGGCGACGGCTGCGTGGCCTGCGGCTGGTTGCATCCGACACCGACTGGGCCGCCGGGCACGGTGCGGAACTGAGCGGGCCGATCGACGCCCTGGTGCTGCTGCTGACCGGCCGCACAGCGGTGGCCGCACCGAGGCTGACCGGCCCGGGCCTGCACCACCTCGACCCCGCACGGGAATAGCGGCGAAGCCGGGGTATGACTGAACGGTGACGGTTGACGGATGGGACGGGCGCGGGCTGCCACCGGCGGCGCGGGCCCGGATCGCCCGCGCCGTCCCCGACGGGGTGACGACGTCGTTGCTGTCCAGCGCCGGAGCCGCCGGCCTGGTCGTGGCCGGCTTCGACGTGGTCGGCGAGGTGCTCGGCACGACGGTCCTGCAGATCGGCTGGGCCGGGTACGGCGGCTGCGGCTGGAACGGCGGCCCGCTCGGGCCGGGCACGATGGTCAGCAGCGCAGCAAGGTGGTACGGCAACACACCGTACGTGAGCGCCCTGAGGAAGGGTCGTGACACGGCGATGAGCCGGATGACGCAGGAGGCGGCGGCGCTCGGCGCCGACGGGGTGGTAGAAGTCCGGCTCACCGACGAGCGCGTGGAGGACGGCAAGCGGGAGTTCATGGCGCTGGGCACGGCCGTGCGTTCGCGCGGCGGCGTGCACCCGGGCCGCCCGTTCACCACCGACCTCGGTGGTCAGGACGTCGCCAAGCTGCTCTCGGCCGGCTGGGTGCCGGCCGGGCTGACGTACGGGATCTCGGTCGCCGTCCGGCACGACGACTGGCGTACCCAGTCGCAGATCGCCCCGTTCGCGGGCAACACCGAGGTGGCCGGCTCCACCGAGTTGCTGACGCGCGTGCGCGCCGGCGCCCGCCGCGAGTTCGCCGGGCAGGCGGCACGGATCGGCGGTGACTCGGCGCTGGCCTCCAGCATCCGGTCGCACATGTGGCGGCTCGACGTCGGCGAGAACCACCACGACAACGTGGCCGAGTGCGTGATCGTGGGCAACGTGATCGCCCGCTTCCACCCCGGCCGGCGGCCCACCACCAAGAGCCTCACGATCCTGCCCCTGCGGAGTGCGAGATGACCGTGGACACCCCGGACGCCCTCGGCGTCCCCGACGACGCGATGCGCCGCCTGGCGCAGATGCGCCCCGGCCAGCCGACCAGCCTGTTCACCTCGGACCTGAGCGTCAACGAGTTCCTGCTGGTCCGCGAGGCCGGCTTCCGCCCGCTCGGGCTGGTGCTCGGCTCCAGCATCTACCACGTCGGGATCCAGTTCGGCCGGTGGAGCCAGAACCGTGAGCTGGACCAGCTCTCCCAGGCCATGTACCACGCCCGGGACCTGGCGATGACCCGGATGGAGGCAGAGGCTCACGCGCTCGGCGCGGACGGCATCGTCGGGGTGCGCCTCGACATCGAGTTCAAGGAGTTCGGCAACGACCTGGCCGAGTTCATCGCGATCGGCACCGCGGTCAAGGCCGACGCGCCGCCGCCGGGCGGCGGCGCCTGGCGCAACAACCAGGGCAGGCCGTTCACCAGCGATCTCTCCGGCCAGGATTTCTGGACGCTCGTCCAGGCCGGGTACGCGCCCCTCGGCATGACCATGGGCACCTGCGTCTACCACATCGCCCACCAGCGGTTCTGGCAGGCGATGGGCAACATCGGCCAGAACGTGGAGATCCCGCAGTACACCGAGGCCCTGTACGACGCCCGGGAACTGGCGATGAGCCGGATGCAGGCGGAGGCCGAGCAGCTCGGCGCCGAGGGGATCGTCGGCGTGCAGATGCTCTCCAACACTCACCGCTGGGGCGGCCACACCACCGAGTTCTTCGCGATCGGCACGGCCGTACGCCCGCTGCGGCCCGACCACGTGATCGCCAAGCCGCAGTTGGTGCTCCCCTTGACGGACCGATGACCGGCGGTCTGGGCCCGACCGGCGACCTGCACCTGCTCGCCGCCGCGCTGCGCGCCGACCGGGCCGACGTCGAGTCGTACACGCGGGTGCTGACCACGGTGCTCGGCGACGCGCTGCCGGCCGGCATGGTGGAGGTGCGGCGCAAGCGCTCGCTGGCCGACCGGATGGCCGGGCGTGACGGCACGCCGGTCGCGCTCGCCGTGACCACCGCCGACGAGCGGCTCACCCTGCGCCAGGAACCGCACGGCGTGACCGGCGAGATCCACCGGATCGTCCGTGGGGTGACCATCAAACGGCGCCCGGTGAGCCTGGACGAGTGGCTGGTGGCGCTCGCCGGGATGCTGTCCCGGCTGGCCGAGGACTCGGCCGCGGCCCGGGCGGCGCTCGGCGCGCTGCTGGCTCGGTAGGTCCTCTCCTGGGCCACCCGGCGGGCCGTCAGGACGTGTGCTGCACCAGGGCGCCGGCCACGGCCGGCCACGTCGCGCGCGGGATGCCGTGGCCGATGCCGGGCAACGGCAACAGCCTCGCGCCCGGGATCTCCGCCGCCAGGGCGACTCCGTTGCCGTACGGGAAGAAGGGGTCCTCCTCCCCGTGGATCACCAGCGTCGGCGCGGTGATGCCGGGGAGGCGCTCGCGCCACCGCGGGGTGCAGTCGATCGCGGCGAACATCGTGCCCAGGTGGCTTGCCCGCTGCGCCTTCGCCGAGCGTTGCGCCCGGTCGAAGATCGAGCCGGCGGTGGCCCGCGCGTCGGTCTCGTCGAAGCCGCGGCGACCGGACATCAGCCGCGCGCAACCGGTCATGTAGTCGACCACGCTGTCGCGGTCGGTCCAGTCGGGCTCGGGACGGCCGAACAACCGGCTCATCACCTCGGGGGCGTGCTCGGGCAGGTCCGGGTCGGCCGGGCCGGGCGCCACCGGCCGGGTGGAGACCAGGGTCAGCGACGCGACCTGGCCGGGATGGTCGAGCGCGAGGAGCTGCGCGATGAAGCCTCCGACCCCCAGCCCGGCCACGTGCGCCCGTGCCACGCCCAGCGCGGCCAGCAGCTCGGACGCGTCGGTCACCAGGTCGCGCAGGTGGTAGGCGGGCTCGTCGGGGTCGGCCAACGCCGACCGGCCGGCGTCACGCAGGTCGTAGCGCACCACGTACCGGCCGGACAGCGCCGCGCACAGCTCGTCCGGCCAGGTCAGCATCGTGATGCCGATCAGCAGCAGCGGCGGGTCCGACGGGTCTCCGGAGGTCTGGACGCACAATTCCACACCGTTGACCTTGATCTGCATGTCCGCTCCTCCGCGTCTTTTACCAGTGATACGACGGAGCACCCGCGAACTCATCGGCGGCGCGCGCGGACGGGCAGCCGGAAACACCGGCCGACGATATCGTCGCTCAGGTGAACCAGGCTGTCGCGGTGCTGCTGTTCGTCCCGTTCACCATCGTCACGGTGCTGGTGTTCGCCGCGGTCATCCGGCGCCTGCTCGGGGTGCGCATCGGCCCGTTCCGCACGTTGGCGGCGGCGGTGGCCGGGCTCCTGGTGACCGCACCGATCCTGGCGGCGATCGCGCCACCCGATCCGGCCCAGGTGAGCGGCGGCGAGGCGTTCCTGCTGGGCGCCGCCGCGGTGGTGGTGGCGGTGCTGCTCGCCATGGCGGCCGTGGTGATCCTCGAGGTGCTGTTGCCCACCGGCTCCCTGCCGGGGCCCATGGAGATGTGGCGCGGCGCGCGGCAGCGCGTCAGCCGCACCCGGCGGTACTCGACCATCGTGCGCATCGCGCTGCGGCACGGGCTCGGCCGGTTCCTGCGGGGCCGGCCGGGCGCCGGGCCCACCTCGGCCGCGGCCCGGCGGCGGCTGGCCAGGTCGCTGCGCGAGGCGCTGGACGAGGCCGGCGTGACGTTCGTGAAGCTCGGGCAGCTGCTGTCCACCCGGGGCGAACTGCTGCCCGTCGAGTTCGTCGAGGAGCTGACGGCATTGCAGGACCGGGCGGCGCCCGTGCCGTGGGAGGACGTGGCCGCGGTCCTCGCGGCCGAGCTGGGACAGCCCGTCGAGACCGCCTTCGCCGGCATCGACCGGGAGCCCCTGGCCGCGGCCTCCGTGGCTCAGGTCCACGCGGCCCGGCTGCCCGACGGCACGCCGGTCGTGGTGAAGGTGCAACGGCCGGGCATCGCCACGATCGTCGAGCGCGACCTGGACATCCTGCTGCGGCTCGCGGGCACCCTGGAGAACCGGACGTCCTGGGGCCGGTCGATCGGCGCGCGGCGTCTCGCGCTCGGCTTCGCCGAGGCGCTGCGCGAGGAGCTCGACTTCACCATCGAGCGGGACAACCTGCAGACCGTGGCCGCGGCGCTGGCGTCGTCACCGGACCGGGGTGTGCGGGTGCCGACGCCGTACGTCTCGCTCAGTTCCGAACGGGTGCTGGTGATGCGGCGCCTGTCCGGCACACCGCTGGGCGCCGCCGCACCGGTCCTGGCCCGGCTCGGTGACCAGGAGCGCGACCGGATCGCGTCGAACCTGCTCGACAGCATGCTGGACCAGATCCTGGTGCACGGCAATTTCCACGTCGACCTGCACCCGGGCAACCTGCTCGTGGACGACGACGGTTCCCTGGGCATGCTCGACCTCGGCTCGGTCGGCCGGCTGGACGCGGTCACCAGGACCGCGATCGGTCAGCTGCTCGCCGCGGTCGGCCGCGGCGACTCGGTCGCGGTGAGCGATGCCCTGCTGCAACTCGTCGACCGGCCGGAAACGGTCGACGAGCGGGACCTGCAACGCACGATCGGCATGCTCATCGTCCGGTATGCGGCGCCGGGCAGCACCGCCGGGGTGGCGGCGGTGGGCGCGCTGTTGCGCACCTTCACCTCGTACGGGCTGGGCGTGCCGGCGCCGGTCGCCGCGGTGTTCCGGGCGTTCGCGACGCTGGAGGGCACCCTCACACTGCTGCGGCCCGAGTTCGACCTGGTCGGTCAGGCCCGAGCGGCCGGCGCCCGGCGGATCGCGGAGAGTTTCGCGCCGGACCGCCTGCGCGGCACGGTCGAGGAGGAACTGGCGTCGCTGCTGCCCATGCTGCGCGGCCTTCCGCGGCGCATCGACCGCATCGCGGACGCGGCGGAGCACGGCCGGCTGCGCCTGAACATCCGGCTCTTCGCGGACGACCGGGACCGGCTGCTCGTGACCGGGCTGCTCCACCAGGCGCTGCTGACGCTGATCGGCGCGACCTGCGGCGTGATGGCCGCTCTGCTGCTCGGCGCCGGCGACGGCCCGCGGATCAGCACCGGGGTGGCGCTGTTCCCCCTGCTCGGCTACGGGCTGCTGATCGTGGCCGTGGTGCTGGTGCTGCGCGTGCTCGTCGTCATCTTCCGGCGCGACTGATGGCGGCCCGCCGGAGCGACCAGGATCGTGGGCCGGGAGTAGATCCATTCGCCGGCCATGGTGCCGCCAGGCTCGGCCGCGGCGGTAGGCAGCGCGTTGCCGGTCATGACGCGGTCGAGCGCGGGGATACCCGGTTGGTGGAAGTGGGGGGCGGCAGATTCGGTGAGCCATAGAGACCTCCCGGGTTGGCCAAGCGTCGCAGCTTCCCGCCACGCCGCATCAACAACGCTCATGGTTGCTACGGCTAGCGCTTGCTCAGGAACCGGCGGAGCGCCTCGGCGACCAACTCGGGCGCGGTGTGGGTGGCGAAGTGCGACTGCCCGGTCAGCACCGTTCGATCCGCTCGCGGCAGGGCGGCGGCCAGCGCGTCCATGGTGTCCGGCATCGGTGCCCAGGTCTCGCTGCCCTGCAGGAGCAGGACCGGCACGGCGATCGGGGACCACCGCTGGATGTCGTCCGTGTCCGCGGCCAACGCTTCGAGGTCGTGCAGACAGCCGACGGCCTCCGCGGTGGCCTGCCGGTCGGCCTCCGGCGAAACGGCGGCGGGTTCGGCAAGCGCGGCGAGGACGGACGCGGGCACGCGTGCGACGTCCGCGGCGAACAGGCGCGCGGCGGCGGCGATCTCGCCGGCGGCGAGCAGGCGCCGGTACTGTTCGAGCACCGCGGCGGTGTGCGGACCGGCGGCGAACAACGGTGGCTCGAAAAGCACCGCCGACCGGATCGCCGGCCGGCCCGCGCGCAGCGCGTGCAACGCGACCGTGGCGCCGTACGAGGCGCCCACCACGTGTGCCGAGCCGCCGGCCGCGGCCAGGACGGCGTCGAGGTCGGCGACGTCGTCCGCGAACGTCTTCGGGCGCCGGCAGTCGCCGCTGGGTGCATAGCCCCGCCGCGCGGGGACCCACAGCTCGAACTCGTCGCGCAGCAGCGGCACGATCGGATCCCACGAGTCCAGGCCGCCGGCGGAACCGTGCACCAGCACCACCGGCGTTCCCCGCCCCGTCCGCCGTGCGATGAGGCGGGTGCCGTCCCCGGCGGTCACAGCGATGTCCACGCGCGGAGCCTTCCATCCGGCGGGGCCGGCTCGCATCCGATTAACCGGCCCGGTTTCCGGCTCTTGACCTGGAGCGCGCTCCAGGTGCCAGGGTGATCGCCATGGCTGAAGCGATGGAGTCCCCGCTCGTGCTCGGGGCGATGATGTTCGGAACCACCATCGATGAGCAGACCTCGTTCGCCCTGCTCGACCGGTTCGTCGAACGTGGCGGAGTCTGGATCGACACCGCCGACTGCTACGCGTTCTGGGCGAGCGACACCGGTCGCGGTGGCGACAGCGAGCGGCTGCTCGGACGCTGGCTCGCCGAGCGCCCCGGCGTCCGCGAGCGGGTGCGGATCGCCACGAAACTGGGTGCCGAGCCGCTGGAGCCGGGCTCGTGGCCGCAGCGCCGGGAGGGGCTGTCCCCGGCCGCGGTGCGGGCGGCGTTCGCCGGCAGCCTCGACCGGCTCGGTCTCGACCGGGTGGACATGCTGTGGCTGCACCAGGAGGACCGGTCGGTGTCCATCGAGGACACTGTGGAGGCGGTCACCGGCCTCGCCGCCGACCGGTTCGGCGTGTCCAACCATCCCGCCTGGCTGGTCGAGCGCGGCCGCGCGCACGCCCGCGCGATCGGCGCGCGGCCGTTCGACGCCCTCCAGCTCAACGCCACCTATCTGCGCCCGCGCCCCGGCACGTTGCCGCCCGGGGTGGCGCACCGCTTCGGGGTTCTCAGCGACGAGCAGGCGGACTTCGCCGCGGAACACGGGATGGAGGTGTGGGCCTACACGCCGCTGTTGTCCGGCGCCTACGACAACCCGGCGAAACCCATCGCCGACGTGTACGACCACCCGGGCAACGCCGCCCGGCTGAAGGTGCTCGACGAGGTGGCCGGCGAGTCCGGGGCGGCCCGCGGCCAGGTGGTCCTGGCCTGGCTCGTGAGCCGGGGCATCCGCCCGATGCTGGGCGGCAGCAAGCTCCACCAGCTGGACAGCGCTCTCGACGCGGTGGCGCTGAAGTTGAGCGAGGACCAGCTGCGCCGGCTCGACGCGGCGGACCACGTCGCCTGGGCCGACCCGTACGCCCGGCAGTGAGCGGCGGCGCTCAGCACCGGCCGGCGGCGACCTGGGCGTAGGTGCCGGCGGTGAAGCACGCAACGGGCGGCGGCGGGGTCGCGCCGCCGTCCAGGCCCCAGAACTGGGCCGTGTAGTAGGACGAACAAAGCGAATCGATGTAGTACCTGCCGGTCGTGCCGCACTGGCCGGTGCCGCTTCCCGGGTCCACCGGCGTGCCGTGGGCGATGCCGGACACCTGGTAGAGGGCCACCGCCGAGCCGTACCGGGAAACCGACGTGTTCGGCAAGGACTGCGTGCCCGTCGGGGTCTGCGAGACCCCGGACACGTTCGTCCACTGGTCTCGCAGCTCGGTGGCGTTGGCGGGGACGACCGTCGTGTCCGCGGTGCCGTACCAGATCGCCACGCGCGGCCACGGCCCCCGGTAACCGGGATTGGCCGCCCGCACCAGGTCGCCCCACTGCGCCGGGGTCCGGTGCTGCGGACGGCTCTGGCAGATCGTGCCGCAGTGGTACGGCAGGCCGGCCACCACCGCACCGGCGGCGAAGACGTCCGGGTAGGCCGCCAGCATCACGGCGGTCATCGCGCCACCGGCCGACAGGCCGGTCACGTAGACACGGCGGGAATCGGAGCCGTAATGGGCCACCGCGTGGTCGACCATCTGCTTGATGGACAGCGCCTCGCCCTGACCCCGGCCGATGTCCCCGGCGGCGAACCAGGTGAAGCAGGACAGCGGGTTGTTCGACGGCGTCTGCTCGGGGAAGACCACCGCCGCCTGGTACAGGTCGGCGTACTTCGGCCAGCCCGCATGGCCGTAGTAGTCCGCGGCGCTCTGCGTGCAGCCGTGCAGGGCGACGATCAGCGGGCGGCCGGCGGGCAGGCCGGCGGGGACGTAGCTGTACATGCGCAACGCGCCCGGGTTGGACCCGAACGACGTCACCTCGGTGAGGGTGGCGGCGGCGGGGGCCGCGCCGGGGGTCAGGAGAGCGCCGGCGACGAGAACGGCGGCGACCAGGAACCGCACCATGGGGCGACGCTACGGCGAGGCGGGACGGCCGGCCATCCGGATGCGGCACACATTCACGGAGGTCGTTGTGTCGGAAACCCGGGCCCCGGTGTGCCCGGCCCACACAAGCTCACCATGATCGATGTGTCCCGGCGGGATGGTGACCCCCGTCACCCGGGCTCCAAGCTGGAGCCCGACATCGAGACGGAGGGCCCATGAGGACGAGACTCCTGGCCGCCGCGGTGGTCCTCACCGTGGCGGCATGCGGCAGCCCGAACCAGGCGGCGAACGACGACAAGACGGTGCACGTCGGCATCGTCTACTCGCAGTCCGGGCCGCTGGCCGGCTACGGCAAGCAGTACGCGGACGGGTTCAAGGCGGGACTCGCGTACGCCACCGGCAACACCAACAAGATCGGCGACCGTACGGTCGACGTCACCTATGCCGACGACGCCGGTGACCCGGTCAAGGCCGTCTCGGCGGCGAAGGACCTGATCGGCAAGGGGTACAAGGTGCTGGCCGGGTCGACCGCGAGCGGCGTCGCGTTGCAGGTCGCGCCGCTGGCCGCGCAGAACAAGGTGCTCTTCGTCTCCGGGCCGGCGGCCACCGACGCGATCACCGGGGTCAACAGGTACACCTTCCGCTCGGGACGGCAGTCGTACCAGGACGTGCTGACCGCGAAGGCGTACCTGGGCGACGGCAGGAAGGTCCTGGTCTTCGCGCCCGACTCGGCGTTCGGCACCAGCAACGTCGCGGCGGTCAAGGCGGTCCTCGGCAGCAGCGCGACCGTCACGAACATCGCGGTGCCGGCCGGCGCCACCGACTTCACGCCGTTCGCGGGGCAGATCAAGGCGGCCCGCCCCGACCTGGTGTTCGTCGCCTGGGCGGGCACGACGGCGAGCGCGATGTGGCAGGCGCTGGACCAGCAGGGGGTGCTGAGCTCCACCACGGTGGTGACCGGACTGGACATCCGGGCCTCGTGGCCGGGCTTCGGGCCGGCCGGCAGCAAGCTGCGGCTGCTCGCGCACTACTTCGACGGCGCCACCGACAACCCGGCGTACCAGGCCTTGAGGTCGGCGGTGGGCACCACGGACCTGTTCCACCCGGACGGCTTCGCGGCGGCACAGATGATCGTCAAGGCGTTGCAGACGTCGCCGGACGACGTGGACACGATGGTGGCCTCGCTGGAGGGCTACCGCTTCGACTCGGTGAAGGGCGAGCTCACCGTGCGCGCCGAGGACCACGCGCTGCTGCAACCCATGTTCCAGGCCAAGCTCGGCGGCACTGCCGTCAGCCGTACCGGAGAGGTCAGCGCAACCGACGCGGCGCCGCCGGTAGCGGCGATGAAGGGATGAGCGCACTCGCGCTGGAGGGCGTCTCGTGGCGGATCGGTGCGGTGCCGATCGTCGACGACGTCAGCCTGACCGTGGCGCCGGACGAGTTCGTGGCGCTGATCGGGCCGAACGGCGCCGGCAAGACGTCACTGTTCAATCTGGTCAGCGGGCTGCGGCGGCCCGGCGCCGGACGGATCCTGCTGGGCGGCCAGGACGTCACCTCGCGCCCGCCGCACCAGCGGGCCCGTCGCGGTCTGGGCCGCACGTTCCAGACCTCGGCGGTCTTCACCTCGCTGACCGTCGCCGCGAACGTCGCGCTGGCCGTCCAGGCCCACGCGGGTGGCGCGCTGCGGGCCTGGCGTCGCCGGTCCGACCGGCGGATCACCGCGCGAACCGAGGAGATCCTTGCTCGCGTACGGCTGGAGAATCGCGCCGCCGACCCGGCCGGAGCGCTGTCGCACGGTGAGAAACGCAAGCTCGAGATCGCGCTGGTGCTCGCCGGTGAGCCGCGGGTGCTGCTGCTCGACGAGCCGATGGCCGGGATCAGCGCCGAGGAGGTGCCGGCCGTGGTCGAGGTCGTCCGTGGGCTGACCGCGGGCACCGGTCGCAGCGTGCTGATGGTGGAACACCACATGGATGTGGTGCTGGACCTGGCCGATCGGGTGGCGGTGCTGCACCACGGCGCGCTGCTCGCCTGCGACACCCCGGACGCGGTGATGGCCGATCCGTTCGTGCAGGAGGCGTATCTGGGGGAGGCGCTGTGATCCTCCACGTCGACGACGTCTCGGTACGGCTCGGGGGCTCGCACATCCTGCAGGGCGTGACCTTCGACGTCGCCGGGTCGGGGGTCACCGCGCTGCTCGGGCGCAACGGCGTCGGCAAGACCACGACGTTGCGGGCGATCCTGGGCCAGGTCCCGGCGACCGGGTCGGTGCGGTTCGGCGGCGAGGAGGCGCTCGGGCAGCCCACGCACCGGCTGGTGCGCCGGGGTCTGGGGTACGTGCCGGAGGACCGTTGCGTCTTCGCCGGTCTGACCGTCGCGGAGAACCTGCGGCTGGCCGAGCGCGGCCCGGATCCCGACTACGCGACGGTGCACGAACTGTTCCCCGAGCTCCGGGAGCGGGCCGGGCAGCGGGCGGGGACGCTGTCCGGCGGGCAGCAGCAGATGGTCGCGATCGCCCGGGTGCTGCTCGACCCGCAACGGCTGCTGCTGGTCGACGAGCCCACCAAGGGGCTCGCCCCGGCGGTGGTCTCGGCCGTCGCCGCGGCGCTCGAGCGGGTGGCGCAGAAGGTTCCGGTGCTGCTGGTCGAGCAGAACCTGGCGGTGGTCCGGCGCCTGGCCCGCGACGCCGTGGTGTTGGCCGCCGGCCGGGTCGCGTGGCGCGGGCCGGCCGGCGAGCTGCTCGGCGACGCCGGCCGGACCCGGGCGCTGCTCGGCGTGGGGAGGGCCTGACGTGTCCACGGTGGTGCTGCTGACGCTGACCGGGCTGGGCCTGGCCGCGCTCTACTTCCTCATCGCCTCCGGGCTGTCGCTGGTGTTCGGGCTGGCCGGGGTGCTCAACTTCGCGCACGGTCTGTTCCTGTCGGTCGGCGCCTACGCGACCTGGTGGGCGTCGTCGCGGGCCGGCCTGCCGTTCGCCGTGGTTTTCGGGGTGGTGTGCGCGGCGGCCACCGGCGCGCTCACCGAGCTGGTGCTCATCCGGCCCCTGTACGCCCGTCCCACCGAGCAGGTGCTGGTCACGGTGGGCCTGTCGCTGGCCGGGGTGGCGTTGCTGCAATCGGTGTGGGGCGCCGACCCCCGGCCGTACCCGCGTCCCTCGTGGACCCGCGAGGTGACCGGGGTGCTCGGGGCGCAGGTGCCCGACGACCGGTTCCTGCTGATCGGCGCCGCGGTGCTCGTGCTGGCCGGGCTGCTCGTCTTCCTCCGGTACACCCGGTACGGCCTGGTGATCCGGGCCGGCGTCGAGGACCGGGCCATGGTCAGCGCGCTCGGCATCGACGTGCGCAAGGCGTTCACTGTGGTCTTCGCGATCGGCGGGGCCCTCGCCGGGCTGGCCGGGGTGCTCGGCGGCATGTACTTCGGCTCGGTCTCCCCCGGCCAGGGCGCCGCACTGCTCATCTTCGCGTTCATCGTGGTGGTCATCGGCGGGCTCGGCTCGGTGACCGGATCGGCCCTGGCCGCGGTCGCGGTCGGGCTGCTCCAGCAGTTCGTCAACTACTACGGCACGGCCGGCGCCGGGGACGTCAGCGTGGTCGCACTGCTGGCCGTCGTCCTGCTGCTGCGACCGGCGGGCCTCGCCGGGAGGGTGGCCGCATGAGGAGCCGTCTTGGGCCGGCCGCGGTGCTGCTGGTCGCCGCGGTCCTGCCGTGGTCGACGCTGAACCTTCCGGGCGTCTTCGAGGGTCCGCTCAACTCGCCGGGCACGCTGCAACTGCTGGCGGTGTGCCTGGTCTTCGGCGGGCTGGCGCTCGGCTACGACCTGCTCTTCGGGCGGGCCGGGCTGCTGTCGTTCGGCCACGCGCTGTACATCGCCGCGGGTGCGTACGGCGTGGATGTGCTCGTCACGCACCACGGCTGGCCGTGGTGGGCGGCCGTCGGCGGCGCCGTCGCGGGCGCGACCGTGCTCGCTGCCGTCCTGGGCGCGGTCGCGTTGCGCACGGCGGGGATCGCGTTCGCCATGGTGACCCTGGCCTTCGCCCAGGTCGGCGCCATCCTGATCAACCGTGATCCGGGCGGGCTGACCGGCGGTGAGGAGGGCCTGCCGCTGGACGCGGGTGGGTTGCCGCCGGCCCTGGTCGGGGTGACGAACACCGTCAACCTGTACTGGCTGGCGCTGGCGTTCCTGGTGGTGGTGGTCCTGGTCGTGCACGGCATCGACCGGGCGCCCCTCGGCCGCACGCTGACCGGCCTGCGCGACGACGAGCGCCGGATCGCCGTGCTCGGCCTGTCCCCGTACACACTCAAGCTGTTGACCTTTGTCGTGGCCGGAGCGCTGGCCGGGCTCGGCGGCAGCGCGTACGCCCTGGTGGTCGGGGGTGCCTCGCCGCACCTGGCGTCCTCGGATCTCACCCTGTCGCTGATCGTGATGGCCGTGCTCGGCGGCGCCGGCAC
Organism: uncultured Actinoplanes sp.; assembly: GCF_934643405.1. Taxonomy (GTDB): domain Bacteria; phylum Actinomycetota; class Actinomycetes; order Mycobacteriales; family Micromonosporaceae; genus Actinoplanes. The sequence goes on from NZ_CAKUCL010000117.1 coordinate 19,469, forward strand.
CCGGTGGGGCGCGCTGGCCGGCGGCATCCTCTACGCGTACCTGGACCAGCGGCTCGCCCGCCTCGGCGGGCAGTTGCCGGGGCCGCTGGGGCAGCCGCTGTTCGTGCTCGGCACCCTGTTCATCCTGGCCGTCCACTTTGTGCCGGGCGGCCTGGCCGGACTGGGCGGCCGGATGGCGCCGCTGCGCCGGGCGCTGGGACTCAAAGCCCAGGTGTCGTCGTGAGGTACCTGGAGACGGTCGTTCAGTTCGCCCGGTGATAGCTGGTCACGACGACCTGCCCGTCGAGCAGGCGCGACCGGCCCGCCCGCAGGTCGAGCCGCTGCCCGGGCTCGGCGAACAGCTTGCGGCCACCGCCGAGGACGACCGGGTGTACGGCGATGTGGTACTCGTCGATCAGGCCGCGTTCGGTCAGCGCGGCGGCCAGGGCGCTGCCGCCGGTCAGCAGCAGGTCCTTGCCGGGCGCCGCCTTGAGCGCACCGACCTCGGCCTCCAGGTCGCCGTCGATGACCCGCTCGGTCCACTCGTCGCCCGCGTAGGAGCGAGAAAACACGATCTTGGGGGTGGCCCGCCAGAAGGGCGCGAAGGCGAGAGTGTGCGGATCCTGGGTGATCGCCTCGGCGTTCGGCCAGAACCCGACCATCATCTGCCAGACCGGCCGGCCGAACAGCAACGTGTCGACCCGCCGGTCGAGGGACTCGGAGTACGCGGACAGCTCCGGCCCCATGACCGGCCAGTCGAACTCGCCGTCCGGCCCGTCGATGAAGCCGTCGACGGACGAGTGCACCCAATAGATGACCTTGCGCATGACCAGCTCCTCGGTTGTCCGGCGTGCTCGTGCTGATGAGACCGGACCGGGAGGCGAAAGTCATCGGTGGCGGCGGTGAACTTTGCGGCTGTCCGGCCGTCGACGCAATCGTGCGATCCGATCTCCACGACGAGCTCCTCGCGACCTACCGGGTGACGCCGGACCCGGCGGGTCTTGTTCCCATCTTCGGCGGCCCGGTCGGGCTTGTCGTGACGAAGGCCGGGCTGGTGCGGCGGGTGCCCCGCTCGGAGGCCGCGCTGATCCGGCGTCTGCGGCCGGTGCGGCTGTTCGCGCTGGTGGCCATCACCCAGGACGCGGGCCGCCGGTGCATCCGGGTGTTCGGGCGGGCCGGTCTCGACGGTGGCCTCGCCGACGCGTTCCGGCACACCTACTGGAGTGCCCGGCTCACCCAGCACTTCGGCACCGACTGGACCGAGCGGCTCACCACGGCACACGAGCGGCTGCCCTCCCCCGACCCGGTCGCCATGGCCATGGACCTGCACAACAACGAGATCGGCCGAAGCCTCGGCGCCGCCTTCCCGGCCGCGGACCGCGAGCTCCTTCAGGACCTGGTCACCACGGCGGTCACCGAGGGCAGGACGGTGGCGATCGGCCCGGCGGGCAGGCTACGCCGTACGGGGTCGTCGTGCACCTGCTGAATCGGATCTTTCTCGTCAACTCGCTGCTCGTCGTTCTGGTCACCGTCGAGCGGACCACGCCGATCACCCGCGTCGTTCTCCAGCCGCATGCGTTTCTGAGCCTTCACCAGCTGGTGCAGACGTGTGTGCTGATCCTGGCCAGCGTCGTCACGCTGTACTGGACGTTCCATGCGGTGTCCGGGCCGCGGCACCGGTGGCTGTCGATCATTTTCGTCGCCGGCACCTACCTGTACGGGGCCGGGGAAGGACTGCACGAGCTCGCGTCGTATCTGCTGCAGTCGCGGTGCGGCGGCTCGCTCTGCGACAGCCTGTTCGTCGACGACTTCTACACGGGCAACATCCTGTTCTTCGTGGGCGCCTTCCTGATGACCGCCTCGTTGCTGATCGCCGAGCGCCTCCAGCCCTCGTCGACGTTCGGGCGCCGCGACGTCGCGCTCCTGTCCGTCAACGCGGTCGTCTTCGCGGCGACCGTCGTGGCGTACGCCGCGTTCGACACCGTGCTCGTCGGGCTGGTGTTCGCGCTCGTCACGATGGTGTTCAGCCTCGCCATGGCGATACCGGTGCGCCGGGAGCCGCTGCGCCATCCGGTGACCCTCTACACGGTGATCACCTACACGGTGGGCTCGGTGGTCGCCGTGGCGCTGCGGCTGTTCTAGA
>NZ_CAKUCL010000118.1 GCF_934643405.1 uncultured Actinoplanes sp.
TATCCTGCCAGCGCCCGCGCCAGCCGCTGCAAGGCCACGGTGAAATCCGCCGGGGACAGGTGGCCGAAGCCGAGGCGGAACACGCGGTCGTCCTCGCCGAACCACGAGCCCGGCGCCAGGCGGGTCTCGAGGGCGGCCAGCCGCTCCCCGAACCCGGCGCCGACCGGCAGCCGCACGCAGCACAGCGCACCGGCGTCGGGCGGCACGATCTCGGCCCCGTTGACCGATGCCCACGCCACCAGCTCGTCCAGCGCCTCGCGCAGCCGCCGCGCCCGCGGCTCGCGGATCGACCGCCCCGCCCGCAACACCGCGGCCCCCAGCGCCTGGTCGACCGTCGACGACGCGATCGTCGTGCGGAACTTGGCCGCCCGCAGCTGCTCGTAGAGCGCCGGGTCCGTACAGGTCAACCACCCGAGACGAAGACCGGCGGCACCGTACGCCTTGGACAGTGACGAGCACGTGACGACGCGCGACGACATCGCCGCTGCCGACGGCCGCGGCTCGGCGCCACCATAGGTGCTCTCCCGGTACGTCTCGTCCACCAGCACGACCGCATCGGGCGCGGCGGCGAGCACCGCCCGCAGTTCCTCGTCGGTGAACCGCACCCCGGCCGGATTCTGCGGCGAGGCCAGCGAGACGAGCCGCGGCGACGGCCCGGTGACGGATACCGGCCGCATCCGGTATCCCTCGTCGAACGACAGCGGCAGCGTGTCCACCGCCAGCCCGAGGCTCTCCGGCAGCGACCGGGCCGGCGGGAAGCACGGCGTCACCAGCAGCACCGGCCCGCCCACGACGTGCGCGACCAGCGACATGGCCTCGACCGCGCCCACCGTGACGATCACCTGGTCCGGGCCCACCCCGCAACGCTCGGCGATCAGTTGCCGCAGCGAGGCGTCACCGGCCGGCGTCCCGTAACCGAGCGTCAGATCGGGCGGCAGCGCCGGGAGATCGGACAGGCGCAAGGGCGCCACCGTGCTCTCCGCGAGATCGAACCGGCACGTCTGGTCGAGCAGCGACATCATGGCCTCATCCTGGGCGGGCCGGGACGCCCGCGGCAGGGCCAATTGCCGCTAGATTGGTTTGCCGATGAGACCAATCGAGCTCGCCGATCGGCTCGGCCGCTGGTCCTGCGGCCGCGGCCCGCTCCCCGTGCTCCTGGCCGCCCGCATCCGCCGCCTGATCGACGACGGCGACCTGCCGCCGGGTTCTCCGCTGCCGCCCGACCGCGCCCTGGCGGCCGCGCTCGCGGTGGGCCGCAGCACGATCGTCACCGCCTACGACCTGCTCACCGCCGAGGGCCGGATAGTCCGCCGCCAGGGCAGCGGCACCCGGGTGGCCGGCGGGGGTGCGCCGCAGCCGCGCCCGACCACCGACGCTCCGGCGTTCCTGCATCTCATGGAGCCGCGTGACGGGGTCATCCTGCTCGCCTGCGCCGCCCCCGACGCCCCGCCGCCCGAGGTCGCCGAGGCCTACACCGCGACGCTCCCCGGGCTCGGCGGCATGGGCTACCACCCGATGGGCCATCCGCGCCTCCGCAGCGCCGTCGCCGCCCGCTACACCGAGCGCGGCGCCCCCACCACGCCCGACCAGATTCTGATCACCACCGGCGCCCAGCAGGCGTTGTCACTTCTGGCCAGAGCTTTCGTACGGCCGGGGGACCACATCGCCGTGGAGACCCCCACCTATCCCGGCGCGTTGGAGGCGTTCCGCGAGGAGGGTGCGATCCTCGACGGCCTTCCGGTCGGTCTGGCCGGGCTGACCCCGGGCCCCGGTGTCGCGTACGTGATCGGGAACTTTCACAACCCCACCGGGACCGTTCTGCCGGATCCGGACCGCCGCAGGCTGGTCCGCTCCGGTGTCCTGCTGATCGACGACGAGGTGCACACCGACCTGGGCTTCCCCGGCGAGATGCCCGGGCCGCCGATGACCGGCGACCGGGTGATCGGCGTCGGCTCGCTGAGCAAGGTGGTCTGGGGCGGCCTGCGCGTCGGCTGGGTGCGCGCCCCGGTCCCGGTGATCACCCGGCTGGCGCGGCTGCGGGCCGTGCATGATCTGGGCGGCGACGTCCCCGCCCAGCTGGCCACCGCCCACCTGCTCCCCCGGCTGGCGCCGATCGCCCGCCGCGGCGCGGTGCAGCGCCGCGCCCGGCACGACCACCTGCGCGCCGAGCTCGCCCGTCACCTGCCCGGCTGGTCCGTCCCCGCGGTGCGCGGCGGCCAGACCCTCTGGGTGCGGCTGCCCCGGGGCGACGGCGGCTCGTTCGCTCAGCAGGCCCTGCGCCACGGTGTGGCCGTGCTGCCGGGCAGCGGCCTGGACGCCGCCGGCGGCAGCCGGGACCACCTGCGCATCCACTTCATCGCCCCGCCCGCGGAACTGACCGAGGCCGTACGCCGCCTCGCCGCCGCCTGGCGCGACTACCGTCCGGGGAGGGCAGCCGCGCCGCCGGCGATGGCCTTCTGAGTCAGCCGATGTGGATCCAGACGTCGTCGACGCTCCCGTGGAACTGGTCGTTGTTCTCGCCCGTCCCCTTGCCGCCGATGCTGAACGGCTGGGGCGTGTCCACCGACAACGTCTGCGGGATGGCCGTGCTCGCCTGCACCTGGTCGTCCACCGCGATGGCCAGGGTCGGCCCGGTCCGGCGGCACTCGACGGTGTGCCAGGTGCCGTCGGCGATGGACGTGCGGCTGCGCACCACGTGGATCGCCGGGTCCTTGACGTCGCTCATGCCGCAGCTCGGCTTGCCGGAGACGCCGTCGACCTGCAGCTTGTACTGCCCGCCGCCGGTCGAGTAGCCCTTCTGCAGCACGTTCTCGCCGCTCGCGGTCTCGGCCGGGCTCAGCAGCACGCCGGCGCCGTAGCGCAACGGCTTCGCCCCCGGGTTGAGGTCCGGGGTGTCCGCCGCCTGGAGCACCAGCCGCGGGCATGTCGCGCCGGTGCACTTCGGCGGGAAGGTGAGCGCCTGACCCGTACCGTGCGGGGTCATCTTGATCGCGCCGCCGTTGCGCGTCACCGTGCGCAGCAGGTGGCCGTGCCCGGAGCCGTCGTCGAAGGTGCCGTCGGCGATCGTGGTGTCGAAGTTGTACGACGCCACGTAGCCGGTGCCGGCGGCCGGGGTGGCCTCCTCACGTGGCGTGACACCGTTGAACGCGACGTACCGTTTCCGGCTGACCGCGCCGACCGTGGTGAAGTCACCGACCGCGCTGATCGCGCCGAGCGCGGGACTGGTCGCGAGCTGCCGCGTGCCGACCACGCCGTTCGCCTGCGGCGCCCAGTCGAGCAGGTTGCCCTGGCCGTCCACGGCGGCGAGCTTGCCGCGGGCGACCGAGCCGTCCGTGCAGACACCCTTGACGCCGTTGTTCGTGGTGGTGCAGGCCTTGTCGAAGTGCCCGCCCACGTACACGGTGCCGTCGAGCACCGCGACCGCCTGCGCGTCGCCGTCGAACACGCGGGTCCAGCGGGTCGCCCCGGCCGGCGTGTACGCGACCGCCCGGCCGCCCTGCCCGCCCAGTGCCGCGTAGACGCCGTTCTGGTCGGTCGCGAGGGCGAACACCTGCGACACCGGCTTCGGGACGAAATTCCGGTCCAGGACGCCGGTGGCCGGGTCCACCGCGGACAGTCGCCACGTGGAGCTGACCGAGTTGGTCCGGTGGAACCGCCCGCCGATGTAGACCCGGTCGTTGGTGGCGGCGAGCGCGCTCACCGCGTCGTCCGTGGTGGGCGCCCACGGGTCGAGGGCGCCGGTGCTGAGGGTGAAGGCGGCCAGGTTCGCCCGGGGCACGCCGTCGATCGCGGTGAGCCGCCCGCCGACGTACAACCGGCCGTTGCCGGTGGCGAGCGCCGCGGGCTGCCCGGTCACCGAGTGCCGCAGCGAGGTGGGCAGCCCGCTGGTCGCCCCGATCCCGGCGATCTTGTCGCGGGCCTCGCCGTTGATCCGGTCGAAGTCGCCGGCCGCGTAGACGACGTCGCCGCCGACGGCCAGGGCCTTGACGTTCGCGTCCGCGGCCGGCGACCAGTCGAGCAGCTCGCCGGTGCGGGCGTGGAAGGCGGCGAGGCGGTTGCGGACCACGTTCTTCCCGCGCACGATCGCGCGGGTGAAGCTGCCTCCGACGTAGACGGTGTCCCCGAGGTAGGCGACCGCGTAGACCGGCCCGTTGAACGACGGGGACGTGACCGGGTCGCCGGTGACGACCTCGGCGAGGGCCGCGCCGCCGACGGCGACCACCGCGGTGGCCACGGCGACGCTCACTGTCCGGCGTATCGCACTTTTTCCGATGTAGCGCACATTGCTCGTTAACTACGCGCTCGGCGCGAGGATGCGGCGGCGAACGGGTGGCGATCCCCACCGCGAGGGCGACCCGACCCACCGGTAACTATGCTGTCCGCGTACGCCGTGATCGATGAGGGGGAATGCCGTGCGACTCCGCCGTCACACCGTCCTGGCCGCTTCGGTCCTGGCCGCCGCCGCGCTGACGGCCGGCTGCTCGATCGAGATCAGCCCCGACGCGGTCCCGGTGCCGATCAGCATCGCCCCCACCCCGTCGGAGTCGGCCGGCGTCCCGAAATACGTCTGCAGCGCGGTGTACAAGGTCCTCACCGACGGCGCCGTCCGCCTGGCCCTCGACTCGGCCAAGTCCGGCGACGAGGCCGTCGCCGGCATGCACCGGACCTTCACCGACATGGCCGCCAAGGTGGATGCCGAGGCCGCGCGGACCACCGACACCGGCTTGAAGCAGGCCTTGGCCACGATCAGCGCGTCACTCACCGAGGGCGCGACGCAGAGCGACCCCCGCGCGTACGTGAAGGGCCCGTTCGAAACGGTGAGCCAGAACCTGGACGGCCACTGCGACTGACCTGTCACCGCACAAAAACGCCCGCGCCGGAGATCGACACCGCATCCCCCGGAGCGGACATCTGGCATGTCGGATACCCGACGACGCGTCAGGGCCGGTCGAATTCCCCGTCGATGATGCCGTCGAGGAACGCCTGCCACGCGTCCTTCGACACCGCGATCACCGGGCCTTGTCGATCTTTGGTGTCCCTGATCAGAACGTCCTCGCCATCGAGGTTGACCTCTACGCAGTTTCCCTGCGCGCTTCTCGAACTCTTCTTCCAGCCAGTGAGGTTGTCCGGATTACCTGCCACATGCCCTCCTCGCGGTAATCAGCCGATCGGCGAAGCCGACCGTCATCGATGTCGGAGAACCGTGCCGCGGCCTTGAGCGATCAAGAAACGCCTGCCTCGCATCTCACAAAGGTGATTGGGCAGACAGGGCCATTTTAAGAAAACATATAGATCAACACCACTGCGCCCGGTGGGATCCCCTCCACCGGCCCGACCGGATGAACCCGCGCAGGCTCGTTATGGGGCAGAATTGACGCACGCCCGACCCATCCTGCCGGTCGCGACCTCACCGCGGCGCCGGCGATAGCCGAGGAGGAGCGGTGCCACCACAGAGGGCCCCGGTGCCAGCCAAGGAAGCCGCCGAGGTGTGGGACGGCTCGCGAGCCGCGACAGTGTTCGCGGTCGCTTCACTGGCGGCAGTCGGCGTTCTCGCGTTCGGAGCCGGTCAGGTTCTGGCTCCCCTGGTGTGGCACGGCGACCCGGACAACCTGGGCCTCGTCCGAGCCGTGCTTGCATTGATCATTGCCTTCGTCGCAGGCCCGACGGTCATTCTCCTTCTGCTTTCGGCGTTTCGTCACCTGAACGAGGCCTGGCACCGCTTTGCGGAGGTTCGGCGTCGCCGGCACTGATCTGACGCCGCCGGCGTATGCGGCGGATGACCCCGAGGGTGGCCGGCACCCCAGCCGCGGCGGTGACTGCGCACCCGCCGATGATCCCGAGGCTCCGCGTGTCCAGGTTGATTTCGGCGGCCACCCGGCCGGCGCCACCGAAGACCAGAAGGGGCACGAGCGCCAGGAACAACAATTGAACGGTCTTGTTCCAGTCGCCCAGTACCTTCTCGACGATCAACCGGAGCGCGAACGCCAAGAACTCCCACAGACCCCGCGGCAATTCGTCGCGTTCTTCGGGGGGCTGGCCGCGGGGACGCCGAGGGCTAGGCATGACCGATCACCGGCCGTTCGGCGGACGACCCCCATCGACGCAGCGGAACGTGGAGCATCGCGGTCTCGGCGATGAGAACTGGCGCGTCCACTTGCCACCCCCGAAAGGTCGATGAGGGGCCGTTCGCTATGGCTTGCTAGTTCGTGCCCGTACCATCCGTTGATGCGTTCCCGCCGGCCATGACGCTGAGCACGCCGTCGAGGAAGTCGTTCAGCTCTTCCTTCTTCGTTGCCTTGGGCTCGAGGTCCCAGAACTGCTCCAGGTAGGGTCGCGTCTCCGACGGCTCTTCCTGCTTCACGTACTCACCGTTGACGCTTTCCAGATAAAGAAGATCATTCAGTGACGCCTCGGCGAACTCGATCACCACGAATGGCCCACGCATCGCCTGGTAGCCACCCGCCGAGAACCGCATGATCTGAATGCTGACCCGCTCGTTCTGGTTGACCTTCTTGAGGTGTTCGAGCTGCGGACCCATCACGGACCGGCCGGACTCCTGTCCGATCCGGCGCCAGACGGCGGCCTCGTCCAAGATGAAGAACATCTCCGGTGGGTTACTGCGTTCGAGCAGTTCCTGCCGTTCAAGACGAGCTTCGATGCGCCGCTGGATGTCCCTTTCGGAGTCGTCCGGCGAGGCGTAGAGACGAAGCATGGTTTCGGCATACTCCCTGGTCTGCAGAAGACCGGGAATGATGGAGGGCTCGTACTGCCGGATGATCGATGCCGACTTCTCATAACGCTGCAAGAGCAGGACTTCCTTGCTCAACACGTCGTCGTACGCACTTGCCACCTGCCGGCGACTCTCTTTCGCCAGTCGGATGAGCTCGTCCTTCTTGCGCGGATCGGTGACCTTGTAGACCGCCAGAAGAGCTTGGAGATCGGTGGTGCTGATGCTGTTCTCGCCGCTCTCGATGCGAAGAAGCTTGGAGGGCGACCAGTCCAGCTGGGCGGCGACGTCCTTCTGCTTGAGGTCCGCATCGATGCGGATCTTCCGGAGTTGCAGCCGCAAGGCTAACCGCTGGACCGTCGGGTCCAAGGATTCAGCCATTCCCGATCATCTCCCTCGCGGCACAACCGGCGAACTGCTGGATAGCAGATTGGAACCTGCAGTGTGGAGTGTACCGGTCTGCTGCCGTACTTTTAGCTGACCAGCATCGGCACTGAAGCATGTCAGGCCCTCTCGTAAGAGACATTGAATGCGAGAAGCCGGGCAGCAATGTGACGGCCAGCAGATTGCAGGCATCGGACAGCGACCCGGCAGACTGCAAACTACACCTTCGCACGCAGGTGGGGCGCCCTGTCCTACGGTCCTGTATACGATCTTCGTCGAACCGTGCGGAGGTCGCCGTTAACGATCTTCGGTGGGCGGCCCGACCCGATTAATAATTTTTGGCATATGACGCCACGAGCCGCGGATCCTTTGCTCGCGACGCACGCGTGCCAAGGATCCGCGGCTTCGCGGTTGTTGTCGTGTGACGGGCGCGTCGCCCGCCCGCAGCGCCCGGAGCAGCGCCTCGCCCGCCGGCAGCCCCCGAGTCAACGCCACACCCACCGGCAGCTCCGCGTCAACGCCATCACCCGCGGCAGCCCTCCCGGTCAGCGCTACACCCGCCAGGAGCCTCATGGGTCAACACCACGCGAGCAGCCCCCTGCGCAGTGCCACGTTCGGCAGCAGCCGCGGGGCAGCGCATTCCCCTTGACAGCCCTCGGGTCAGGGCCCTCCGACAGCGCCAGGTCAGCGCCACCCCCACCGGCAGCCCCCGGATAAGCGAATTTCGCTTGGCTGACAACCCCCAGGTCAGCACCACGTCCGGCAGTAACCCCCGGGCAGCGCATTTCGCTTGGCTGACAGCCCCCGCGTCAGCGCCAGCTCCGCCGACAGCCCCGGTAAGCCAATCCCTTAGCCGACAGCCCCCGCGTCGGCGCCGCGCCCGCCAGCAACCCCCGGGTCAGCGCCACGCCGGCTGATGGCCCCTGCTCAACACCACACCCGTCGACAGCGCCACGCCCACGCGAGCTCCCGGGTCGGCGCCTCACCCGTAGGCAGCCCGGGTCAGACGATCAGATTGAGGATCATCACGCAGGCGAAGCCCACCACCGAGATGATCGTTTCCATGATCGACCAGGTCTTGATGGTCTGGCCGACGGTCATCCCGAAGTACTCCTTGACCAGCCAGAAGCCGGCGTCGTTCACGTGCGAGAAGAACAGGGAGCCGGCGCCAATCGCCAACGCCAGCAACGACACGGTCGGCTTGTCCAGGTCGGCCGCGAGCGGCGCCACGATGCCCGCCGCGGTGATGGTGGCGACGGTGGCCGAGCCGGTGGCGACGCGGATGCCGACCGCGACGAGGAAGCCGAGCACCAGCGCGTTGATGTTGGCGTCCTTCGCGGCGTCGGCGACCACGTTGCCCACGCCGGCGTCGACCAGCACCTGCTTGAAGCCACCGCCCGCGGCGACGATCAGCAGGATGCCGGCGATCGGGGGCAGCGAGCCGCCGAGCACGGCGGAGGTCTGACGGCGGTCGAAGCCGGCCCGGTGGCCGAGGCTCCACATCGCCAGCAGCACGCCCAGCAGCAGCGCGACCGGCGGGTTGCCGAGCACGTCGAGCGCGTCGCGCACGTTGTTGCCCTTGTCCGCGACCAGTTCGCCGATGCCGCGGGCGAGCATGAGCACGATCGGCAGCAGCACGGTCAGCACGGCCGGCCAGAAGCCGGGGTTGCGCGACACCGACCGGGCGGCCGGTTCACCGGGGCGGTCGACGTCCTCGGTGCCGGGCGCCTCGCCGCCGGGGCCGGCGTCGGAGTAGGAGGCGGAGCCCCCGGAGGAGGTGGAGGACCCCGAGGAGCCCGAGGAGGTGGAGGAGCCCGAGCCTGCGCCGACCGCCGCCGGGGCCAGCAGGGTCGGCACCGCCAGCGGCACCCGCTTGGCGATCCAGTTGCCGAACACCGGACCCGCGACGATCACCGTCGGGATCGCGCAGATCAGACCGAACAGCAGCGTCAGCCCCAGGTCGGCGTTGAGGCTGGCGATCGCCACCAGCGGCCCCGGGTGCGGCGGCACCAGACCGTGCAGCACCGACAGGCCGGCCAGCGCCGGGATGCCGACGCGCAGCAGCCCGATGTTGGTGTGCCGCGCCACCAGCAGCACGATCGGCACCAGCAGCACCACCCCGACCTCGAAGAACAGCGGCAGGCCGATCAGCGCGGCGACCCCGGCCAGCGCCCACGGCAGCGCCGAGCCGCTCACGCTGTTGACGATCCGGTTCACGATGCCGTCGGCGCCGCCCGATTCGGCGAGCAGCGCGCCGATCATCGAGCCGAGCGCGATCAGCAGGCCGACACTGCCGACCGTGCTGCCCAGGCCGGTGGTGAACGACGTGACGGTGTCGCCCGGGGAGGCGCCGGCCACCAGGCCGAGCACCGCCGAGCCGAGGATCAGCGCCAGGAACGGATGCCACTTCGCCCAGGCGATGAGCAGGATGACCACGACGATGCCGAGCACCGCCGCGAGAACGAGTTGTCCGGTTCCGGCGTCGGTGATGGCCTCGGCGGCAAGTGCAATCATGCGCGCGCGTTACCCAACGCGACAGATTTTCAATCTTCCTCACGAACCCAGCGCGGCCAGGACTTTCTCGAGCGCTTCCGCGACCGTACGAGACTCGTCCGCCGACATTCGCGAGGTGAAATGCCGCTGGATCCCGCCCAGATAGACCGGGGCCGCCTCGCGCAGCCGCGCCCGCCCGGCCGGTGTGATCGTCGCGTACGCCGAGCGCCGGTCGTCCGGGTTGGCCTCGCGCCCGACCAGTCCGGCCGCCTCGAGCGCGTCGACCACCCGGCTGACCCGGGTGCGGCTGACCACGGCGGCCCGGCCCAGTTCGCCCATGCTCAGCCGCCGCTGCGGGGCCGAGTTCAGTTCCAGCAGCACGTCGTACCAGGTCAGCGGCAGTCCGCAGGCGGCCTGCAGTTCCCGGTCGAGCAGCGGGACGAGGGCGGCGTGGACGCGCAGCAGGCCGGCCCAGGCGGCCGTGTCGGTGTCGCTCATCACCGGAGCCTAGCCAACTCTTGTGCGTGCGCACACATCGGAGTAAGAATGTGCGTGCGCACGCACTTCTCAATCCAGGAGGTCACCATGTCGAAGCTGCTGCACATCTCCGCCTCGCCGCGCGGGTCCCGGTCGGAGTCCCGGGCGATCGCCGCGACGTTCCTCGGCGCGCTCCCGGCCGACCTGCCGATCGACGAGTTCGACCTGTGGGACGGCACGCTGCCGGCGTTCGGGCCGGACGCCGCCGCGGCCAAGATGGCGATCTTCGCCGGCGAGCAGCCGAGCGGCGCCGCCGCCGGCGCCTGGGCGGCCGCCCGTGCCACCTTCGAGCGCTTCGACGCCGCCGACCACTACCTGTTCAGCGTCCCGATGTGGAACGCCGGTGTCCCGTACGTGCTCAAGCAGTTCATCGACGTGGTGAGCCAGCCCGGCATGGTGTTCGGCTTCGACCCGGCCACCGGGTACCGGGGCCTGCTGACCGGCAAGAGGGCGGCCGTGATCTACACGAGCGCGGTCTACGGCCCGGGCCGCGGCCCGGCGTTCGGCAACGACTTCCAGCAGCCGTACTTCGAGGACTGGCTGCGCTGGACCGGGATCACCGACATCACGTCGATCCACTTCCGCCCGAACCTGGCGACCGCGGACGCCGACGCCGGTCGCCGGGCCGCCCACGCCGAGGCGCGGACGGTCGCGAAGCGGTGGGTCTAGCCGAGCGGCAGGCCGTCGCGCAGCAGGCGCAACGCGACCTCGACCCTCTCCAGGTCCTGGAACTCGTAACCGCTCTGACCGTACGGCGTCACCGCCAGCACCACCCCGACCACGGCCCCGGCCATCACCCGGCAGGACAGGTCGTCCGCCGGCAGGCCCTGCCGCTCGGCGATCACCTCGCCGAACATCGCGACGATCGACACGGTCTGCTGCAGGACCCGGGCCCGCAGCTCCGGCACCGCCTGGAAGAGCCGCTGCCGGCGCTGCTCGGCCGCGAGATCCTCGGCGGTCATCGCGCCGAAGACCTCGCGCATGGCCGCGATGACCGCGTCGATCGGATGGACCGAGGAGGGCTGCCGGCGGATGGCCGCGACGATCAGCGGGTCGTAGTCGTCGGTGAGGACCACGTCCTCCTTCGTCGGGAAGTACCGGAAGAAGGTGCTCGGCGAGACCTCGGCCTCCTCGGCGATCTGCTCGACCGTCGTCGACGCGTACCCCTGCTCCTCGAACAACCGCATCGCCGACTCACGGATGGCCGCCCGGGTCTTGGCCTTCTTCCGCTCCCGCAGTCCGGACGCGCCGATCGTCGAGGTCATGCACCCGATTCTGCCAGCACCCGCGCCTGGGGGACCAAGGGCGAGCGGCCCGGCATCAGCACCAGCGCCAGCACCGCGCCGGCCAGCGCGACCGCGCCCGCGACCACCAGCGACACGTCCATCCCGTGGGTGAACGCCGCCTGCACCGCGTGCAGCATCCCCGGATCGGCCGACGACGCGACGCCGGAAGCAACCCCGTCGCGGGCCTGCGGCGGCGCGGCGCCCGGCAGAGCGGAGCGGTACGCGGAGTTCAGCACCGTGCCCAGCACGGCCACCCCGATCGCGCCGCCGACCTGCCGCATGGCCTGCAGCAGCGCGTTGCCGATGCCGCTGCGCGCCGGGGTCAGCGCGCCCAGCGCCGCGTCCATCGACGGCGGCAGCGTGAGGCCGAGCCCGAGACCGCTCAGCGTGATCCAGACCGCGACGAACCCGTACCCCGAGGAGACGTCCGTGGTGGCCCCGGCGAACGACGCCGCCGCGATCAGCGCCAGCCCGGAGGCGATGACCCCGCGCGTGCCGATCCGCCGGGCCAGCCGCTCGGACGCCCGCGCGCCGGCCATCAGGCCGCCGATCACCGGCAGCAGCCGCAGCCCGGAGCCGAACGCGTCGTGCCCGCCCACCGCGGAGAACAATTGCGGCAGCGAGAAAAGCAGGCCGAGCATCGCGAAGCTGGCCACGGTGGCGAGCAGCGCGCCGCCGGTGAACTGCCGCGACCGGAACAGCTCCAGGTCGACCAGCGGGGCGGGCGTGCGGCGCTGCCACCCGGCGAACGCGCCCAGCAGGAGAACCCCGGCGATCAGGGTGGCCAGGGAACGGGCGTCGGTCCAGCCGCGGTCGCCGGCCTCGATGATCCCGTACGTGACGGCGACCAGGCCCGCCGTGGAGAGGACCACGCCGAGCGGGTCGAACCGCCGGCCGCGCTCGCCGTGCGACTCGGGCAGCCAGAGCACGACGGCGGTCACCCCCGCGACGACCACCGGCACGTTGATCAGGAAGACCGAGCCCCACCAGAAGTTGTCCAGCAGCCAGCCGCCCAGCAGCGGGCCGAGCGGGATGCCCAATGCGCTGGCGGTGACCCAGACGCCCATCGCGCGGGTGCGCTCGCGGGCGTCGAAGAGCACGGTCAGCACGGCCCCGGACAGCGGCATGATCACCGCGGCGCCCAGACCGAGGACGACGCGGGCCGCGATGAGCTGGCCGGAGGTCTGCGCGTAGGCGCAGGCCGCCGACGCGCCGCCGAACAGCAGCAGCGCGCCGGTCAGCATCCTCTTGCGGCCGATCCGGTCGCCGAGCATGCCGGCGGGCAGCAGCACGGCGGCGAGAACGAGCAGGTAGGCGGTGGTGAACCACTGGAGGTCGCCGGTGGACGCGTGCAGGTCCCGGGCGAGCGTGGGCAGGGCGACGCTGAGCACCGTGGTGTCCAGGCCGACCGCGAGGGTGCTCAGCGCGAGGGCGGCGAGCGCGAACCAGCGGGATGTGGAAGTAACCATGTTTTGACAGTAGCTATCAGTTCATAGTCACTGTCAAGTCCTATGATGGCGGGGTGATCGACGACGACGTCCCCGCGTTCCTCGCCGCGCTCGGGCTGCCGGGCCTGGCCGACGTGCACACCCACTTCCTGCCCGAGCGGATGCAGCGCCGCGTCTGGGCGCACTTCGACGAGGCCGGGCCGCTGATCGGCCGCGCGTGGCCGATCACCTACCGCGGCACCGAGGCGGAGCGGGTCAAGATCCTTCAAGGGCTTTCCGTACGGACGTTCTCCGCGCTCGCCTACGCGCATCGGCCGCAGATGGCCGCCGACCTCAACGACTGGACCCTGGATTTCGCGGCGCGCACCGAAGGGTGCTTGCCGAGTGCCACGTTCTACCCGGAGAGCGGCGTGGTCCCGTACACCAGGAAGGCTCTTGATCGCGGGGCGTTGATCTTCAAGCTGCACCTGCAGGTCGGCGGCTTCGATCCACGCGCGGCCGAGCTGGACGAGGTGTGGGGGCTGCTCGCCGAGACCGGGACGCCGGTGGTGGTGCATGCCGGATCGGGGCCGGTCGCGGCGGGATTCACCGGTCCGGCGCCGATCGGCGAGGTGCTCGCCCGGCACCCCCGGCTGGCCCTGGTGATCGCGCACGCCGGCGCCCCCGAGTACGAGGACTTCCTGGCCATGGCCGAACGCCACGAACGGGTCCGGCTGGACACGACCATGGCGTTCACCGACTTCTTCGAGGCCGCCGCGCCCTTCCCGCCCGCCCTACGGCCCCGGCTGCGCGAGCTCGGCCTCGCCGGGAAAGTGCTGCTGGGCAGCGACTTCCCGAACATCCCCTACCCGTACGCGCACCAGCTGGAGTCGCTCGCGCGCCTCGACCTGGGCGACGACTGGCTACGCGCGGTGTGCTGGACGAACACGCGCCGGATGTTCGACACTTCGCCGCGCGGGTGAATCAACGCCGAAGACGTGCGCGGGCATGCCACGATCATGTAGCCCACACGCCGGGTCGTGGAAGGAGCCGGTCAGATGAAGAAGGCGCTCGGCTGGATCCTGCTCATCCTGCTCATCTTCTACATCGGAACGAACCCGGGCCCGGCCGCGGACATCGCCCGCGGCCTGGGCGACGGGATCGCCGAGGTGTTCCGCAACATCGGGGTCTTCCTGCGCAACCTCGCCGACTAAGCGGCCATCCCGGACATGACCAGCGCGAACGGCTGGCGGGGCCGGTCGGCCGCGGTGCCGGGCGCGCGCTCGGTGACCGACACGCCGCGCACCCGCACGGTGTAGGTGCCGGCGACGGGCGTGGCGATCGTGACCTGTTGGACGTTGTTGGTGGCGATCGGGAACGCTGTGGTGTCGCCGTCGAGGACGGTGCCGTCCGGCGCCTGCACCTGTAGGTAGAGCTGGTTCACCAGGGAGCCGACGCCCTCCAGCGCGGGCGCGTCGGTCCACACCAGCGTGACCTTCAGCGGCGTGCCCGCTCCGGCGGCCTCGACGGTGAAGCGCCGGAGCTGGCCGGTGGTGACGGTGCCCTGCTCGTGGCGCAGCCCGTCGAGCGCGGCGGTGACGTCCACCCGGCCGAAACCGCTCACCGAGTTCGGCCCGGGCGGGATCTCGCCGGGGAACTGCCCGGCCATCGGCGCCGCGCCGTTGATCAGCACCGCCTTGATCAGCGCGCCCGACGGCTGGTGGCCGCCGGTCTGCAGGTATTCGCGGACCAGCGCGGCCGCGCCGGCCACCAGCGGGGTCGCCATGCTGGTCCCGCCGCTCCAGCAGTACAGGTCGCGCAGGTCGTGGCCCTCCGGCAGCCGGCCCCACAGCGGATCCGCGTCCGCCGGCAGGCCCGAGGACAGCAGGGACAGCACGTTGGTGCCGGGCGCGACCACGTCCGGCTTGATCCGGCCGTCGTCGGTGGGACCGCGCGACGAGAACTCGGCCATCCCGTCCACGTTGTCCGACACGTGCCCGGCCGCGGCCATCCGGGGGAACGTCGCCGTCTGGCTCCAGTCGAGGTCGACGCCCGGGGCCGGGGTCGAGTCGTGCGAGCGGTTGTTCTCGCTGGCCCCGACGGTCAGGCAGTTCTTCGCGGTGGCCGGCGTGCCGATCGAGTCCGGGTCGACCATGCCGTCGCCGTCGGCGTCCTGCCCGTCGTTGCCGGCCGAGAAGAGGATCAGCATGTCGGGGTGCGTCCACAGGAATCGGTCGACCGCGCGGGCCTGCGCGTTGTAGACCCCGGCGTTCGGGGCGCCCCACGAGTTGGTGTGGATGCGGGCGCCGCTCGCGTAGGCCGGGGTGAACAGGTCGCTGAGGTCGTCGGGCAGCCCGTACAGCCCGTCGGACGGCGGCGGCCAGTCGGCCGGGTCCACGTCGACCCCCTCGGCGATCAGCTGCTCCGCGGTCTTCCAGTGCACCTGCTGGCCGATCGACTGGAAGTACACCCGCGCCTCGGGCGCGGCGCCGGCCGGCACGAACGGCGAGCCGATGGCCTTGGCCGCGGCGCCGTCGCCGAGCACCGACCCGGTGACGTGGGTGCCGTGCCCGGACCCGTCGTCGACCGGCCCGTCGTCGTGGCCGGCCGGGTCGGTCAGGAACGGCGCCAGCGCGGCCCGGGTCGGCAGGCTGGTCAGGCCGTGGATCCGGCCCCGGATGTCCGGGTGGATGTGGTCCGGGTCGCCGCTGTCCAGTCCCGAGTCGGCGATCCCGACGATCTGGCCGTGGCCGGTGCAGGTGCGGCCGCCGAACCCGTGATCGGTCGGCACGCGCATGACCGCGAGGGCCCGGTCGTTGTGCAGCTCGGCGAAGGCGAACGGCAGCACGGCCTGCACTCCCTGGGTGGCGGCCAGCTCGGCGACCAGCGCCGGGCCGGCCTGGGCCACCACGGTCCGCGCGGCGGTGGACAGCACGGTGCCGTGCGCGGCCCGGACCCGGGCGGCCACGTCCTCGACGCTCTCGCCGGGGAAGACGGTGACCTCGACCCGCTGCG
Organism: uncultured Actinoplanes sp.; assembly: GCF_934643405.1. Taxonomy (GTDB): domain Bacteria; phylum Actinomycetota; class Actinomycetes; order Mycobacteriales; family Micromonosporaceae; genus Actinoplanes. Next base: position 15,870 of record NZ_CAKUCL010000118.1, read on the forward strand.
ACCGGTCGCCGGCCAGGTCCTTCTCGGACAGCCCGGTCAGCTCGGCCGCGCCGAGATCGCGGGGCACGCCGCGGCGCAGCTTCGGGGAGACCTTCATGGCCGGTCGGTACGGGGTGAGGTCGTGGACGAACGGCAGCGCCGCCAGCGCCTGCGCCCGCTCCGGCAGCACTCCGACGAGCAGGGTGAAGCCGGGCAGGCTGTCCAGCACGGTGGCGCCCAGCGACCGCACCGAGGCCAGCCACTCCGGCGCAGCCGGGCCGGCCAGCTTCAGCAGGTAGTAGGCGGTGCGGCCGGGCCGCTGCTCGACCGGCGCCGCGTCCTGGGCGCGGACCGCGTCGGCGAACGCGAACGACGCGCCGGCGACCTGGGTGGCCCGGTCCGGCAGGACGGTGGTCTCGACGCCGCGGCCGGTCAGCGCGCCGAGCTGGTCGTCGGTGGCGCGGACCAGCAGCGAGTCGGGATACTCGGCCAGCACCTCCACCCCGGTGTCCCGGACCGCCGCGGCGTCGTCCGGCTCGAGCAGCGTCACCAGCATCGTGGTCGCCATGGCGGTTCCCTCCCGGTCAGGTGGTCGGCGTCCCTGCCAGTGGATCGCGCCGCGGACCGGCCCGTACCGGGAAGTCACCAGGCCGACACGGTTGCCACCCGATCGGTGGAGGCCGGGTTACCCCAGGGTGGCGCCGCCGTCGACGGTCACGATCGTGCCGGTGGTGAACGGCTGACCGATCAGATACAGGTACGCGTCGGCCGCGTCGGTGACCTCCCCGACACGACCCAGGGGCGTCGACGCCGCCGTCTGGTCATAGAAATCCGATATTTCGCTGTCTGTTCCCCACATCGGTGATCGCGTGACGCCCGGTTTGACCGCGTTGACCCGTAACGGCGCCAGCTCGACCGCGAGAGCCCGGGTCAGCGAGTCCATCGCGCCGCAGATGCTCGCGGCGACGGACCATCCGGGGGTGGGCCGGTCCCCGGCCGTACCCGTGGTCAGGGTGATCGACCCGCCCGGCCGCAGCACCGGCAGGGCCCCGCGGACGGCGGCGAGCGCGCCGAAGTAGCGCAGCCCGAAGAAGTCCCGGGCCCGCGCGAGGTCGAGTTCGGCCACCGGCATCAGCGACAACGCCTCGCCGGCGGTGTAGACGAGGTGGTCGAACGGGCCGATGTCGTCGAAGAGGGACGTGGGCGGATCGGTCAGGTCGGCGACGACGCCGGTGGCGGCCAGGCGCTCGGCGGCGTCGCGGACCCGTTTCGCGCTGCTCGACACGACCACGACGTCGGCGCCCGCGGCCACGGCGGCCTCGGCCACGGCGTACCCGATCCCGGACGTGCCGCCCAGGACGACCACCCGCTGGTTCTCGATGTTCATGCCGTCCAGGCTGCGCCTCGCGGAGCGGTGGCGTCCAAGACCTGTTCCGGCGCCTGTAATACCCTGAGGGTATCGACGTCGACCTGCGCAAGCTGCGCTACTTCGTGGCGGTCGCCCGGCACCTGCACTTCGGGCGGGCGGCGGCCGAGCTGCACATCGCGCAGCCGGTGCTGTCCCGGCAGATCCGGGCGCTGGAGAGCGAGCTGCACGCGCAGCTGTTCCGGCGGGACCGGCGCGCGACCGAGCTGACCGACGCGGGCCGGCGGCTGCTGGCCGACGCGCCCGGGCTGCTGGCGTCGGCGGAGGCGGTGCAGCGGCGGGTGGCCGCGGCGACCGGCCGGTTCGTGGTGGCGTTCATGCCGGGGCTGATCGTGACCGAGGTGGTGCGGCGGTGGCGGGCGGCGCATCCGGAGCTGACCGTGGAGGTGTTGCGCACGACGTGGGACGACCAGGTCGAGGTGCTGCGTGACGGGCGGGCCGACGTCGGTTACCTGCGGCTGCCGGTCGACACGCGCGGGTTGTCGGTGCGGCCGGTGATGAGCGAGCCGCGGGTGGTGGTGCTGCCGGTCGCGCACCGGCTGGCCGGCAAGGAGTCGGTACGCGTCGCCGACCTGGCCGCGGATCGTCTGCTGCAGGATCCGGCGGCCGTCCCGGAGTGGCGGGACGTGGCGACGGTCGCGGCGGCGCCGGTGCCGGCCCGGTCGGTCGAGGAGAAGCTCGAGCACGTGGCGAGCGGCGCCGGTGTGGCGATCCTGCCGCTGTCCACCGCGCGCTTCTACACCCGGCCGGACGTCACCTGGATCCCGGTGTCCGACATCGCCGGCAACAGGGTGGTCCTGGCGTGGACGGCGGCGCGGCGGACGCCGTTGCTGCGGGAGTTCGCGGCGCTCGCCGACGGGGCGCCGCCGGCATGATCCTCTGCGTGGGGCTGGCGACGGTGGACCTCGTCTACCGCGTCGACCGGATTCCCGGCGCCGACGAGAAGGCCCAGGCCACCGGCATGGAGATCGCTGCGGGCGGCCCGGCGGCGAACGCCGCGGTCACGGTGGCCGCGCTCGGCGAGGAGGTCACCCTGGTCACGGCGATCGGCGCGCATCCGCTGGGCGACCTGGTGCGCGCCGATCTCACCGCTTGCGGCGTCCGCGTCATCGACTGCACGCCCTCGACGACGGACCCGCCGCCGGTGTCGGCGATCACCGTTCTCGAGGCGACCGGCGAGCGCACGATCGTAAGCCGCAACGCGGCCGGCGTGTCCGTCCCCGTCCCGCCCGGCGGGCTGCCCGCCGCCAAGGTCACCCTGGTCGACGGCCACCATCCGCTGCTGGCGGCCGAAGCCGCCCGCACGGCCCGCCACCTGGTGGTCGACGCGGGCACGTGGCGCCCGGTCTTCGCCGAACTGCTGCCCCGCGCCGAGATCGTCGCCTGCTCGGCGGCGTTCCGCCACCCGGCCGCCGTCACCACCCCTTCCCCGCTCGACGGGGACGCGGCCACGGCTGCGGCGGCGGGCGCGCCGCACGTGATCGTCACGCACGGGGCCGGACCGGTCCGCTGGTTCAGCGGCGGGACGGACGGCGCGATCGAGGTGCCGCCGGTCGACGCGGTGGACACCGCCGGGGCGGGCGACGTGTTCCACGGCGCGCTCGCCGTCGCCCTGCTCCGCCTGCACCGCTCCGCGCCACGCCGCGCTGTGGGGACTCCCGCCGCCCCCACCGGCGCACCTCCCCACAGCAGCGCGACACACCCGACCGTGGGCGCCTCCACCGCTCGCGGCGGCCGCGGCTCCCGCCCGTACGCAAGCGAATTGCCGGGTTTGGTGAAGTTCGCCGTCGACGTGGCCGGGGTACGCGTGCGGCATCGCGGGCCCCGGGCCTGGCTCTCGTCACTCTGACAGCCGACGCGACGCCCTCGGCCGGTGCACCGGCAGGGCCGGGTCATACGATCTGGAGCGCACGCGAACCGGTCCGGAAAATCATGGGAGTACATGCGATGGAGACGTTGGAGTTCCAGGCCGAAGCCCGGCAGCTGCTGCAACTGATGGTCCACTCGATCTACTCGAACAAGGACATCTTCCTGCGGGAACTGATCTCGAACGCCTCGGACGCGCTGGACAAGCTGCGGCTGGCGACCTTGCAGGACGGTCTCGAGGCGGACGCCTCCGACCTGCACATCGAGATCGAGGCGGACACCGAGGCGCGCACCCTCACCGTGCGCGACAACGGCATCGGCATGACCCGCGAGGAGGTCGTCGAGCTGATCGGCACGATCGCCAAGTCGGGCACCGCCGAGCTGCTGCGCAAGATGACCGAGGCGAAGGACCGGCCGGAGCTGATCGGCCAGTTCGGCGTCGGGTTCTACTCGACCTTCATGGTCGCCGACAAGGTTACGCTGACCACGCACAAGGCCGGCACCGAGGGCCACGGCACCCGGTGGGAGTCGGCCGGCGAGGGCACGTACACGATCGACGACGCGCCGGACGCCCCGGTCGGCACCACGGTCACCGTGCACCTGCGGCCGAAGGACGAGGAGGACGCCCTCTTCGACTACACAGCGGACTGGAAGATCCGCGAGATCGTCAAGAAGTACTCGGACTTCATCGCCTTCCCGATCCGGATGGGCGAGGACACGCTCAACTCGATGAAGGCGCTGTGGGCCCGGCCGCGCAGCGAGGTCTCCGACGAGGAGTACCACCAGTTCTACCGGCACATCAGCCACGACTGGACCGACCCGCTCGAGATCATCAACATGCGGGCGGAGGGCACCTTCGAGTACGAGGCGCTGCTCTTCCTGCCGTCGCGCGCGCCGCACGACCTGTTCCAGCGCGACGCCCGCCGCGGGCTTCAGCTTTACGTCAAGCGCGTCTTCATCATGGACGACAGCAAGGAGCTCATCCCGGACTACCTGCGCTTCGTCAAGGGCGTGGTGGACGCGGCCGACCTGTCGCTGAACATCTCCCGCGAGATCCTGCAGCAGGACCGGCACATCCAGATGATCCGGCGGCGTCTGGTCAAGAAGGTCCTCTCCACGATCAAGGACATGCGGACCAACAGCCCGGAGAAGTACGCGACGTTCTGGCGCGAGTTCGGCAAGGCGCTCAAGGAGGGCCTGCTCAACGACCCGGACAACCAGAAGGCGATCCTCGACGTCGCCAGCTTCGCGTCCACGGCCGGCGAGGAGCCGACGACCCTCGCGGCGTACGTGGAGCGCATGAAGGAGGGCCAGGAGGAGATCTACTACCTGACCGGCGAGTCGCGGTCGCAGGTTTCGAACTCCCCGCACATGGAGGCGTTCCAGGCCCAGGGGTATGAGGTGCTCATCCTCACCGACCCGGTCGACGAGATCTGGGTGGAGGCGGTGCCGGACTACGACGGCAAGAAGCTCCAGTCCATCGCGCGCGGCTCGGTGGACCTGCCGTCGGACGCGGAGCAGCCGGAGCCGGAGGGCGACTTCGCGCCGCTGCTGACGTTCCTCAAAGACAACCTGGCCGAGCAGGTCAAGGACGTGCGCCTGTCGCACCGGCTCACCACGTCACCGGCATGCCTGGTCAGCGACGCCGACGACATCACTCCGGCGCTGGAGAAGATGTACCGTGCGATGGGTCAGGACGCGCCGCGGGTGAAGCGGATCCTCGAGCTCAACCCGAACCATCCGCTGGTCAGCGGCTTGCGGTCGGCGCACGAGGAGCGCTCGGACGACCCGGCGCTGCCGGAGACGGCGGAGCTCCTGTACGGGACTGCGCTGCTGGCCGAGGGAGGCGACCTCGACGACCCGGCCCGTTTCGCCAAGCTGCTCGCGGATCGGCTGGCCCGTACGGTCTAGTTGTGGTCTTGCGGCCCCGGCCCGCAGAGGCCGGGGCCGCCTGGTCCCGCCTCTCAGCGGCCCGCCGGCCGGCCGATCCCGCTTCTCAGCAGCCCGCCGACCGGCCGATCCGGCTCTCAACAGCCCGCCGACCGGCCGATCCGGCTCTCAGCAGCCCGCCGGACGGTCGGTTCCGGGTCTCAGCAGCCGGAGCCGGCCGCGCGGCCGGCGACGACGCGGTAGGCGCGGATGTCGCCGTCGACGAAGCCGGCGAGCTGGGCGATCGACCGCGGCTCCGAGCCGTTGAGGCCCACGTACGCCACGATCGCCTCGTCGACCGCGCGGCACGTCACCTGGTCGGCCACGACCCGAGT
>NZ_CAKUCL010000119.1 GCF_934643405.1 uncultured Actinoplanes sp.
CAAGACCAACGACTAACCATCAGGGTGGTCCCGATTCGGCCGGAACACGATGGTCAACATTCGGGCGGCGTTGACACAATGATCGCCACATTAGCCTGAGCTGTTGCATGTGTTGTTCCATGGACCACGGTTTGATTTCGATGAGCGGTGTTCGCTCCGGCCATTAAATCAACAAGTAGCTCGGTGCCCTCAGCGCACGGAGAGAGGACCATGACAACGCCCTGCTCGTGGGTGGTTCACGCAACGACTCCCATCGCTGGCGAGGGCCGTCATCGTCGCCAAGAAGTCCCAAGACGTCTTAACGGTGTGGTTCACGATGTGTTACAGCGCGCGGATGCCTCCTTCGTCACGGGCGCTGCTTCAGCAGCGTGATCCGGGAGGCGCCCAGCTCGGTCACGTACAGGTAGCCGGTGGCGACGTCCTGGGTCACGTCCAGCGGCTGGCTGAAACCGGTGAAGCCGGTGATCCCCGTGGTCCGGTTGGACAGCGCGCCGGAAGCGGCCACGTCGAAGGTCTCGATGTCCTGGCCCGACGAATAGCGCACCACCAGCAGCTTCCCGTCGAGCGGGCCGCCTCGGTACTCGACGGCGCCGTTGGCGGAAGCGTGCAGGCCCGCGTCGTACGTGCCCGCGAGGTGGAAGTTGGGGTCCGGCGCGGTGCCCGTCGGGTAGGCGCCCACCTCGAACGGGTCGGTCGCGGCGGTCGGGTTGCCGCCGGCCAGGACCCATTCGCAGCGGAGCGGGTTCGGGTGGCCGTAGTAGCGGGCCGGCCGCACGTCGAACACGTAGTCGGTCTCGGCGGTGGGCACGCCGGTCAGCGCGGGCACCGCCGGGCCGGTGTAGCCACGGCGGGCGCAGGAGGACGGCAGGGTGTCCGGGGTCGCCGGGGTGTTCCCGCCCGCCGCCGAGCCGTTCGTCGGGGCGTACAGATGGCCGTTGCGGTGCCACACCAGATCAAAAGCATTGCGTACGCCCGTGGCGTACAGAGTCAGCGGCGCGTTCACGCCGTACGGATCGTAAGTTCCGCCCTCCCCGGTTTTGACGTCGAGCGGCAGGGTGGCCGGCAGCCGGGCCGGGTCGAGCCGCAGGACGGCGGCGCTGAGCAGGCGCTCGGGGCGGTTGCCCCAGGTGGAGTCGGCCGCGCCCATCGCGTTGTTGGCGCCCTGCGACACGTACAGCGCGCCGTCGGGGCCGAACGCCAGCGAGTTGGTCTCGTGGTCCTTCACCGACCGGGGCAGGTTCACCACCACCGGCGTGTAGGTGCCGAGGTCCGGGCCGCTGAGCCGGCCGATCCGCCCGGACCAGTCCGGCACGTTGAGCGGACCGACGTACTCGTAGTTGTCGGTGACCCACAGGACCGGCGCGGCGGGGGTGGACGCCGGGTCGAAGGCCATGCCGATGACGGTGCGGGCCGGCGCGCCCGGCAGGCCCAGAGCGCTGGCATTGTTCCGTACCGAAGCAATGATCGTCGGGGTTCCGAGGGTGCCGCCGGCGTTGATCGGGAACCGGAAGATGCGACCGTCGAGGGTGCCCGCGTAGAGCCGGCCGTCCGGGCCCTTCACCACCGTGGTGAACGGCGCGCCGGTCGCCACGCCGACCGTCTTGTCGAAGGCGACCGGGCCTCCGCCGGCGCTGCCGCCGGTGGTGAAGACCATGGAGTACGGGGCGAATTGCTTGCCGGTCACGTCGGTGACCCCGCTGGTGACGGTGAACCGGTACGCCGTCGACGGTGCCAGAGGCGCGGTCGGCGAGAGGTTGATGACGTCACCCCCGCCGCTGGTGATGACGGTCGCCGGCACGGCCGCGCCGTCGCCGAGCCGGGTCAGGGTGACCGTCGAACCGGTGAGCGTCGAGGCTTTGACGCCACCGTTGGGCAGCACGAGGTCCTCGACCACGCTGCCGGTCGTCGGCACGCCGGTCGCTCCGTTGGCGGGGGTGCTGGTGCGCACCGCCGGTATCGTCTCGCCACCCGCGACGGCGGTGATGTCGGCGTACGCGAACTTCGTGTTGGTCCCGCCGGCCGGGCTGATCGTCAGCCGGCCGTCGGTGACCCGCACCGTCCGGGTGGCGGTCGCGAACTTGGTGGCGGCGGTGGGGACGAACGCCGCGATCGCGTTCTGGTCCTCGACCGCGACCCAGTGCGCACTGTCGACCGCGGTGCCGGCGTCCCCGACCGCGACGGTCACCGTGTAGAGACCGTTCGGGACGGTCGCTTCCCAGGCGCCCGGGATGCTCACGCCCGCCGAGCCCGCTGGGAGCTGGGCGTGCATGAAGGTGGCCAGCCGCGGATCGGCCTGCCCGGCGGCCGGGTTGCGGTTGCGGCCGTTGCCGGTGAGGTCGAGCGGGGTGCGTTCGCCGAGGTCGACCCAGCCGTACCCGCGGGACGCCGTGAAGGCGCCACCCGAGTCGCGGACGTAGCCGGCGGCCGGTGCCGTCGCGGCGTCCGAGAAGTCGACCTTCAACGCGAAGTCGGCGGTGACCCGGTTGATCTCGAGGTAGTTGAGCTTCGTGTTCCTGCCGCCCACGGCGTCGACGGTGAGCCGGCCGTCGCCGACCGCCACGGTGACGGTCGCCTGCCGGAACTCGGCCGCCGCGGTGGACACGAATCCGTCGACGGCCGTGACCCCCTCCACCCGTACGGTGTGCCGGCTGTCGTAAGCAGGCTGGTCACCGACCGACACGGTCACCTGGTAGGTGCCGTCAGCCACCGCGTACTCCCAGGCGCCCTCGGTGAGCACGCCATTGCTTCCGCCGACGTCCCCGTACTGAAGGTGCACCAGGGTGTTGAGCCGGGGGTCCACGCCGGACCGGGCTCGGTCGCGGGTGTTGCGGGTGAGGTCGAGCGGTTCGCTCGTCCCCGTCCGCACCCAGCCGTAGCCCCGGACGGCGTCGAAGGCCGCCCCCGTGTCGGCGGTGTATCCGGCCGGGACAGCCGACCCGGCGGGCTGGAAGTTCACTTTGGTGACCGGCGTGACCGCGGCGGCGACGGGCCCGGCCGGCACGGCGAATCCGGCGAGCCCGGCGAGCGTGGCGGCGGCGATCCAGGAACGGCGACGCATGGCGACAACGTCGCACGGCGCTGTCCTTTCCGGAGAGTCGGAAATCCGCAGCGGCCGCCATTTCCAGGCACGAGGGAATTGCGACAGCTCTTACAATCACCGCAAACCGTTACGCTGCGACGTATGCCGAGTGCAACGGGTCTCCGGGTGATCGAGGTCCCCGGCCGGGGAGCCGAAGACGTCCTGGTCGCCGGCGACGGTGCCGTCTTCACCGGGACCGAGGACGGCGTCATCCATCGGATCAGCGCGGACGGCCACCGGATCGACGCGGTCGCCCGCACCGGCGGCCGGCCGCTGGGCATCGAACTGTTCCCCGACGGGCGGCTGCTGGTGTGCGACGCCCAGCGCGGACTGCTGCTGGTGGACGCGACAACCGGGGCGATCGAGGACCTGGTCGGCGGCATGCGGTTCTGCAACAACGCCGCGGTGGCCGCCGACGGCACCGTCTACTTCTCCGATTCCTCGGCCGTCCATCCGCTCGCCGAGTGGAGAGCCGAGATGGCCGAGGTGACCCGCACCGGCCGGTTGCTGCGCCGGCGGCCGGACGGGCAGGTGGACGTGCTGCTCGACGGCTTGGCGTTCGCCAACGGCGTCGCCCTGGCCGCCGACGAGTCCTTCGTGGTCGTGGCCGAGACGGCGGCCCGGACACTGGTCCGCCGCTGGCCGACCGGCCGGCGCGACCTGTTCGCGGCGGACCTTCCCGGATATCCGGACAACATCTCCCGGGGCAGCGACGGCCTGATCTGGGTGGCCCTGGCCAGCCCGCGCGATCCCGTGGTCGAGCGGCTGCAGCGCGGCCCGCTCTGGCTCCGGCGGCGCGTCACCCGCATCCCTTCGCGCCTGCAGCCCGCGCCCAAGCGGACGGTACGGGTGCAGGCGTACGCGGCCGACGGCCGGTTGGTGCACGACCTGCCCGCCGACGACCGCGCATTCAGCACCCGTTTCCACATGGTGACCGGCGTCCGCGAACACGCCGGCCGGGTGTGGCTGGGCAGCCTGCACGAGCCGGCGGTGGCCGTGTTCGACCTGTGACCGGGCAGGTTCCGCACGGTGACCGGATGGTCGTGCAGTGTCGGCTGGGAGCCCGACGCCGGCCGCCTCTCCCAGCGGGATACTGAGCGTCATGGATGCGTCAGCGGAGCCCGGCGATCGGTCGAGCGCAGGCGAGATGTTGGCCGAGGTCACGGCGCTGGAGGCGCAGAACCGGTACCGGGACGCGGCCGAGCTGCTGGCCGAGGCGGCCGCCGTGGCGAGCAACGATGAGGCAACTGTGCTGATCGCGCGGCTGGCCTGGACGGAGGCGCTGCAGGATCACGATGAGCTCGCGCTGGCGCTGGTCGGCCTGCTCCGCACGCATGCGCCGACGGACGCGGACATCGCGGGCCAGCACGTGCGTTTGCTGGCGAAGGCTCGTCTGTTCCACCGCGCCGCAGCGGCACTCGACGATCTGCCGGCGTCCGTCGTACGGGAGCCGGTCCTGCGCGCGGCCGCCGCCGGGTTGTGGCGGACCATGGGGTTGCTCGCACTCGCCGTCGACGCCGGCGGCGGGAGGTGGCTCTGGCGGAGCCGTCGCTGGTGGGTGACCGGAGGACCGCTGGGGTTCGTCCGGCGGCGGCAGCTTCGGCGTGACCGCGAGGCACTGGGCAGCTGGCCGGCGGACCGGCCGTTCCCGGTGGAGGAACGTGGCCTTGCCGCGTTGCTGGCTCAGGCGCGCGCCCTCGCCGTGGCAGATCGGCAGGCGGATGCTGTCCTTGATCGTGCGGACAAGCTGATCGACGAGGACGAGCTGGCGATCGCGGCGGAGGTGTTGACCGAAGGGCTCGCGGCCGATCCCGGCGTCGCCGTGCTCACCAAGCTCGCGTACGTCGAGGAGCTGCGCGGACGCAGCCAGGCGGCGTTGACGCGATTGGCGGAGGCGCGGCGACGCGAACCCGCGAACCTGGACGTCGTGCGGGAGGAGGCGCAGTGCCTGACGCGGCTCTGGCGGTTCCGCGCGGCGCTCGCCCTGCTCACCGGCCTGTCGCAGGCCGACCGGCGCGATCCGGGAGTCCGGGCCGCCCTCGCCGGGGTGTACCGGACGATGGGCCTGCCGACGCTCGCGCGGCAAGCCTACGGCGACCGGCGATCGCTGGGCAGGTATGAGAGACGAGAACGCCTTCGCGGTTGGTGGCGTTCCGGCGGCCCCCTGCGGCTGCTGTTGTGGAAACCGCTCCGATTCGAGCTGACCGTCCAGGCCAGATGGCGCCGCAATACCAGGTATCTGGAGGTTTTCGACACTTGTTCCTGGCCCTCGGGGTTCGACCCCACCGAGGTCAGGTGCCGGCTGGATTGGCATGTGCAGCGGTGGGAGGTCGGCATCGGCCGGCTGTGGAGCATCAGGTGGTGGCTCTACCGCGTCGCCAACGTCGTCTCGGTGGCCGTCGCGTGGTACGTGCTCTTCCGGCTGGCCGTTTCAGGACCGGCGCCGCGGGCGGCCGGAACAGCGGTGGTGGCCACCCTGGTCGCGTTCGGGTTGTATCGCCTGGTCTTCTTCCGGCTGGCCCGCCCGAGAACCTGGTACGACGTCGTGGTGCGCAATGCCCCCGCCGGTCTCGTCCTGCTCGGCGGCGGTTACGCCCTTACCCGGATCGGCGGTCCACATCACGGCTGGTGGTTTTTTGCGGGCAGCATCCTGGTCGCGGCCGCCGGCATGGCCCTGTGCTTCCTCGTCGTGACGGGACCGAGCACCGTTTGGTGGCTTGTGACGTTCCGGAAGTACTGGCGGTTCAGCCCGCGGGAGGACATCCTGGACGAGCTTCTGCAGGTCCTCGACGACCTGACGGAGGCGAGCAGACGCAATGATCTGGTATGGCGGGCAGCGTGGGCCCTTCGCCTGGAGAACGCCGCCGTCGTCGTGGAGCGGCGACTCCCGGGCAGTTTCTCACTGACCGACGAGGCTACCCGTCGCTGGGCGGTCACCCGGGCCAAGGGAGCGGCGGCCGCGCTGCGCCGCATGAAGAGGCACCTCGCCGCGCCCGTGGAAGGCAGCTGGGACCAGTTCGCGGCGGGCCTGCGGCATGAGGTCGTCGCGCTGACCACCGGCGACCTCGGCAACCTGCGCTGGTCGGCGCCGCCCAGCCCGTCCACGGTCCGCCGGTCCTGGTGGCGCACCGCGGCCGCGCTGTTCACCACGCTGGGACTCGCGGTGGCGCCGCTGCTCGCGGTTCTTGCCGTTCAGCCACTACTGCGTCTGGACGAGCCGACGCTGCGATGGGCCAAGGTGGTGGGTCTCGGGTGGACCGTCCTGTACCTCCTGATCGCTGCCGATCCGAAGCTGAGGGAGAAGATCGAGACCGCGCAGAGCGTGAGCAATTTGCTCACCACGAGCCGGCGTCCGAAGCCTTCCGACGGCGAGGGCGCGCCCTGACATCGGGGCGCAGCCCCCGCCGACGGGTCAGTTCCGTCGGACGCGGGCGAGGCGCAGGGCCGGGCTCAGGTCGTTGACCCGGGCGTCGCGGGCGAATCGGGTGTCGAGCGTGGCCAGGCCGTACTGCTGCTCGATGGTGCGCAGGACGGACGTGGTGTCGTACGACGTGTGGTCCACTCCGGAGTGGCGCAGCGACCGGGAGATCAGCAGCGCCGGGATGCGGGTGCCCGGCCCGTACTCGTCCGACGGCCCGGCGGTGGCGTGGCGGCCCTGTCCGGGCGGGGCCACGTGGTCCCACTGGCCGCCGAACTCGTCGTAGGTCACCAGGATCAGGGTGCTGGCGGCCTGCGGACCGTTCTGCACGGCGCTGATGAGGTCGACCAGGTGCCGTTCGCCGTTGTCGGTGCTGGCGTAGCCGGGGTGCTCGTTCTCCGCGCCGTACGGCTTGACGAAGCTGACCGCCGGCAGCGTGCCCTGCCGGGCCGCCGCGAAGAACGCCGTCTCGTCCTGCAGGTGGTCGCGGGGGCGCTCGCCGGTGCGCGGATCGACGTAGCCGGGCGCGTACCGGGCGAAATAGTTGAGCGGCTGATGGTGGAACTGGAACAGCGGGCCCGGATGTCCGGCCGCGGCGTCGTTCCAGCCGCCGGCGTACCACGCCCACGACACGTTCTTGCGGGACAACTCGTCGCCGATGGTGCGCCGGTAGCCGGGTGCGGCCGGGTCGACGTCGTTGATCAGCGGCAGCGTGGTGGGGCCGCCCGCGCTGGGCGGGTTGGCCGGCTGGACGGTGTTGACCGCGTAGTCGCCGCACGCGAAACCGGGCCGGCCCGGACAGGCCTGGGTGAGCGGGCCGTCGTTGAGCGCCGGGTTGCTGGTGTGCAGCGGGTAGGGGCGGACGCCGGTGTCCGCGGCCGGCGGGTTGGGATTCGGGAAGCCCTCCGGGTCGAGGACGGAATGCGTGGCCGCGGGCGCGTTCGGCCATGGCGGCGCCTGTGCGGCCACCAGGTACTGGTGGTTGAGGAAGGAGCCGCCGAACGCGGCCTGGAAGAACCGGTCCGCGATCACGTAGCGCGGCGCCCCGGCGGCGTGCAGGTACTGGTAGATGGGCAGCTGACGGGTGTCGTAGTAACCCTGGGTGAGACCGGCGGCGTCGCTGCCGGTGCTGTAGCGGTCCATCCGGCCGCCGTCGAGCTGGTACTGCTCCTGGTAGAAGCGGTGCACCAGATCGCGGGTGCAGCCGCCGGGCGTGCCCCCGGGGCAGGTGCGGCTCTCCGGCGAGAGATAGTCGTTGATCGAGAACGGCCGGTTCCGGAAGTGGCTGCGGTAGGTGAAGCCGTTGCTCGCGGTGTCGGTGCCGCAGGCGGCGTCGAGCGGTGGCGTCGCCAGGCTCGGATCGTTCTGGTAGAGGCAGCGGTACGGGGTGTGGTCCTGCCGCACCTGCACGCTGCGGCGCCCGTACTCGGGGCTGCCGCGCCCGTCGACCCACTGCCGGCCGACCCGCCCCCACCCGGCGTACAGGTTGTCGAAGCTGTGGTTCTCCTGGTAGATGACCACGAAGTGGGTGAACGGGCCGAGCGGCCCGGGCCGGTGGGAGCCGGCCTCGGCCGGCGTGACGGCCACGCCGAGGACCAGAACGATCAGACCGAGCACCGCGCTGACACGTCTCATCCGCCCACTCCTGCCATCGAGCATGCAACGGAACCTCACCGCAACGTATCCCCGTGGTACGGCGGGCGGTTGTTGTCGCTCGTGGCACCCAGCATCGATTGCGGCGATCCGGGCACGGTCGGCGTGGCTCTATCGGAGTCCGTCGATATTGGCGTCGATCCAGACGGCGTCCCGCCGGTAGAGGCCGGCGTGCTCGCGGAGGTGGTGCTGGGTGCCGGTGGCGCGGGCCTCGGTGAAGTCGGCGAGGTCGTGCAGTCGCCGGACGGCGATCGGAAGGACCCGCGACGGCGCGGCCCGGTGTCCATAGCTGTCACAGAGCAGACGCAGGCGGCGGGCACGTTCGGTGAGGCTGTTGGTCAGCCCGTCGCGGTTGGCGGGGTGGGTCAGGGGAACGATCCGGTAAGCCAGGTAGGCGAGGTCCCAGAAACGGGGTCCGGGCGAGGCCGTGTCCCAGTCGACCACCGCCTCGAGCTGCTCATCGCGGAAGACCATGTTGTACGGGGCGAAGTCGTTGTGGCATATCACCTCGGCCGGGTGGTGGGGCGGCACCTGCCAGGTGGCCTCGGTGGGGTCGAAGTCCCTGCTCGCCTCGTGGAAGGCGTCGAGGTACCGCGCGGCGCGGACGAGGACGGAATCCGACCACACCCAGTCCGGCAAGGGATAGTGCGGAACCGTTCCTCTGAGGTAAGAGACCGTGTCGTCACCCTGCTCATCGATCCCGAGCGGTTCGGGCACCCAGGCGATTCCGCGTTCCCGGAGGTGGCCGAGGAGCCGTTGGATCGTCGGGGTCCACGGTCCCGCGGGCCGTCGTACGGTTTCACCGACCCGAACCGCTCCGCCCGTGTTGCCGCCGTCGAGGACCTCGACCGGCTCGCCCGAGATTTCTGCCGCACCGTCGTTCACGACCGCAATCTTCGCCGCGACCCCCGCTAGTCGCGGGTCCAGACACGTCCGTAGTTGCTGGGTATGTCGAGTTGCGCCGTGCCGTCGGCGCTCGTGGTGATGTCCGCCCCGTGCAGGCGCTCGCTCCAGGTTCCCGGTGCCGGCAGGGTGAACGGCACTGTGACATTCCGGTCGGTGAAATTGACGGCGATCACCGTGGTTGCCGAGGCGACACTGCGGCTGAACACCAGCACGCCGCGGTTCTGCAAACGGGCCGGATCGTCGTAGAACCAGTGCGAGCCCCGGCGGAGCTCCTCCCGGTCCCGGCGGAGCCGGAGCAGCTTACGGACCAGGTTGACGATCGTACGGCCGGCGTCGTCATAGAAATAGTCCCAGTTGACCGGCCGGAGAAGGCCGATGCGGCCCAGCCCGTTACCCGGCAGGGTGTAGGCCTCGCCCAGTTCCTCGCCCTCGAACAGCATCGGAATGCCCTTGGCGGTGAGCAGCCCGATCAGGTAGGGCTGCACCTTGAACCAGCGGGTGCGGTCGGCCTGGAGGAACAAATAGTTGCCCGCCTCGTCGGGCTGGACGACGCCGAATTCCGCCATCAGCCGGGACTGGTCGTGAGTCTCCAGATACTGCAGGGCCGTACGGTCGAAAAGCTCGCCGTTGAGTGGCACCTGCGCCGGATAACCGGTCAGGCCGAGCGCGTGGCCGAATCGGTCGATCGCGCCCGGCTCCCCGTGTGCGACCGCGCGCGCGGCGTCCATCGTCCCGTTCTGCCAGGTCGTATTGCTGTACGACTGCCACAGGATGCCGATCGGATCCTCGAGTTGTTCCGCGCACTGGATCAGGGTGGTGGTCCCGTCGGCGTCGAACCGGGTCATCTCCCCGGCCGCCATGGCCTTCTGAACCGCGGAATAGGTGTCGAAGGCCAGCTTCGCGTATCCGACGCCCAACGGCCCGTCCCAGAAATTCGGGACGCAGTCATACCGGAAACCGTCGACGTGGAACTCGCTCAGCCAGTGCATGGTGACCGCCGCGAAGAAGTCCTGCACAAGCGGATGACGGTAGTCGATGCTGGCGCCCTGGTCGGCGAAATAGTCCTTCGCGAACGGCCCCATGAACGGGTTCGCCTGGTAGCCGAGACGGTCGTAAAGGTACTGGTATGCGAACAGCGAACGACTGGCATGCCCGTACACCGCGTCCACAATGACCGCGATGCCGCGCGCGTGTGCCGCCTCCACGAAGGCCTTGAACTCGTTGCCGCCGCCCAGGCGCTCGTCCACGCCGAGGTACCCGACCGGCAGGTAACCCCAGTCCACCTCGTCGGCGACGTTGGTCACCGGCATGAGACTCAGGCAGTTCACTCCGAGGTCGGCCAGGTAGTCCAGCCGCTGCCGGGCACCGGCGAGATCACCGCTGAGCTCGGCGACGTTGATCTCGTACATCATCAGGTCGGACAGCCGCGGCACCCGCCAGTCCGCCTCACTCGCGCTCCAGGCGTACGCCTGACCGCCCAGCACGACCGATGACTGCCGGCCGACGCCGAACTCCCGGGCGTACGGGTCGATCACCCAGTCGACACGCCCGCGCGCCGGATCGGTGACCACGATCCGGTAGACGTAGCGTCCCTGCTGACCCCAGTGGTTCGCGGCGGGCAGGCCGGCGGGTTGCGACACGTCGACCTGACCGGTCCAGAGATCGCCGTACGCCGGGTCGACCCCGTGGGCCAGGGCCACCGGCACGGCCGGGATGTCCTGGAGGAACTGATCCCGCTCGTGAATCACCAGGACCTCGACGGACTGGCCGTTGGCCGGCGACACCCACGGCAGCAACACGCCGAAGGCGAGCTGCGTGGGACCGGCCACCCGGCCTCCGAGGGCCGCCAGGGGCAACGCGTTCATGACAACCGCCCTTCGCTAGGCGAGTCGATTGTTCGCCGGGCCGTCCCACCGAGCGGTCCTCGATACGACAGCCTAGGCGCCCAGCCGATGTCGGATGGGCGTCCGCGCGATATTCGGCAGCAGCCCGGCGGCGGTGGCGCGTGCCGATCGTCGATCCGTTTACGGTGTCCGTTGTGGCGCGAGAGGTGTACGGATACCACGTCGATTTCGGCGGCGGCGCGCGAGCGGTCCTGTCACTGCTGGAGCCGGAGTGGGTGGACGAGCACGGGCTGCATCCGGAAGTCGTTCTGGCAGTCCTGCGCCCGGACGCCGACGTGGATGAGCCGCATGTGGCCGACATCCGGGAGAACCCGCCGTTTCTGCGTCTGCTGTCCCGGACGATCTGGGAAACCGTGGCCGGCTGCGAGACCATCCGCAGCCAGGCACGGATCCAGGGCGACGGCGTGGCCTATCTGCTCGACGAACGCACCGCTGACCCGGCCGGCCGGGTGCCGCCCGAGGACATCCTCGGAACGGTCCAAGTCAGCGACGCCCGGCCGGTGGCGGCCAGCTATCAGCACAACCCGCGGCACCGTCTCTCCACGGCGGCTGGATGGTTCCAGCTCCCGGAGGAGATCGAGACAGCCCTGCAGTCCGCGGTGCGGTCGCGCACTCTGCGCTGACGCGGTGAAGAGTGCGAGAACCGTCGGGCGTGAGTCTCGTGGTCAGAATGTGGCGATCGGGTTGACCGGGCTGCCGGACGTGCCGGCGAAGCGGATCGGGGCGACCGCGAGGTGGAAGTCCCACTGGCCGAGCTCGGCAGCCGTCGTCGCGCACGCTTCCAGGTCGCAGTTGTCGAGCAGCCACAGGCCCATCGCGACGAGGCCCACGGCGTGGACCGGCATCAGCACGTCCTCGTACCCCGACGGCTGAACGTCCTGCGGGGTGTCGGCGCCGATCAGCGCGACCCCCCGTTCGCGCAGCCACGGCAGGCAGGACGCGTGCCAGCCCGCCTGCGCGAAACCGCCGTCCTCGCCGGCCTCGTGCCGGACGCGGCCGTAGCCGGTGCGCAGGAGCACCGCATCGCCGGATCGCACCCGCACACCCTGGCGACGTTCGGCCTCCTCCAGATCGTCGGGAAACACGCCCTGCCCCGGCTCCAGCCATGGCACGTCGCGGACCCCCGCGATGTCCAGCAGGACACCACGCGTGATGATCCCGTTCGCCGCCGCCGTGACGGCCGCCCACGCCGACCCCGTCGCGGCGTCGACCAGCGCGTGCGACCGCCCGTTGTACATCGTGCCGTCCCAGAAGAGGTGGCACGGCGAGTCGACGTGGGTGAGGGTGTTGCCGTGGAAGGTGAGACCGAGCCGCTCCGAGGAGAACCCCCAGCGCCGGTCGTTGTGGAAGGCGGCCACCGGCATGTTCTCGGCACCCGGCATGTCGGCGGCGCGCGGGCACGTCGTGGTCGACCGCTCCATGTCCTCCGGTACGGCGACCTCCCACGCGCACGACACGCTGCGGCCGTGGCGCACCGCCCGCGCCGCCGCCAGCCGGACGTCGTCGGTGATGAGGTTCAGGGTGCCGAGCTCGTCGTCGTCGCCCCACCGTCCCCAGTTGGACAGCGTGTCGAAGTACCCGAGAACGTCGTCCTGTGTGGGCACCCGCCCTCCGATCAGTCGAGGCAGAACTCGTTGCCCTCCACGTCCTGCATCCCCTGGCACGACTCGTTGTATTCGTCGGCCAGCAGGAGTTGCCCGCGCTTCGCGCCGAGGGCGACCAGCCGTACGCATTCGGCTTCGAGCGCGGCGAGGCGCTCCTCGCCGACCAGGCCGGTGCCGACCCGTACGTCCAGGTGCACCCGGTTCTTGACGACCTTGCCCTCGGGAACGCGCTGGAAGAACAGTCGCGGGCCCACCCCGGTGGGATCGACGCAGGCGAACGCGGAACCCCGCCGTTCGGGCGGCAACGACTGGTCGTACTCGTCCCAGGTGGCGAAGCCCTGTGGAGGCGGCGGAACGACATAACCCAGCGCCTCGCACCAGAAGCGAGCGACCCGCTCGGGTTCCGCGCAATCGAAGGTGACCTGAAACTTCTTGACCGACGCCATCGCACCACCCTAATGCCGTGCCCTACAGCGTGCGGTTGCGGCCCGCGAGGTAGCCGAAACCGGCCAGGACGACGTCCGTCAGGAGAAGGATGATCAAGGCGAGCGTCCAGGAGCCGGAGGCGTCGTGCAGGGCGCCGATCGCGATCGGGCCGGCCGCGGCCACCAGGTAACCGACCGACTGGGCCATGCCGGACAACGCCGCGGCCTGCGTGTGGTGTGCGGTGCGCAGCCCGAAGAGCGAGAGCGCCAGCACGATCGTGCTGCCGCCGGCCACGCCCGCCAGACCGGCCCAGATCGCGCCGTAGCCGGGGGCGAGCAGGAGCCCGGCGACCGCCACGGAGAACAGCAGCGGCGCCAGCACGCCGATCGGCCGCTGGTCGCGCAACCGGGGGATCAGCGCGGAACAGATCATGCTGCCGGCGATGCCCAAGGCGTTGAGCAGGAACTGGTGGACGCCGGCGGCCGTCGCGCTCACGCCGTTGGCCTTCTCGATCGACGGCAGCCAGGTGACGAGGACGAAGTAGCCGGTGGACTGCAACGCCATGAAGGCGGTGACCTGCCAGCCGAGCACGGACCGCCAGGGGCTGCGGGCGGTGGTCGCGGGATCCAGCCGGACGTCGTCGAGAAACGGCGGCACGACGGTGCGGCGCCGTAGCTGGGGTGCGAGCACGGCCAGCGCGACGACGGCCAGGACGGCCCAGATGGCGAGGGGGAGCCGCCATCCGACCGAGGAGGCCGCGGCCAGCGGCACCGCGACGCCCGCGGCGGTTGCGGCGAAGACGGCCTGCACCGCCGAGTACACCCCGGTGATCTGGCCGATCCGGGCCGGGAAGTCGCGCTTGACCAGGGCCGGCAGCACGACGTTGAGCACGGCGATCGCGACGCCCAGCAGCCCGGTGCCGAGCCACAGCAGCGGCCGGCCGGGCAGGGATCGCAGGATCAGCCCGGCGGCGAGAACCGCCAGGCTGCCGCCGAGGGTGCGTTCCAGCCCGAGGCGACGGGCCAGCGCGGGCGCCACCGGTGAGATGGCGGCGAACGCCAGCAGCGGCAGGCTGATCAGCGCGGACGCGCTCAGTGAGGCCAGGCCGAGCTCGTCACGCAGCTCGTCGAGCACCGGGCCGACCGTGGTGATGCCGGCCCGCAGGTTGGCGGCGACCAGCAGCAGACCGGCCAGCACCAGCGCCGGGCCGAGCGCGCGGGCGGCCGGGGGGCTTGCCGCGGGCCGCGCGGCCGGGCGGTCAGTGGTCGTCATGCGAGGGTTCTCCGGCGATGATCTGGTCCTGTACCAGCCGCACCATGCGTTCCGCGGCCGCGGCCGCCGCGTCGGGATCGCCCGCGCTGATGGCCTCGACGATCGCGTCGTGCGCGGCGTCGATGACCTGCAGATGGGCCGCGACCGCGGCGAGGCCGCCGTCGGGCAGGAGCAGCGGCAGCAGGTCCTGTTCGTTGCCACCGGTCCCGCGATACAGCTCGGCGAGCAGCTGGTTCCCCGACGAATCGAGCAGCAACCGGTGGAAGGCGATGTCCGCCGCGACGTAGGCCGGGCCGTCGGTGGCGGCCCGCCGCGCCGCGAGCGCCTCGTGGAGATCCCGGATCTGCGCGGGGGTGGCCCGGGCCGCCGCGAGCCGGGCGCCCTCGCGTTCCAGCACCAGCCGCACCTCCGCGACGTCCGGCGAGCGGTCCCGTTGCAGCCGGCGGGCCAGCGCCGGGGCGAGGTCGCTGGTGGCGATCACGTAGGTGCCGTACCCCGCCCGCGCGCCGAGGAGCCCGGCGTGCACCAGCGAGCGCAGCCCCTCGCGGACGCTGTTGCGGCTCACCCCGAGCTCGCGGGCCAGCTCGTGCTCGGTCGGCAGCAGCGACCCGACTGGGAACTCGCCGTCGGCGATGCGCCGGCGGATCTGGTCAGCGACTTGTTCGGCGAGCGAGGCAGGCCGGGTGAGCCGGGGCATGCACCCAAGCTACGGATTGAGCCAAATGTAGGACAAGCGTCGGCGACGTGTTTCGCACCTCAGCCGGGGTTGGGCTTCGCCGCCCGCCTGCGGCGGGCGGCGGATCCGCGACGACCGCACCCGCGCGGTCGTCGCGGTGCTTTCACAGCGGCCGCACGGTGTGGTTGATCCGGAACATCGTGTCCGGGTCGTACGTGCGCTTGACCGCCAGCAGGCGGTCGTAGATCTCGGGGCCGTAGACCTCGCGCAGCGACCGCGGTTCGGTCGCCTCGTCCGGGGAGAGGAAGTTGACCATCCGGCGGTGCCGGGGGTCGGCCCACGGGCGCATCTCCCGGATCAGGTGCTCCAGCGCCTCGCGCAGCGGCCCGGCCGTGTCGGGGCCGCCGACGCCGAAGGCGGCCAGCTGGAACGGCAGTCCCCGGGTGGGCACCGAGTCGAGGGTGGCCGGGAGCCGGTCCATGGCGCCGCCGAGCGCCCGGATCTCGACGCTGTCGAGCCGGCCGTCGCTGTCCGGGCCGATCAGCTCGACGAGCTTGGCCAGCGCCTCGTCCGGCAGGCCGGCCAGGCCCAGGCTGCGGTCCTGGTAGGAGACCGGGTCGACCGGGTCGTGGTGGAGGTCGGCCGCCTCGGGATACGGCACCTCGGCCACCGTGTCGATCAGCGCGGTCGCGACCTCGCGCATCGGGGTCAGCAGCTCCAGGCCGGTCTCCGCCGGGCCGAGGCAGGCGTAGCGCACGTTGAGGACATGCGCGCCGCGCAGTGGTTCCGGCAGCGCCTCGATGGGTGGCAGGCGCTGGATCGCGATCGACGTGGTGGCCTGCTCCGGCAGGGTGGCCGCCCAGTCGCGCCAGCGGCGCAGGACCTCGGCGGTGGCGCTGCCGGGGAAGACGATGCCACCGGCGACCACGGACGTCACCGGCCACAGGCCGATCTCCATCGCGGTGACCACACCGAAGTTGCCCTTGCCGCCGCGCAGCGCCGCGAACAGTTCCGGCTCGGCGTGGTCGCTGACCGTGCGCAGCGTTCCGTCGGCCGTCACGATGTCGAACGACGTCACGTGGTCGGACGCGTAGCCGTACGGCCGGCTGAGGACGGGTCCCTGGCCACCGCCGAGGACGAACCCGATGGCGCTGACGGTCAACGAGGAGCCGCTCATCGGTGCCAGGCCGGACTTCGCCGCGACGCCGATCACCTCGCCCCAGCGGGCGGCGCCGGTCACCCGCGCGGTCCGGCGGTCGTCGTCGACGGTGACGTCGCTCATCCGGTCCAGGGTGACGAGCACCGCGTCCTCCGCGGGGGACGCCTGCATGTGCCCGCCGCCCCGGACCGCCACGGCCAGGCCGTTCGCCTTGGCGAACCGGACCACGGCCTGCACGTCGGCCGGGCTGGTCGCGCCCACGGCGACCGCCGGGCGCAGTGGCGCCATCGGGTTGAAGGTGTAGCACTCGGCGTCATAGCCGGGGTCACCCGGACGGAAGACCGGTCCGGCCACCGCACCGGCCAGCCTCGCGAAGGGGGAGTCGTCGTTCATGTCCTGATCAACGCGACGCCCGGCCGGAAGTTCACCGTGACCCCGGCCGGGCTGCATCGCGCTATCCTTGGCCGAGTCGCCGAAGACAGGAGCACATGGTGGCAGGTGACGACGACATCTCCGGGTGAGAACCCCGGAGCGGCTGCCGGCGGACGCGTGACTCGCGCCGTCGCGTGGCCCGTGTCGTCATGCCCTGCTCCCGCCGGAGAGCCGTCGCGCTCCCGGTTCCTCCGTCTTCGAGGTCTGCCATGTCCGACAGTTATGTCGTCAGTTCTGCCCTGTCCTTCTCGTGGCCGGACGCCACTGAAGTCTTCGAGGATCTGTCCTTCTCCCTGCCCGGCGGCCGCACCGGCCTGGTCGCCGCGAACGGCGCCGGCAAGTCCACCCTGCTGAAGCTCGTCGCGGGTGAGCTGCGTCCGACCGGCGGCAGCGTCACCGTGCGGGGTGTGCTGGGTTACCTGCCGCAGGACCTGCCCTTCGCCCGGCAGGAAACCGTCGCGCATGCCCTCGGCGTCGACGGCCTCATCGCCGCGTTGCACGCCATCGAGGCCGGCGTCGCAACCGAGGACCACTTCGCCACCATCGGCAACGACTGGGACATCGAGGAGCGCACCCGCGCCGAGCTCGACCGCCTCGGTCTGGGCGACGTCGCGCTGGACCGGCGGCTCGGCACCCTCAGCGGCGGTCAGGTGGTCTCTCTCGGGCTCGCCGCCCAGCTGCTGAAACGGCCGGACGTGCTGCTGCTCGACGAGCCCACCAACAACCTCGACCGCGACGCGCGCGAGCGCCTGACCGCGGTGCTGCGGTCGTGGACCGGCTGCCTTCTGGTGGTCAGCCACGACCGGGCGCTGCTCGACGAGATGGACCGCATCGCCGCCCTGGACCACGGTGAGATCCGCTGGTACGGCGGCACCTTCACCGAGTACGAGCAGGCGGTGCGGGCCGAGCGCGAGGTGGCCGAACGGCAGGTGCGCCAGGCCGAGCAGGACGTCAAACGGCAGAAGCGCGAGCTCCAGCAGGCCCGGGAGCGGGCCGCCCGGCGCGCCTCCACCGCCTCGCGCAACCTGGCCGACGCGGGCCTGGCCCGGATCGTCGCCGGCAACCTCAAGCGCAGCGCCCAGGTGTCGGCGGCCAGGTCCAATGAGGTGCACGTGTCCCGGGTCGGCGATGCCCAGGCCCGGCTGGACCAGGCGAGCCGGGCCGCCCGCCAGGACGACCACATCGCGGTGGATCTGCCCGGCACCACCGTGCCCGCCGGGCGCACCGTGTTCCACGGCGAGCGCCTGCAGGCCGCCTACGACGGGCGGCCGGTCTTCGCCGGGGACGGGGCCGGACTCGACATCCGCGGCCCGGAACGGATCGCGCTCATCGGGCCGAACGGCTCGGGCAAGTCCACATTGCTGCGGCTGATCGGCGGCTACCAGCAACCGGTGTCCGGCACGGCCGTGCGGGCGGACGGCCGGGTGGCGTACCTGTCCCAGCGCCTCGACCTGCTCGACGCGGACCGCACGGTCGCCGAGAACCTCGCCGTCTTCGCGCCGTCGAGGACCGAGGCGGAACGGATGAACCTGCTGGCCCGCTTCCTGTTCCGCGGCGCCCGCGCGCACCTGCCGGTCGGCGTGCTCTCCGGCGGCGAGCTGCTGCGCGCGACGCTGGCCTGCGTCCTGTTCGCCGAGCCGGCGCCGCAGCTGCTCCTGCTCGACGAGCCCACGAACAACCTGGACCTGGTCAGCGTCGCGCAGCTGGAGGGCGCGCTCACGGCGTACCGGGGTGCGTTCGTGGTGGTCAGCCACGACGACCGGTTCCTCGCCGAGATCAAGGTGGACCGCTGGCTCCGGCTGGCCGACGGCCGGCTCAGCGAGACCGGCCAGAACACCTGAGTTCCCGTACGGCCGGGGCCGCCCTTGATAGCGATCGCGACCACGTCGACCGGCTGATCGAGGGCTGGCGGACGGCGAGTTCCTGACCGTCATCCCGTGCTCGCCGGGCCGGCGTTCGGAGATCGCGCCGGCCGTCGAGTCGTTCGGCGGCCGCCGGATCTACTACTACGGATACGGCACCGTCGAGTCGATCGTCGGCCATTGATGATGACGCCGCGATGACCACTGAGCCCGATCAGCCGTCGCCAGGGAGCGTCTGGGCGGCACCGGCTGCTACTTGACGGTGATGCTGGCCTTCATGAACGGGTGGATCGAGCAGTGATAGGACAGGGTGCCCGCCGCCGGGAAGGTGTGGCTGTAGGTCTGACCGTTGCCCTCCGGCTGGGAGGAGAAAGAGTTGTCGTCTGCGACGACCGTGTGGTCGGTGGAGTCGTCGAACTTCCACGTGACCGTGGTCCCGGGAGCGACGGTGAGGGTGTTCGGGTTGAAGGCGAAGTTCTTGATGTCCACCATGCTGGTTGCGCCGGCCGCGGATCCGCTGGGCGCCGGCTGCGACCCGGTGGCCGGTGCCGCGGTGGTCGTCGATCCGGTGGCCGGCTGTCCGGAGCCGCTGTCCGAGCTTTTGCCGCAGCCCGCGACGACAGCGACCAGGACCGCGGCGACGGCCAGCAACGAGCGCGGCCGGGAGAGGGAAAGCTTCATCGGGTCATCTCCTCGTACGGCGATCAACGTTGTCGTCAACGGTCGGCGGAGAGGACGTCGGCGACATCGCATGGATGAACGGTTCTCGCCAACCGTGCGATCGGCCGCATCGCGGGCGTGACCTGTCGGACGACGGCGCTGCTGAGAGTCGAGGAGAAAGCGGCGCGTGCCGAGTGACGTCGACGTGACGGCTCACTCTGTGTACCACGATCGGCGAAGCGACCACGATGACCGCTGCCACACCCCGGCGGTCCCGCCGGACCGGAGTCGTAGCCCACCTGTTACCCGCAACACTTCCTGTGCCGCCGAACGCCCTCATCGTCACATGCTGTGAGCAACGTGCTGGTCAAGGGGGGTACGGAATGGCCATCAAGCAACCGGCGGAAATCGCGAGCGCCGCCGTCGCCAGTGGTGAGGCCAAGGCGCACAGCCGTTGGGACAAGGTGCTTGTCGCATCGTTCCTCGCGGGCGCCTACATCGCGTTCGGCGGTCTCGTCTCGATCGTCGTGGCGGCCGGGCTGGACCCGAAGATGTGGGGTGGCCTGCCGACCCTGTTCAACGGCGCCACGTTCACCCTCGGCTTGGTGCTCGTGGTAGTCGCCGGGTCCGATCTGCTGACCGGCAACATGTTCCTCGTGCCGATCAGCGCGATGACCGGCCGGGTGCACCTGGGCGCCCTCGGGCGCAACTTCGTGCTGGTGTTCCTCGGCAACCTGGCCGGCGCCCTGTTCGTCGCGTACTTCCTCGCCGTGCAGAGCGGCGTCATCGGTCATGCCAGCAGCGGCGCCTCGGCCGGGATCGCGTACGAGCGGCTGGCCGCGGTCACCACGCTCAAGGGCCTCCACGAGACCGACTGGCAGATCTTCCTGCGTGCGGTGGGCTGCAACTGGCTGGTGTGCCTCGCGGTGTGGATCTCGCTGGCGGCCGACTCGGTCTCCGGCAAGATCCTCGGCGTCTTCTTCCCGATCATGGCGTTCGTGGCGATGGGCTTCGATCACGTCGTCGCCAACATGTTCTTCCTGCCGGCCGGGATCTTCGCCGGTGTGCCCGGCCTCGGCTGGGGCGACGCCGGACGCAACATCGGCTTCGCGTTCCTCGGCAACCTGGTCGGCGCCGTCATCTTCGTCGCCCTGGCCTACTGGTACCTGTACGTGCGCGACTCGACGCCCAAGCAGGCCAGAGCCGCTACGCCGATCGTGCTGAAGTGATTGACCTACTGGTGCGCGGACTTCGCGAAGTGGGTCTGGCGTAACTCCGGGCTCGACGTTTCCGGCCTCACCGCGGAGGCGCAGACCTTTTACACGTACGGGCAATCGCACGGCACCTTCCACCGCACCGCGCAGCCGGGCGACGCCGTGGTCTACTCGTCCAGTCCCGGCGGATACGCCGACCACGTCGCCGTCGTCACCGCGGTCGACCCGGACGGCTCGGTGGTGACCGCCAACGGCGACTGGGGCGGCGAGAGCGGCACCATGGCCCACTTCGCCGTCACCTCGTCGGTCGTGAAGATCACCATCCCGGCCTCGGCGGCGTCGACCGGCTCGTGGGTGGCCGCCGCGAACTACTACATCACCGCCATCGTCGGCGGGTTCGCGTCCGGCAATCCCTATTCGGCGGTCGCGCTGTGCGGCACCGGCTACGACCTGGTCGACTCGCACGACCTCGGGGCGGCGACGATCGTCCTGCTGTACGACGGGGATCGCGGCCAGAACTGCGTGGTGACCCTGGCCAAGGCGGACGGCGGGCCGGTCACCATGAACGCGACCCTGGCGGTCCAGAACGGCGGCACCGTCTCGGATCCGGGGCCCTATCAGTGGTACGCGGGCCCGGTGACCGCGGACGCGCCGAGCGCGTGCGTGAAGTGGGGCGGCACCTACAGGACAAGCTCGTGGACCAGCGACTGGTCACACTGCGGCTGACTTCCTCTCCGTCGCTTTCGCGCGCTGGGACGGTCGGGGGGGCAGGCTGCGGGAGTGTCCTGGGTCGCCCACCGCTGGGTGCGGGGCGGGGTTTGTCATTGATTTCAATCCCGTCGCGGGGAGTGAGATGCCGCGATCAGGCCGTTCAACGTTCGTTGCCGCGCCGGAACCCGCCGCGCCGGCGCCAAATCCGGGGAAACCGAGGCCGGCGGGTACCGGTTGCCTACGACGACATCGCCCCGGCCGCCTGATGCCCGCCCCGGCCG
>NZ_CAKUCL010000120.1 GCF_934643405.1 uncultured Actinoplanes sp.
CGGGCGAGGGCGGCGTCTCGCGGCCCATCGGCCACGTCGCGCTCGCGCCGCAGCTCTCGCACGCCAGCTGGTCGCCGCAGGACGGGCACCAGTTGTTCGCGCGCCGCAGGTACCACCCCAGGGCCACCCCGGCCAGCAGGCTGAGCAGGCCGACCACGGCGGCGACCAGGATGGCGCCGATCATGCGGCCGTGTTCCGCACCGGTAGGCCGGCCGCCGTCATCCGGCCCCGGCCGCGATCCCGGCGATCCACCGCCGGGTCCTCATCGGAGCGTCGGCTCACATACGGCGCGGTGAAGGTGTCGACGCCGGTGCCGAGGTGGGCGCCCGGGCGATACGTCACGGTCACAGCACGAGGGGAAGCTGCCTCGATCACGCCCGCCCGCCAGCCGTTGCGGTACACCCAGACGCGATCGGACGGGTGGTAGCTGTCGGCGGGTGCCACGTCCGCCGGATCTCGCTGGGGCGGAGCGATGGTCGGGGTAGACGTCGGTGCCGTGGACATCGAGATGACCCTCCCAGATCTCGGAGACTCGGTGCCGTTCCGGTGACCCCCGGACGGCAATACAACGCCGAACGGTCCCTCGCGTCGTCCGAGAAGCCGAACTTTCGACACGCTCCGTCAGCAGGCGGTGCGTGTCTGTCAGTTATCATGCTCGCTGAATAGTGCGTTCGCAAGGCCGGATGCACGTGCATCCGGCACGGGCGAATGCTGTGGGCGTTACGACGGAGCTGTTTCCCAGCGAGGGATCTCCCCTCTAGGATGCTGGAGGACTGCGGCCGGGCAGCCCAAATAGCGAAGAGGAGTCAGGTGAGCACGGGTACGCAGGAGGAGGCGCCGGGCAGCGGCCCTACCGTGCTGCGCATCCTTCTGGGCGCGCAGTTACGCCGCCTGCGGGAGGCCAGGGGCATCACCCGTGAGGACGCCGGGTACGAGATCAGGGCCTCCGGCTCGAAGATCAGCCGGATGGAGCTCGGCCGGGTCAGCTTCAAGGAACGCGACGTCGCAGATCTGCTCACTTTGTACGGCGTGAACGACGCCGACGAGCGCGAGGCTTTGCTGGTCCTGGCCCGGCAGGCGAACAACCCGGGCTGGTGGCAGCAGTTCAGTGACGTGATGCCCGGGTGGTTCCAGTCCTACCTGGGGCTCGAGGCGGCCGCGACCCTCATCCGTACATATGAGATCCAGTTCGTCCCCGGTCTGCTCCAGACACCGGAGTACGCCCGCGCGGTGATCATGCTGGGTCACGCCGGGGTCACTCCTGAGGAGATGAACAAGCGGGTCGAGCTGCGGCGTCAGCGTCAGCAGATTCTCGAGCGGCCGGACGCGCCTCAGCTGTGGGCGGTGATCGACGAGGCCGTCCTGCGGCGCCCGATCGGCGGCGTCGACGTGATGAAGGCCCAGATCGAGGCCCTGATCGAGGCGTCCAAGAAGCCGAACATCCGGCTGCAGATCATCCCGTTCCACGCCGGCGGTCACGCGGCCGCGGGTGGACCGTTCGCGATCCTGCGCTTCCCCGAGCCGGAACTGCCCGATGTGGTCTATGTCGAGCAGCTGACCAGCGCGATCTATCTGGACAAGCGCGAGGACGTCGACCACTACGCGATGGCGATGGAGCGGGTCTGCATCGACGCGGAACCGCCGAACAACACGCCGGAAATCCTCGGCAAGCTGCTGCACGAGGTCGGCCGCCCCGCCTGACGGGGGTTGCTCTGCGTAAAGACCGGTCCCCAAACAATCGGGGCTGATTCACCCGAAAGGCGTACGGGTTCGGGTCCCGTACGCCTTTCTTCGTGATGTCATCGAGGCCGAACGCGTCGGTTCGGTGACCGGCGCGAGCTCGGCCCGGCTCTATCGCCCCCGCTTCGTTCGCCGGCGTCAGCCGAGAAGGTTGTCGAAGTCCCCGTCGCGGACACCGAGCAGGAACGCCTCGATCTCGGCGGGCGTGTAGATCAGGGCCGGGCCCTCGGGGTCCCGAGAGTTGCGCACGGCCACCTCACCGGTGGGCAGCAGGGCGCACTCGACGCAGTTGCCGCTGGGGTTGCTGCGCCGGCTCTTCTGCCAGGTGACACCGTCCAACTGGCCGGCGGAGATGCCGTTAACCGCGTGCGTCATGTGAAGCTCCCTAAGTTTGCTCCGGCCGGGGATCGTCCGGAGGCAGATGTTCTCCCGAGTGCAACTGGTTCCTCACCCGTCGTGCAAATGCACGTGCATTTGGCCTTGCGTACTCACGGGATTGTGAGCATGATAACGCACGTACACATCTCGCGGGTGTCACTTACGGTGACATCTTTGAGTGACGGACCGGTCGCGGAAACGGCGTCTGCGACCTCAGCGCAAGGCTCCTTGGCGGGGGCGTCCCAGCGAGAGGTTTCGACATGTCGATCCCGAACATCGGTCCGGAACACCCCGACCTGGGTGACCCCGACGCCGTGGAAAGCGTGCGCCGGGGCAACCCGGCACCCGTCCTGCGGGACGAGCCGCTGACCGACGACGTGATGGCCGCCTGCGCTCGCGCGAGCACTGTCACGCACCGATTTGGCGGGGTCAGGTACGCCCTGACCCGCCCCGACACGGCGGTCGCCAATCGTGAGCCGCCTGCGGAGGAGGGTGGTTCCGACGCGCGCCAATGAGCTCGTCGTCTGTGCACGGGGCCGGCACGCCGGGCATGTGCCGGGCCTTCCGGTGCCGGTGCCCACCGCCCTGATCTTCCGTGGCGGGCGGCTGCTGCCGCGCCGTCCACGGTGGTCCGCACACGAGTTCGCCGAGTCGGACTACCGATGGGGGAAGGGAACTCTCCGGTTACGCCTCGTACACGTCGAGTGGTCCCGCGTCGTCGCCTGTGAGGGTGACCGGTGGCTGGAGACCGTGGGCGTGGTGATCGATTCCGCCGGCCGCGAGGGCGACCGGCGGCAGTACCTGATCCGGGCCGAGTCGATCCCCGCGCCGATGGCACGCAAACGACCACGACTGCGGGTGTGACGCCGTCTCACCCGTACGAGCGCCCCGGGCAGGGGGCGCTCCCCGGACGCCGGTCGGGCGGTCTGGTTCCCCCGTGCCAGGCCGCTCGGCCGGTTTCACCCAGCCGGCCGGCGGGAGTGGGCGCGGAGGGCGCGGTCAGGGCTTTCGGGCCACGCCCGCCCAGTAATACGCCGCCTCGGGGTTGTCCACCGGCTCGTCGGGGCGCCAGTTGGAGACCGGGACCAGGCCCGGCTCGAGCAGCTCCCAGTCGCCGAAGAAGCGGGCCACCGCCTCCTTCGTGCGCGCCACCAGCGTCATCCCGGCGCCCGTCGCGGCGGCCACGGCCTCGCCCACCTCGTCGGGATTGAAGTCGGCCGTCGGGTGCGTGATGGCCAGGCAGCTGCCGGACGGCATCGCGTCACGGAGGGCGGCGACGAGCGACCAGGGGTCGTCCGCGTCGGCCAGCAGCATGAGGATCGCGATCAGCGTCAGGGCCACCGGTTGCGAGAAGTCGAGGGTGTCCCGCAAAACCGGTTCCCCCAGGATCGACTGTGGATCGCGGAGGTCCGCCGAGACGTACTCCGAGCGGCCCTTCTCCGAGCTGATCATCAGAGCCCGGGCGTGGACCAGCACGATCGGGTCGTTGTCGACGTAGACCACCCGGGCGGAGGGTTCGATCTTCTGGGCGACCTCGTGCAGGTTCGGCCTGGTGGGGATGCCGGTGCCGATGTCGAGGAACTGGTGGATGCCCTGCTTCTCGACCAGGTAACCGGCCACCCGGTGGACGAACTTGCGGTTCTCGCCGGCCATGTACCGCATGCCGGGGATGGCCTTCATCATGGCCTCGCCCACGGCGCGATCGACCGCGAAGTTGTCCTTGCCGCCGAGCCAGTAGTCGTAGATGCGCGCCGAATGCGGCACGTTGATGTTGACCCCGGGCGGCGCGATCTCGGCCGGGGGAATCTCGTTGCCGGTCACGACCGCCTCCTCGCTCGACCCGCACCCCCGGGTCGAAGTCCGTCAGTGCGGTAAAGAGTAACGGTCGAAGTGGATCTGATTCATCCCCTGGCGACTACGGAGTGGAGTTTGGAACTCAGGCCGCGGAGGCGCTGTCCCGGTACGACCGGACGCGGTCGCCGACCGGGCTGCCGTGCACCACGCAGTCGCGTCCGCCGTGCTTGGCGGCGTACAGGTTGCGGTCCGCAATGGACAGCAGGGAAGGCTGGGTCGCTGTCGGAGAGTCACCGCGCCCGGCGACGCCGATGCTCACCGTAACCGGCAGGTGCCGGGTGAGGCTTGCCCAGTCGTAGCGCCCGACGGCCTGCCGGATGCGGTCCAGCAGCCGGGTCGCCCGCTCCGCGCCGATGCCGGGCAGCACCATGAGGAACTCCTCGCCGCCCATCCGGGCCGCGAAGCCGTCCGGGGCCACCGCCGCCAGCTCGGTCTCGAGCAGCTTCGCCACCTGGACCAGGACCTGGTCGCCGACGTCGTGCGAGAGGTGGTCGTTGATCCGCTTGAAGTGGTCGAGGTCGAGGATCGCCACGGTCAGCAGCGGGTCCGCCTCGATCAGGCCCGGGAGCTGCTCGTCCACGTACCGGCGGTTGCGCAGGCCGGTCAGCGGGTCGCGCCGGGCCTGCTCCCGGAAGCGTTCGGCCTCCCGCCGGGCCTCCGTGGTCTCCAGCATCGCCTGCCGGGTACGGGCCTGGGCCTCCCGTTGCATCGAATGCATCCGGTTGAACGCCGCGAAGAACTCCTTGTGCACCGCGAACGCCTCGGCGAACTCGCCCCGCGCGGCGTGCAGCTCGGCCTGTTCCTGGTGCACCCGGACCAGCACGTGACCGAGTTCCCGCTGGATGCAGAGCCGGCGCGAGGCGTCGAGGCTGCGCTGCGCCCGGTCGTGCGCGCCGAGCCCGCGCTGGGCCCGGGCCAGGGTGAGCAGGTATTCCGGCAGCGCGTCGGCGTCGTCCTGCGCGCCTCCGTCGTGGTAGCTGTCGATGCAGGTCAGCATGGTGCGCTCGGCCTCGGCGTACTGGCCGTTCTCGACCTGGATCGCCCCGATCGTGTCCTGGAGCGAGGCGTCGAGCTGGTAGCCGTGTTCGGCCGCATGCGCCCGCAGCCGGTCGGCCACCTGCTGGGCCCGCTCGCGGTTGCCGGCCGCGTATTCCGCGTACGCGTAGTTGTTCAGCACGGCGAGCATCAGGTCCGGCCGATTCAGTGACATCGAGAGCCCGGCGGCCTGCTGGTACCGCTCGCGCGCGGCGTCGATCGAGCCGCTCAGGCTCAGCGCGTCGCCCAGCTTGTTGCGGTGCCAGATCTGCATGAAGTCGGTGGCCGTCTCGTCCAGCAGCTCGACGCACAGCACGGCGTGCTCGAGGCACTGGGCGGCGTCGCCGAGGTGGCGGTGGATGTTCGACCAGACCAGGTGCGTACGGGCGGCGAGCTGCCTGGCGCCGTTCTGGGTGGCCCACTGGTGGACGGCCCAGATGCGCTTCGCGGCGATCGTCACGTCGCCGTTGCGCATGTGCAGGTTGGCCTGGCTGAGCTCGGCCCGGGCCACGAGCAGCTCGTCACCCAGGTCGCGGGCCTGCTGCTCGAGTTCGATGGCGCGGTCGAGCATCGGGCCGGCGTCCCAGTTGATCTCGTCTTCCAGCTCGAGCAGGGCAGCGGAAAGTCGCTCGGCGCTGTCCGCCTCACCTTCCATCTGGCCACCCCTTCCGCGCGCGCCCATGATCAGCGCTCTGCTTACGAAGGTTAGCTCTGCGTGTAAACGACTTCCCACACTGTAGGGAGTGACCAATCTCGCCTCCGATCAACGGCGGACGGGGAGGCCTACGGCGTACCGGGGAGAAGCGGAAGGGGCGGCCTCGGGCCGCCCCTTCCGATGGTGATGCTCAGCGAGCGAGTGCCTCGATCTTCTCGTCCTCGGCGACCTCGGCCCGGGAGGCGGTCAGGTCGACCGTCGAGCGCAGCTGGGCCGGCTTGAGCAGGACCGCGGCGATCACGCCGACCACCGCGATGGCCGCCGAGATCAGGAAGATGTGCCCGGTCGCGTCGCCGTACGCGGCCCGCACGATGTGCTGGAACGCCTCCGGCAGCTGGGCCAGGTTCAGGCTGCTGGTGTCGCTGCCCGCGCTGCTCGCCGGGACACCGGCCGCGGCCAGGTCGTGGGTGATGCTGTCGCCGACCCGCCGGGCCAGGACCGCGCCGAGCACCGACACGCCGATCGTGCCGCCGAGCGAGCGGAAGAATGCAACGGTCGAGCTGGCCGCGCCGATGTCCTTGAGCGACACGGTGTTCTGCACGGAGAGCACGAGGTTCTGCATCGACATGCCGACACCGGCGCCGACCAGGGCCATCGTCACGCCCACGTACCACAGCGGGCTGGCGTGGTCGATCACCGCAAGACCGGCGAAGCCGATCACCAGGGTGAGGGTGCCGGCCACCACGTACGGCTTGAGCCGCCCGGTCCGGCTGATCAGGCGACCGGAGATGGTCGACGAGATGAGCAGCCCCGCCATCAGCGGAATGGTGAGCAGGCCGGCCTCGGTCGGGCTGTAGCCGCGGCCGATCTGGAAGTACTGCCCGAGGAAGACCGCGCCGCCGTACATCGCCATGCCGACCGCGAGGCTGGCCACGATCGCCAGGGCGGTGTTGCGCTGCCGCACGATCTTCAGCGGCACGACCGGCTCGGCGACGCGCGCCTCGACGGCCACCGCGGCGGCCAGGATGACCAGACCGGCGCCCACCATGGCGAAGGTCGGCCAGGAGAGCCAGGCGAAGGAGCTGTCCACGAACGACACCCAGACCAGCAGGGTGCTGACCCCGACGGCGATGAGCGTGGCGCCGACGTAGTCGACCTTGACGTTCTCCCGCCGTACGACCGCGAGGTTGAGGGTCTTCTGCAGCACGACGAGCGCGATCACGGCGATCGGCGCGCCGATGAAGAAGCACCAGCGCCAGCCCAGCCAGTCGGTGTCGACGATCACGCCGCCGAGCAGCGGGGCGCCGACCGTGGCCAGGCCCATCACGCCACCGAGGTAGCCGTTGTACCGGCCGCGTTCGCGTGGCGGGATCATCGCGGCGATCGCCACCTGGACCAGCGCCTGCACGCCGCCGAGGCCGAGGCCCTGGAACGCGCGTGCGGCGATCAGCTCGCTCGCGGTCTGCGAGAAGCCGGCCACGATCGAGCCCAGCACGAATACCACGATCGACATCTGGACCAGCAGCTTCTTGCTGTAGAGATCGGCCAGCTTGCCCCAGATCGGGGTGGACGCGGTCGCGGTCAGCAGGCTGGCGGTGACCACCCAGGTGTACTGGGTCTGGCTACCGTTCAGCGCGCCGATGATCTTCGGCAGCGCGGTGGAGACGATGGTCGAGCTGGCCATCGCGACGAACAGGACGAGGAGGAGGCCGGAGAGGGCCTCGAGGATCTGGCGGTGGGACATCTCGCCCGGTCGGGCATCGACCTGAGTCGAAGCACTCATTCGCGCGGCCTCCGAAGGCTGATAGTTGGTATACACAACTATCCGCGTACGATGCGCAACGAGCAAGTTTTCTCATTGGGAACTGAATCACACGGCCTTATCCTCGAGTCATGAGCACGATGGCTGAGCCGGGACTCCGCGAACGGAAGAAGGCCGCGACCCGGCAGGCGCTGCACCAGGCCGCGGTCCGGCTGGCGATCGAGCACGGCCTCGACCGGATCACGGTCGAGGCGATCGCGGACGAGGCCGGCGTGTCCCGGCGCACCTTCTCGAACTACTTCGGCAGCAAAGAGGAAGCGCTGATGCACGGCGACTTCCAGCGCATCCACACGCTGATCGAGCAGGTGCGGGCACGGCCCGCCGACGAGTCGCCGTGGACGGCGCTCACCAACGCGGCCGCCGGCTTCTATCGCACGCTGGGCGATCTCGACCAGCAGCTGGTGGCGCAGGGACGCCTCGTGCGCAGCCACCCGACCCTGGTGGCGGCCCAGGCGCAGACCTTCGCCGCGTTGGAGCGCGAGCTCGCAGCCGAGGTCACCGCACGTTCGCACCGGCAAGACCCCTCCGGCGTACAGGCCCGGCTGACCTCCGCCTGTTTCCTTGCGTCACTCCGGGTCGCCTTGCACGTGTGGCTGGAGGCGCCCCCCGGCACCAACCTGTGGGGGATCGTCGAGGAGTCGCTGGCCCAGGCCGGTCGCGGGTTCGCCTGACCGGCCGCGTTCAGCGGTGCAGGCCGCCCAGCAGCAGGTCCAGGTGCCGGCGCCAGGCGTTCGGCATGGTCGAGCGCTGCACCGCGCCGGCATTCGCCCGCATCAGCAGGCTCAGGTCGAGGCGGGTGAAGTCGGAGCGCAGCACGCCCGCCGCCTGGGCTCGCTCGATCACCGCGGTGGCACCCCGCTGGGCCGACGCGCGCAAGGCCGCCAGCCGATCGTCGTCGTCGAACCGCGAGTTCACCAGCAGCTCGGACAAACCGCGGTCGGTCGCCTGCATCTCGAAGAGCCGGGTCAGATAATTCACGAAGGCCTGCCACGGGTCGGGCTCGAGCAGCGCGATCTGGGCCAGCTGGACGTACTCGGCCATTTGACCGGCGAACACCTCGGCGATCAGATCACGACGGGTCGGGAACCGGCGGTACAGCGTC
Organism: uncultured Actinoplanes sp.; assembly: GCF_934643405.1. Taxonomy (GTDB): domain Bacteria; phylum Actinomycetota; class Actinomycetes; order Mycobacteriales; family Micromonosporaceae; genus Actinoplanes. The sequence goes on from NZ_CAKUCL010000120.1 coordinate 8,587, forward strand.
GCGTTGCCCACCCCGGCACGGCGGGCGATCTCGTCGAGCGACGCGTCGAGGCCGTGCTCGCCGAAGACCTCGCGAGCGGCCGCGAGCAGCGCCGTGCGGTTGCGCTCGGCGTCCGCGCGAAGACGGTGGGCCATGGGTGACAGCGTACGACGAGAGCGGGGAACGATCCCCGCTTGGTGCTAGGTTCGCGGTGGTCACACGATGGTACGGAGGCGCGATGATGCAGACCGAGACGGCGCAGATCCCGACCGCGGACGGCTCCGCGGACGCGTATCTGATCAAGCCGGACGGTGCCGGGCCGCACCCCGCCGTGCTCATGTTCATGGACGCCTTCGGGCCGCGCCCGCGCCTGGTCGAGATGGCCGAGCGGCTGGCCGACCGGGGGTACGCGGTGCTGCTGCCGAACATCCTCTACCGCAGCGCCCGCCCGCCGCTGGTCAGCCCGGGCGAGCTGGCCGACGACGAGAAGCGCGACGCCGTCTTCGGCCGGCTGACGCCGATGATCCGGCGGCTGACCCGCGATCGGGTCGTCGCGGACGGCGGCTCCTACCTCGACTTCCTCGACTCCCGGGACGACATCGCGCCGGGCCCGGTGGTGATCACCGGCTACTGCATGGGGGGCATGAACGCGCTGCGGGTGATCGAGGCGTACCCGGACCGGATCGCCGGGCTGGGCAGCTTCCACGCCGGCCGGCTCGTCACCGACCGGCCGGACAGCCCGCACCTCGCGGTCGGCTCGATCACCGGCGAGGTCTACTTCGCGCACGCGGACAACGACCCGTCGATGACGCGCGAGCAGATCAAGACCCTCGAGGCGGCCCTCGCCGACGCCGGCGTGCGGTACACGTCCGAGGTCTACGAGGGCGCGTCGCACGGCTTCACGATGAGCGACGCGGCGGTGTACAACGAGGCCGCCGAGCAGCGTCACTGGACCAACCTGTTCGCCCTGCTCGACCGGGTGCTGCCGGTCAGCTGACGCAGAACTCGTTGCCCTCGATGTCGGCGAGGGTGTGCCAGGCGTGCGGACCCTGACGACCCGAGTGCAGGAACGTCGCACCCCTTGCGACCAGGGCATCCCGTACGGCGTCGCGCCGCTCCTCGCCGACGAAGAGGTCGAGGTGGATCCGGTCCTTCACCGTCTTCGGCTCGGGGACCTGCTGGAAGATGACGCGGCGCGGGTTGCCGCTGGGGTATGGCTCGGGATGCCGGATGGCCGCGCCGGTGCGCCAGACCAGCCGGCCGTCATGGGTCGAGGTCTCCGCCTCGGTGGCGTGCCCCTGGGCGACCATGAGCCGGATGAAATCCTCGTCCGGCTTCTCGACGTCCCACTCGAGGGTCTCGGCCCACCAGTCGGCGAGGTTGTGCGGGTTGGCGCAGTCGACGGCGACCTGGAAGTCATATGCCATGACGGCACGCTAGCGGCAGAAGCTGTCAGATCCTGACCGTTATTGCGCATACAGCCCGGGAAAATACCGGTCGATCGCGACGACGTCGTAGATCTGGCGCACCTCGGTGATCCGGCCGCCGGCGATGGTCAGGAACTCCATCATCCGGGCCCGGCCGAACGGCGCCACCAGGTCATAGCTGAGCGCCACCCCGTCCTCGGCGCCGGTCTGCCCGAGCACGGTCACGTCGTCCGCGAAGACCGCGATCCGGTGCAGAGCCTGCACCAGCTCCTCCTCGTCGACCGGGGCGTCGAGGTTCCACTCGATCTCGGCGTCGGGGGCGAGCATCTGCCGTACGGCGACCCGGTCGTCGCTGGTCCACGAGCGCGTCCAGAAACCGGCCACGTCCATCGGTGCTCCTTATCGGCTGACGCCGGCCACCGGCCGGGCGGGCATCGGGTCGGGGAACCGGCCGTGGCCGAGCAGGGCGGCGGTCGCCTGGGCCACGCGGCCCGCGGCCAATCCGTCCCCGTACGGGTTTCCGCCGGTGACCATGCTTTCCCGGCGTACCCGGCTACCCAGCAGGCCGGCCATCCGCACCGCCACGGTCGCCGGGTCCGGCCCGACCGCCCGCGCGCTCCCGGCGTCGACCGCCTCGGTGAGTCCCGCGGGCTCACCCACCAGGAACACCGGCGCGCCGGCCGCGAGAGCCTCCTCGGCCAGGTCGTCATCGCCGGTGACCAGCACGTAGGCCGAAGCGAGCAGCGCCGCCCGGTCGAGGCGGGGCAGGTGATCGTCCAGCGGGACCACGGCGGCGTCGGGGTAGCGGACCGTCAGCGGACGCAGCGCCGCGACCACCGGCGCCGCGTCCGCCCCCACCACGATCAGACGCCGGGTCCGGTCCGGCGCCGTCGGGTGACGGTCGGCGAGAGCGCGAGCGGCATCCGCCGCCGTCCCGCCGGTCAACAGGATGTCCCCGGCGACCACCCGCTCGTCGAGCAGGTTCATCGCGGTCAAGGGCGTCGGGGACAGGTGCATGGTGGTGATCTGGGTGAGCAGCCGGCGTTCCGCGTCCTCGCCGATCGGGGTCACGTCGCTCGACCGGCGGCCCGCGTCGATCTGCACGACCGGGACCCGGCGCCAGTGCGCGGCCATCGCCGCGGCGAGGAAGTCCCGGACCACCACGGCCGACGGCACGTGGCCACCCCAGAAGGCGTCGAAGCGCCGCAGCGCCTCGGCCGGGTCGTTGCCGGTCGGCATGGTGATCATCGGGCTCAGACCGAAGGCGGCGAAGGTGTCGTCCACGCCGACCGGGTCGGGACCGGCGGCCATCAGCACCGGCCGGAGGCGGCCCTGCTCCCGCATGGCCATCGCGATCGGGGCGAGCCGGAGGGCCTCGGCGCGGGAGCCACCGATGAGGTGCACTTCGGGCTGCGTCATGGTGTCCCTCTCCGGCGGCGTCACGCTCAACTGCAAGGACGCTAAGCAGTTACGGAGCGTGATTCAAGGCCGAGCGACGGGACGCCGTGGCAATCTGGCCGAAAGGGCTAACCCAGACATCTCAGTCAGGGCACAAGCGGTCAAACGGGGCCGGAACGCGACATGCCGCAGGGGAGCGATGCCGATACGGAGGGTGACTGATCAGTCCGGCGGGCGACTGAGCAGCGACGGGTCGTCGCGAAGGAGCGCGGCCAGGCGACGGGCCGCCATCTCGGTCTCCTCCGGCCGCTCGACCTGGAGCGGGATCGGCTTCGGCAGTGGTGCCGGCATGCCGTTGGGCTCGGGCTGCTGCGGAATCCGCTCGGCGGCCGAGGGCTCGGCCGGCGCCCGGTACTGCTCGGGCCGGATCCGCCGCGTCGCCTCGGCCGGCGCCGGCTCGGGCGGCGCCGCGAACTCGTCCGTGCGGGAGGTGGCCATGCCGAGGTCGCGCAGCCGGGCGCCGAGATCGCGGGAGGTCTCGCCGGGATCGGACGGTGAGTCGAACGTCCCGTACCGCCGCTCGGCCGTCTCGGTCTCCGTGGCGAAGCGGTCGTCGTAGGCCGGCTGCGGCGGCACCTCCTCGACCGTCGCGTCCACCTCGACCACGAAGTCCGCGTGGCGCGGCCGGCTCACCGGCTCGCCGGCCGGTCGCGCGGCCACCGCGTTCTCCGCCGTGACCTGCACCTGACCGTCGGCGAAGTAGAAGTGCAGCAGCAGGGGATCGCCCGCGCCCTCGACGCCGACGGTCACACCCATCTGCGGATGGTGCGCAACGACCGCCGCGATGGCCTCCACCAGCTCCGTCACCGCAGGCGGGGTACCGGTGGCCTCGCCGGCGGCGCGGCGGCGCAACTCATCACGGCGCGCAAGCTTGTCGAGCGCGTCGTCCAGTCCGCCTCGCACGTAACCGTCCTTCCGTAGCGGGTCGCCGGTACAACTGTGCCCGTTCGGAGGCCGATTTGGGAACCTCGATCTGTGCGACCCGGTGCACACCCTACGTCGACTTCTGGCGGATGGCCTTGTCCAGGGCCTGGTCCAGCACGACGAGTAAGGCGTCTCGCACCGACCCGCGGAAACGCGCGTCGTAGGCGAGCACCGGGACATCGTCGCGAACCGCCAGCGCCCAGCGTACTTCGTCCAGACTGTAGGTCATTTGTCCGTTGAAGGTGTTGACGCCGACCACGAACGGAAGCCCGGCCCGCTCGAAGTAGTCCACGGCGGGATAACAGTCGTCGATCCGGGCGGTGTCGACGACCACCAGCGCCCCGAGCGCGCCCTTGATCAGGTCGTCCCACATGAAGGCGAAGCGGGACTGGCCGGGCGTGCCGAAGATGTAGAGCTTCAGCGTCTGGTCGATGGTCAGCACGCCGAAGTCCATCGCGATGGTCGTGGTGGTCTTCAACGACGCCTGGCCCGGATCGTCGATGCCCACCGCCGCGGAGGTCATCTCCGCCTCGGTGGTCAGCGGCGAGATCTCCGATATGGCGCCGACGGTCGTCGTCTTGCCGACCCCGAAGCCGCCGGCCACGATGATCTTGACAGGGACCGGGGCCTTCTTCGGCCGGCCGCCGCTGCCCACGCGGGCTGTCCCGACGATGCGGTCAGGTGATTGCTCGAAGTCCACGGATCACTCGCATGATGGTCTCAGGGTCGGGGGTCTCGTTGTCCAGCACGTGGACGTCCAGTTGGCCGGCGGCCCTCAGGTCACCGACGAGGATCCGGGTGACACCGAGGTGCAGACGCAGCCGGGCGGAGATCTCCGCCACCGAAACCGGTTCGCCGCACAGCCCCACGATCGCTCGCATCTCCGGCGACAGACGCACCGGAGCCGCCATGGGGTTCAGGGTCACCTGGGTCTCCATCCCGATGTCGGGATCGGCGCCGTCGGTGCGCCCGGACGTGATCACGAACGGGCGAAGGGTCACGGTCTGTTCGCCGACCGGTGGCTCCTCCTCGCGGGCAGCGGGACGGTAGCCACCGGCCGACTTCGGACCGGACTGCAGGAAAGGCCGGACACTCGGCCGAGCCGGGTGTGCCGGGTCGTCGGGGTCCGGATAGGTCATTGCTGGACGGCGTTCTTCAACTCGGCGATCAGGCGCGGGCTCAGCGCACCACCGGCGCGCGTCGCGAACAGCGTCATCTCGTAGGCCAGGGTGCCGAGGTTCGCGGACCGGTCGGCAATGACGCCGAGCACCGAGCCCGCGCTGATCGCGGTGACCAGCAGGTATCCGTCGGCCATGTCGATGATGACCCGGTTCAGCGCGCCCAGCCGGTACCAGCTGGCCGCGCCACCGGCCAGGCTGGTGAGACCGGAGACGACGGCCGCGAGCCGCTCGGCGTTGGGCCGGTCCTTGATCGCCGACATCGCCATCAGGAGGCCGTCGGAGGAGACGGCGATGGCTTCGATCACTCCCGCGGTACCGGAGGTGAACGAGTCCAACAGCCAGTTGAAGGTCTTGGCTTCCGCGCTCAGCTGCGGAGCGTAGTCACGGCCATTACCGGTGTCGGTCGAGTACGGGGAAGTCATCGCGGTTGTCCCTCGGGTTGCGGCTGAGTTTCGTTCAGTGCGAGTGCGACGCCGTACTCGAACTGTTCCATCAATGCTCGTGCGGCGTCCGGGTCCAGCGGAGGCGCCGCCACGGGCGGGGGCGGGCTGGGCGGCTCGTCCCGCGGCAGGGTCGCGCCCGGCACCCGGCGCGCGAGGGGCGCGTGCCCGGCCGCCGGAGGCGACGACATGTCCGTCTCGACGGCGTCCCACTGAGCCCGGCTGACGCCGGCCTCGAACGCGTCGAAGGCGGCCCGCGCGGCCGTGGCGTCGTCCTGGGACGGCGGCGCGGCCGGCAGCTTGGTGCCGGACTCCATCGGCAGCTGACTGCCCGGGACCCGGCGGCGGAGCGGGTTCGCGCCCGGCTCCGGCTGCGGGGCCGGGGTGTCGTACCGATGGTCCTCGTCGACCCGCTGGCGCGGGATCGACGGAGGTGCGGGGGCCGGCGCGGCCTCGACGGCCGGCGTGCTCCACGTCGGCTGCGGCGCGGCGGCCGGCGGGGCCCATGCCCCGGGACCGGCGGCCGGCAGTTCCGGCAGGGTGGCGGGCACCCGGCCGGCGACCGGGGCGCCGAACTCGACGGCCGGTTGCGCCGGCGAGACCGGACGCTGCTGATAGGCGGCCGGCTGCTGATAAGCGGGCTGCCGGTAGGCCGGCTCCGGACGAGCGGGCTGCTGGTAGGCCGGCTGCTGGTACGCGGGCGTCGGCGAGTAGAGCGGCTCGGCCTCGTAGACCGGCGCGTCGATGGCCGGAGCCGTCGCCGTCGGGACCGATGCGGTGGCCCGCGCCGGGGCGAAGGCGTTCCACGACCGTCCGCTCTCCAGCGTCCGGGTGGCCCGCTCCAGCACGTTCGGGTCGAACGGCTGCTGGCTGCCCGGCACCGACGCGCGGGCCGCCGACCCCGCGATGACCTGCGCGAACTCGGCGGTGTGGTAGCTCGGCGCCGACGGCGCTACCACCGAAGGGAAGGGCGGCACGGCCGGGATGGTGCTGCTCTCCACCCGGGAGATCAGGTGCTGCGGGGTGAGGTCGAGCCACACCGTGACGCCACCGCCGGGTGTCTCGCTCAGGGTCACCTCGATGCCGTGCCGGCGGGAGAGCCGGCCGACCACGAACAGACCGAGCACCTCACTGGGCGCGAGGTCGAGGCGCTCACGGCGGGTGAGCCGGGCGTTCTCCTCGGCCAGGCGCTCGGGCGGCATGCCCAGGCCGTGGTCCACGATGGACAACCGGGCGCCGCCGCGCAGCTCGTTCGCCGTGATCACGACGCGGGTGTGCGGCGGGGAGAACGACGTGGCGTTCTCCATCAGCTCGGCGAGCAGCAGGATCAGGTCGGCCAGGACGGCCGGGACGACCACGATGTCCTCGGGGACGTCCACGTCCACGCGGGTGTAGTCCTCGATCTCACCGAGGGCCAGGCGGACGACGTCGGACAGCGGCAGCGGCGCCATGTGCTCGTTCGCGCCGGCTCCACCGGAGAGCACGACCAGCGAGGACGCGTTCCGCCGCAGACGGCTGGACATGTGGTCCAGGCGGTACAGCTCGCCGAGGCGATCGCTGTCGGTCTCCCGCCGCTCCAGATTGTCGATCAGGGCCAGCTGCCGGCCGACCAGGTTCTGCGTACGGCGTCCGACGTGCGCGAACATTTGAGCGACGTTGCGGCGGCCGAGCACCTGGCGTTCCACCAGCCGGACGGCGGTGGTCTGCACGCGGTCGAACGCGCGGGCCAGGTCGCCGATCTCGTCCTGCGCCTCGACGTCGACCGGGTCCAGCCGGATGGGCCGGGCCGATTCCTCCTCGTCGTCGGCCACCCTTTCGAGCTCGGCCTCGGCGGCGCGGGCGACACGGTCGGCGGAGGCGGTCAGACGGCGTAGCGGCCGGGCGACCGCGCGCGCCATGAAGATGCTCAGGCCGATCACCAGGAGCAGCAGCAACAGCGAGCCGCCACCGATGAGGAAGGCGTCCCGGATGGCCGTGTCGCGGTTGTTGGTCACGATCGTGTTCACGTCCGCGGCGACCCGCTTCTCCACGAAGCCACCGAGGATGAGCACGGAGCGCAGCGACGGGAACAGCGTCTTGATGTTCAGCAGCTGGACCGCCGCGTTCGGGTCGGTCGCGGCCTGCACCAGGAAGTCCGATCCGACCCGGGACGAGAACGCGTCCTGGGCGCCGAGGTACAGCTTGTACTGGGCGTCGGTGAAGAACGGCTGCGAGTTCGCGATGACCTGCTGCAGCTGGACCAGCGTGGAGTAGAAGAGCCCGACCAGGCCGGTGTTCTTCGAGATCGTGGCGGCGGTCAGGTAACCGGACGCCTGACTGATCATGTCGTCGGTGCGCAGCGCCTGTTCGAGCGCGAAGACCTGCCGGCCGACGCCGGTCTTCAGGTCGGCGGTCGAGGAGAGCTCGATGCCGCTGATGATCGGCGTGATGATGTCGGTGAACTCGGTGACGATGACATCCGGGTTGATTGCCCGGTTCAGCACGTTCTGCCGCGTGTTGTCGAGCTTGGCGGCGTTACGCAGCGCGCGCCGCATCGTCCGGGAGAGGTCGGAGCCGTCGTCCACCCGGGCCACCGCGTCGGTCGCGCGGGCGGTCTGCACCGCGAGTTCCGGCGCCTGCACGAGTCCGAAGTAGAACCCGACGGAGAGCAGCCGCTCGCTCTGCAGTTCCTGAACCGCGGTGCTGACCCGGGTGGCCAGGCTGACGGCGTCCGATGTGGTCTGCGCGTCCTGAGCGGCGGTGACGCGGTTGACGATGATCGGCACGCTCAGCGCCACGACGCCGAGCAACGGCACGATCACCAGCAGGGCGAGTTTGCCCAGGATGCGGAACTTACCGAAGAGCACCGGACCGCTCCCGCTGACTCGGGTCGACCGGGCCGTAGTGCGGCGCCTGGTCGTAGGGGTTGTTGCCGTAGGCGGGACCGCCGGCCGGCAGGTTCGGGGCCACGTCGCGGGTGGACTCGCCGACCGGGCGCCGCGGCGAGGACGGCGCGGTCTCCCGGCGGCGGCCGAAGGCGGGCCAGATCAGCGCGACCAGCACCAGCAGCACGGCGAGCGCGGCCATCACGATCGCCTCGGTGCGGCGGTATCCGATGTCGTCGGCCCGATCGGCGAGCAGCTTCTCCATCTCCTTGAGGGTGACGCCGGAGAGGCTGCTCAACGCGGTCTGGAGGCTGCTCTGCGCGGTGGACATGGTGGCGACGTTCGGTGACCCGCCCGGGTTGGCGCCACGGGTCATCGACTCGACGCCGCGGCGGAAGGCGTCCAGCGTGCTGACCAGGTTGCCGCTGAGGGTGGGGCTGTGGGTGTCGTCGACCGCGGCCTGGAGGTTGTCGGTGAGATTGTTGACCGCGTCCTGCACCGCGAGAACCGACTGGCCGAACTGGCCGGCCACGGCCGCGCGCGTCTTGCCGGTGGTGTTCTGCAGGATGTTCGCGAGGTCACCCATCCGGCTCACCAGGACGATCGTCCGCGGCATGTCGATCGCCGAGGCCTCCTGGAGGTTCGAGATGTCGTTGTCCGGGTCGCGGCTCAGCTGGGAGTTGCGCCGCACCGCGCCGTAGAGCGCCAGCGTGAGGTCGGTCACCTCGAGGTGGGCCTGAAAGATGGTCAGCGGCGAACCGTTGACCTTGGCGAGCTTGCCGATCTTGTCGTGCAGGCCGGCCCAGCGCTGTTTGGTGCGCAATGCGTCACCGAGGCGGGCGTCGGTCTGAGCGACCCGGGTGACCGCCGCCTTCAGCGAGTCGGGTTGCTCGGGAACGCCCTGCAGCGCCGACGACTCGTACTCGGCGAGCGAGCTGAGCAGCGGATTCAGCGCGCCCAGGTATTCGACACCCTGCTGTTCCCGTTCCGTACTGTCGTGCCGATCCGAATTGTCCTGCCAGTCTCGGGCGAAAAGGACTCCTGTCGGCACAAGCACCAAAACCGTCAAGATCACCGCGAGCGCGGAGCGTAAACGGGTTCGCCGGCTGTTCATTGCTTTCGTTCCTCCGCCATGCACGCGCGATGAGCCTTATTGACGGCTACAGTCCGTAGCCGGGTGGGCGCACGGATCCGGGCCAATCTATCCGAGAAATCCCCAACAAGACCCTTTCCAAGGGACAGATTTCTCTCGGCTGATCGGGGGATACAGGGTCCGACCTATGTTTGTCGCAGCAAGTGTTCAAGAGTCGAATTGGCTGCGGGAACCCGCAGCCCACACCGTTTGAAGAGAATCATGGACGCTACTGCGGCGATGGTAACGGGATAGGGACCCGGCGAAAAGTCACAAGATCGATAATGGTGGTCACGTATTACCGCGATCGATGTCCACTCTGGGTAGTCGCGTGATTGCGCTGTGACAATAAGTCACGTTCCGTCATGGAGTGCATACACCAAAGAGGGCTTTCCCCGATCATGCATCGGGGAAAAGACCAAAACGGTCAAAGGCGGCCGAGGGCCCGGCGGAGGGGATCAAGGCCGAGCGAGCCGAGGTTCAGCGCGTCGCGGTGGAACGTCTTGAGGTCGAAGTCGGCGCCCTTGCGCTGACGGGTCTCCTCGCGTGCCTGCAGCCAGATCCGCTCGCCGATCTTGTAGGACGGCGCCTGCCCCGGCCAGCCGAGGTACCGCTTCCATTCGAAGCGCAGCACCTCCTCGGCCATCCGGGTGTGCCCGCGCAGGAACTCCCAGCCGAGCTCCGGGGTCCAGCGCTCGCCCGGGTGGAAGCCGAACGGGTTGTCCCGGGGGATCTCCAGCTCCAGATGCATTCCTATGTCGACGATCACCCGGCTGGCACGCAACGCCTGACCGTCCAGCATGCCCATCCGGTCGCCCGGGTCCTCGAGGTATCCCAGCTCGTCCATCAGCCGCTCGGCGTAGAGCGCCCAGCCCTCACCGTGGCCCGAGCACCAGCACAGCAGCCGTTGCCAGCGGTTCAGCCGGTCCGATCGCAGCATCGCCTGGCTGACCTGGAGATGATGGCCCGGCGCGCCCTCGTGGTAGACGGTGGTGACCTCGCGCCAAGTCGAGAACTCGGTCACCCCCTCGGGCACGGCCCACCACATCCGTCCCGGGCGCGAGAAGTCCTCACTCGGGCCGGTGTAGTAGATGCTGCCGTCGCTGGTCGGGGTCAGGCAGCACTCGATCCGGCGGGCCGGCGGCTCGATGTCGAAGTGCGTGCCGTTCAGCTCGGCGATCGCCTTGTCGGCCAGCGCCTGCATCCAGTCCCGGAACGCCTCCTTGCCGCCGATCTTGCGGGCCGGGTCGGCGTCGAGCACGGCGACGGCCTCGTCGACCGAGGCGCCGGAGCCGGCGATGGCCGCGGCCACCGCGCGCATCTCGGTCTCCAGCCGGTGCAGCTCGGCGAAGCCCCAGAGGTACGTCTCCTGGAGGTCCACCTTCGCGCCCAGGAAGTACTGCGAGGCCAGCGCGTACCGCTCCGGACCGGCCGCCTCCTTCTCCCGGCCCAGCGGCGCCAGCTCGTGCCGGAGGAACTCGGCGAAGTCGGCGGTGGCGGCGGTCGCCGCGTCCGCGCCGCGGATCAGCTCGGCGGCCAGCGCCGGGGACGCCTGGAGCCGACCGGCCAGACCGCGGAAGAAGTCGTCGCGGTCCGGGTCGGTCCACGCGTCGCACTGCTCGGCCACGGCCAGCATCTGCGCGCGGGCGCTCACCCGGCCGGCGGACGCCTCCTCCCGCAGGGTGGTCTTGTACTGCTCCAGCGCGGCCGGGAAGGCGTTCAGCCGGGACGCGATGGCGGACACCGCCTCCTCGCCGTCGGTGGCCATCACGTCGAAGACGCCGCGCAGGCCGTGCAGCCCGCTGGAGATGACGCTGATCTCGCTGGTCGAGAAGCCGGCGTCGTATTGGGCCAGCTCGAGACCGAGGCGCTCCAGCATGGCGTCCTTGGCGACCTGTTCCGACTCGTGCTCCGGCTCGATCGTGTCGAGCTCGTTGATGGTGCGCCGAGTCAGCTCGGCCTGGGCCGCGTAGCCCTCGGGTGAAAGGTCGTCCATGCGGTCGTCGTGCCCGGCAATCCCGACATAGGTCGCGCCGACCGGGCTGAGCTCGGCCCACTGCTCGACATAGCGATCGGCGACGTCGTCAATTCGTCCCACGAACCGACCCTACGGTAAGCAACCGGTCGGCCGCGTCCTGGATTCACTTGTGCCCGGCGGTCCAGTCCAGCAGACGGTCCATCGGCCAGGTGTTCACCACGCGGTCGGCCGGCACGCCGCAGAGCGCGGCCCGCGTGCAGCCGTTGTCCAGCCAGTCGAGCTGTCCGGGCGCGTGCGCGTCGGTGTCGATGCTGAACCGGCAGCCCGCTTCGACCGCGACGGTGAGCATCCGCTTGGGCGGATCGAGCCGGTCCGGCCGGGAATTGATCTCGATGGCCTTGCCGTGCTCAAGGCAGGCGCCGATCACCTTGTCCAGGTCGAACGTGCTCGGCGGCCGGGTACGGCCGGCGCGGTGGCCCTTGTCGCCCTCGCCACCCGCGGCCACCTTCCGCCCGGTCATGTGGCCGAGGATGTCCAGGTGCGGGTTGGCGATCGCGGTCACCATCCGCCGGGTCATCTTCGGCGACTCGTCGCGCAGCTTGCTGTGCACCGAGCCGACCACCACGTCGAGCCGGGCCAGCAGCTCGTCCTCCTGGTCCAGCGAGCCGTCCTCGAGGATGTCCACCTCGATGCCGGTGAGGACGCGGAAGCCCTCCGGGAGCGCGTCGTTCAGCTCGGCCACGTGGTCGAGCTGGCGGCGCAACCGGTCCGCCGTCAGCCCGCGGGCGACCGTGAGCCGCGGCGAGTGGTCGGTCAGCACCATGTACTCGTGGCCCAGCTGGACCGCGGCCAGCGCCATCTCCTCGATCGGTGAGCCGCCGTCGGACCAGTCCGAGTGGCAGTGGCAGTCGCCGCGCAACGCCGACCGCAGCTGCTGGGCGGCGTCGGCCAGGTCGGCGCCCTCGGTCGTCTCCATCCGGCGCAGGTAGACCGGTTCCTCGCCGGCCAGCGACTCGGCGATGCACCGCGCGGTCACGTCGCCGACCCCGTTGAGCTCGCCCAGCGTGCCCGCGGCGGCTCGCTGAGCCAGCTCGCCGGCGCCGAGCGCGGCGATCGTGCGGGCAGCCGAGCGGAACGCCCGTACCCGATAGGTCGCCTCGTTGGCCCGCTCCAGCAGGAAGGCGATGCGTCGCAGGTCGGCGACCGGATCCCGAGATGCCATGCCGGTCAGCCTATGGGCGAATGGCTAG
>NZ_CAKUCL010000121.1 GCF_934643405.1 uncultured Actinoplanes sp.
TACACCCACCAGCGCAACTCCAAGGACACCGACGCGTTCTTCCGCAGCCGCAACGGCGAGCTGTGGGTGGGCCGCACGCACACCCTCGGCGAGAAGTCGACCGAGCTGGGCATCGAGACGGCGCCGCTGGAGGAACTGGGCCGCGCGCTGGCCAACTCCGCCCCCGGCCGCACCCGGGTGCTGCGCGGCCTCGACCCGGCGGTCGACCGCACCGTGCTGGCGTACGAGCCGGACCGGCAGAAGCCGCGCGACCGCGAGCTGGCCTGGGTGATCTCCGAACTCAAGCTGATCAAGGACGAGTGGGAGATCGCGCAGCTGCAGGCCGCGATCGACGCCACGGTGCGCGGCTTCGAGGACGTCGCCCGGGTGCTGCCGGCCGACCGGCCGGTCAAGGAGCGGCTGCTCGAGGGCGTGTTCGGGCTGCGCGCGCGGCACGACGGCAACGACGTCGGGTACAGCTCGATCGTCGGAGCCGGCCCGCACGCGACGATCCTGCACTGGGTCCGCAACACCGGCCAGACCCGCCCCGGCGACCTGCTGCTGATGGACATGGGTGTCGAGGGCAACAACTTCTACACCGCCGACGTGACCCGCACGGTCCCGGTCAACGGCACGTTCACGCCGTTGCAGCGCCAGGTGTACGACATCGTGCACGCGTCACAGCAGGCCGGCATGGACGCGATCAGGCCGGGCGCGAAGTTCCGCGACATCCACCGGACCTGCATGCGGGTGCTCGCCGAGGGCCTGAACGACCTCGGCCTGCTGCCGGTCGGCGTGGACGAGGCGATGAGTGAGCAGAGCACCGTCTACCGCCGGTGGACGCTGCACGGCTTCGGCCACATGCTCGGCATCGACGTGCACGACTGCGCGCACGCCCGCAAGGAGGCGTACCGCGACGGCCCGCTCGGCGAGGGTTACGTGCTGACCGTCGAGCCCGGCCTGTACTTCCAGCCGGAGGACGAGCTGGTGCCTGAGGAGCTGCGCGGCATCGGCATCCGCATCGAGGACGACGTCCTGGTCACCGCCGACGGCTGCCGCAACCTGTCGGCCGGCCTGCCCCGCACCGCCGACCAGGTCGAGGCCTGGCTGGCCGCGCAGCGCGAGGCGGGCCCCCGCCTCCCGGGCTGACGCGTGAGCGTCCCGGCCGCCGTCAGGCGGCCGGGCGTTCCAGCACCAGCACGTCGCTGTCCTCCAGGACCGGGCGCGGGCGCGACTCGGCGGCCACCGCGGCGTCCAGCGCGGCGAAGCCCTCGGTGATCTCCTCCTCGGTGAGGCGCTCGAACGTGGACGAGCCACCCAGGCGCAGGCGATCGGCGTACTCCCCCAGGCTGCCGGCGACCTGCTGCTGCACCTCCTCCAGCGTCACGAACGACAGGCCCGTGGCGGTGAACAGATCGATCGTGTGGTCCATCCGCGGGAACACCTGCTCGTCGATGCGGCGCGCGCCGGGGAAGTAGTCGTACCAGACCAGCTCCGGCAGGCGCTCCGGGAACGCGCTGCGGATCAGCAGCCGGCCGCCGGGGCGCAGCACGCGGAACACCTCCGCGGCGGCCGCTTCCTGGTCCCGTACGTGATGAAGCACCAGGAAGAGCAGCACCAGGTCGCAGCTGGAGGAGGGCAGCGGGATCTTCTCGGCGGCGCCGTCCAGATAGGTCACCGCGTCGTGGGCCGCGTGCTCCTCGGCCGCCGCCCGCATCCGCTGCGAGGGCTCGACGCCGTAGACCGGACCGCCGAAGGTCGCGGCGAGCGCCGGAGTGAACCGGCCGGTGCCGGAGCCGAGGTCGAGCACGGTGAGCGGCCGGCGCTGCGGGGCGTTGCGGGCGAACACGCGCATCCATTCGGCCATCGTCTCGTCCGAGAGCGCCCGCGCCCGGGCATAGACGCGATGCTGCCGATCGTCGTAGTTCACCTCGCGCACGCCGGCGCCCCTTCCGTCATTCTTCGCTGCCCGCGAGGCCGGCCACGAAAACCGCCACCGACAGCGCAGGAACGATCAGCTTAGTGTCATCGGCCGACGCGTGACGAATGAGCGGGTCAGCCGACGTGGCGAGTTCGGGATGGAGGCGTAGCCCGGCGACCGGCGCCGGCACGACGGTCGTCTCCGTGGTGGCGTTGAAGACCACGACCAGCCACGACCAGAGCGGGTCGGCCCCGGTCGCGTCGAGGCTCATCACGATGACGCCGGGGGGCTCGTCGGGGCCGCTCAGCGGGAACGCGACGCGGCGCTGCACCTCCTCGGCGGTGGGCAGGCCGAAGACCGGGGACGCGCGGCGGATGCGCAGCAGCTCGCGGTACCGCTCGGCGGTCCTCTCGATCAGTTCCGGCGGCGGGACCAGGGCGGGATCGGCGAGCAGTGGCCCGGCCAGGGGCCAGCGCGACTCGTTCTCCCGGGCCGGCGGCAGGCCCGCGCCGAAGCCGTTGCCGGTCGCCGGGTCCCAGCGGATCTGGTTGAACCAGTCCCCCGAGTCGTACGAGTTGCGGTCGAGCGACTTGGACCGCAGCCGCTCGCTGCCCAGCGCGATGAACCCGGCGCCCTGCCCGAGCACCACCAGCGACAGCGCCAGCACCTGATGACGGGCGCGATCCTCGATGCCGGTCCCGGGCGGCAGCTTGTACGCCAGCGCGTCGTACAGGATCTCGTTGTCGTGCGCGTCGACGTAGTTGATCGACTCGCCCGGCGCGGACGTGTACCCGCTGGGCTGTCCGCGATAGTCGATCTCGGCGCCGGTGCGCACCGCGCCGGTGTGCGTCACGAAGCGGTACGCCGCGAGACCGCCGGCCAGCCCCACCTTGATCTCGTCGTGCACGTACCGCGGCGTCCCCGCGCCGAGACCGGTCGCGAAGCCCCGGGTCGTCGGGTCGGCGTCGAGCGCTCCCCCACCGCGGACGGCGTCGCGCAGCCGGTCGTTGAACGTGCCGATGCCCGTGCCGGCCATGTTGCGCTGCGTCGCCTGGGCGAACCGCGCGCCGCCCCGCACCTCGCCGAAGTCCCAGCCCTCGCCGTACAGGACGATGTCGTGCCCGTCCGGGAGATGATCGAGCGCGATGCGGGTCTCCAGGATGTTGCCGCGCGGATGGTGACCCATCAGGTCGAAACGGAAACCGTCGATTTTGTACGCCGTGGCCCAGCGCACCACCGAATCGATCACCAGCTTGGCCATCATCATGTGCTCGGTGGCCGTGTTCGCGCAGCACGTGGACTGCGCCGTGCTGCCGTCCTCGAGCCGCCGGTGATAGTAGCCGGGGACGATGCGGTCGAGCACGCTGTATCTGTCGACGCCGTCGGCGGCCGTGTGGTTGTAGACCACGTCGAGCACCACCCGCAGCCCGGCGGCGTTCAGCGCCGCGACCATCGCCCGGAACTCCCGGACGCGGGCGGCGCCGTCCGGGTCGAGCGCGTAGCTGCCCTCCGGAACGGTGTAGTGCCAAGGGTTGTAGCCCCAGTTGTAGCCGTCGCGGTCGGCCACGGCGGCGACCGCGCGCTGCTGCTCGGGCGAGCCGGGCGGGAAGGCGGCCAGATCGCCGGCGGGTTCGGCCTGGTCGGCGCGGCGGTCGGGCACGCCGGCGAAGTCGAACGCGGGCATCAGGTGCAGGTGGGTGAGCCCGGCCTCGGCCAGCGAGCGCAGATGGCGCATCGAGGTCGCCCCGGGCCGGGTGAACGCCGCGTACGTCCCTCGCTCGTTCTCCGGCAGCGAGGTGTCGCCGATGGAGAAATCCCGGATGGACACCTCGGCGATCTGCATCCGGGCGGGCCGGACCGGAGGCGGTTTGACCAGCCTGTCCCAGCCGGGCGGGGCCAGCGCCGGATCGGTGAGGTCGGCCAGCAGGCTGTGCGTGGAGTCGGCGGCGAGGGCCACCGAATAGGGATCGGTGACTTCGGTGGTGACGATCCGCTGGACGGCCGGGTGCCAGACCTCGACGCGGTAGCGGTAGTAGCGCCCGATCCAGGCCGGCTCGCCGGTGATCGACCAGACGCCGCTGACCGGGTCACGCGTCATCTCGTGGCGTTGCCCGCCGGAGAATTGCACGTCGACCGTACGGGCGGTGGGCGCCCACACCGACAACCGCGGCCGCCCCTCGTCGATCACCGGGCCGAGCTCGGCGTCGGCGGCCTCCGCGTAGAGATCGTCGAGGACGCCCGCGAGCTGCACCCCGGTGCGTTCCCCGGTCTCGCGCGCGATCACCTGCGGCCGGCCGCGCAGCAGCTCGCCCAGCGCCTGGTCGCCCAGCTCGCGCACCGAGAACGCGCGGTGTCCCCGCAGGTGCGGCGATCTGCGGCTCTGCCCCTGGAACAGGCCGCCGGGACGGGCCGTCAGCGGCACCACCGTGTCGCCGTCGACCAGCGCGAAGCCGGTCGCGCCCGCGCCGAACGACGGCGGGAGCACGATGGTCGTGCGATCGAGGAAGACGGCGTACGCGTGCACGGGATCGGTCACCGGGCCATCCTGTCAGCGTGGTGCGACAGTTTCAGTCCGCCGCGATCACCGTCGTGATCCGCGGGCCTTCCGCGTCGGTCCGCAGCACGTACCGGTAGCTCTCACCCGGCACCGCCCGGCCGTGGCTGTCCAGGTACTCCCATTCCACCGCGACCATGGCGAGCGCCGCGGACAGCCGCTGCACGTCGGTGAGCTGGGCGTGCGCGGCCACGATCCGCTGCTCGTCGTAGGCGGGCGCGGCGCCGAGGAAGGAGAGCGCGACCGCGGCCGGCGAGGTGAAGGTGAAGCTGTAGGAGTTCGCCACGACCATCCCGGGCAGGGCGTAGCAGCGGGCGATCGCGGCCACATCACCCCTGGTCAGAGCCGCGCCGTAGCGGTCGAAGAAGTCGGTCAGGCCGGCCAGATCGGTGGGTGCCTTCACGCCGGCCCGGATTCCCGGTTGTCCACAGGGGTAAACACCGCCCCCTCCGACCCGCTAACCTGGCGAGCCTCGCCGAGGAGGCCTGGCCATGAAGGTGCTGTTCCTGATCAACGACGCGTTCGGCATTGGTGGGACGATCAAGACAACGTTCAACCTGGGTGCCGCGCTGGCCGCGCGCGGCCACGACGTCGAGGTGCTCAGCACCGTGCGCCGCCGGGACGTCCCGCTGCTGCGAGCCGATCCCGCGATCCGGCTGATGTCGCTGGTCGAGGGCCGTCCGGGCCATCCCGATCACGAGCCGGACGCGCCCGGCCGCGGCCGGCCCACCCGGGTCTATCCGCGGTCCGACTACCGCGCGGCCGACTACGACCGGTTCGTCGAGACGCGGTACCGCAGATACCTGCGCGGCAGCGACGCCGACGTGGTGATCGCGACCCGGCCGGGCCTGATCGCCTACGCGGCGTCGTTCGCCCCTCGGCACATGGTGCGAATCGGGCAGGAGCATCTCACCCGGGGCCAGCACCGCAAGGCGCTGCGTGAGCTGATGCCCCGGTACATCCGCCGGCTGGACGCCTTCGTCACGGTCGCCGGGCGCGACGCCGAGGACTACCGCGACCGGCTGCGCCTGCGCAGGACCCGGCTGCTGCACATCCCGAACGGCGTCCCCGAGCCGGGCGTGCCGCCCTCGCACGGCCGGGCCAAGCTGGTCGTCGCGGCCGGCCGGCTGATCCCCAGCAAACGGTACGACGTGCTGATCCGCGCCTTCGCCAAGGTGGTCGCCGAGCGGCCGGACTGGCAGCTGCGGGTCTACGGCGACGGCAAGGAGGCGCCGGCGCTGCGCAAGCTGGTACTCGACCTGGGCCTGCACAACCACGTGCGGATGATGGGCCAGTACTCGCCGATCGAGCCGGAGTGGGCCAAGGCGTCGATCGCCGCGGTGTCGGCCGACAAGGAGCCGTTCGGCATGACCCTGGTCGAGGCGATGCGCTGCGGCGTGCCGGTGGTCAGCACCGACGCGCCCTACGGCCCGGGCGAGATCCTCGACGACGGAGTGGACGGCCTGCTCACCCCGGTCGGCGACCCGGACGCGCTCGGCGACGCTCTGCTCCGGCTGATCAACGACGACGGCCTGCGCCGCTCGATGGCCGCGGCCGCGCTCCGGAACTCGGCACGCTACGACCCGGCCCCGATCGCTGAGCGCTACGACGAGCTGATCCACGACCTGGCCCGCGGCAAACGCCGGTGGCGCCGGCCGCGACCGATGACCGTCCTCGGTCCCGCCCCCTCGCTGACCGCCCCGATCCTGGACTGGGACGGCTCGGCCGAGCTGCCCGCCGGCATGTCCTGGCAGCCCGCGGGGACCGGCGTGTTCCGGCTGGTCCGCGACGACGGCACCCCGGTGCTGGCCGGCCGCCGCGATACCCGGGCCCTGCTGGACGGCCCGGTCGGCGCGCGCATCCAGCTGCCGTTCCGGCACCCCGACGGCGTGCTCGGCATGCGGGTGTGGGACCGGCCGGTCTACGCGGAGGTGGGCGACGTGGACGCCGACTCCGACGGCCTGCGGTTCTGCGGCCGCCTGTCCGGTGCGCATCTCGCCGACGCGTCCCTCGAGGCCCGCAACGGGACCGAGACGACGCAGGTGCCCGTCGTCACCGACGGTGCCGCGTTCCGCGCCTCGGTGCCCCCGCTGACGCCCGGCACGTGGGAGCTGTGGCTGCGTCCGTCGGCCGGCGCGGAGCCGGTGCGGCTGGGCCGGTACCGCGACGACATCGCCGACAAGCGGACCGCGTTCCTGCTGCCCTCCGCCCGCGTCGGCGGCGTCACCCTGCAACCGGCGTACACCGAGAGCAACGATTTCTCGATCCGCGTGACAACCTGACCCCGCCTTGCGCGGGCTTACAAGACGGACGTACGGTTTACGCGGGACGTGAACCGAGAGTTAGGCATGCCTAACCCGTAGGCCGCCCGTATCGGTGCGAAAGACTTGACTTCCAGTCGCTGGGTGTGAAGGAGATGACGTGGCCAGCCTCGACACCTTTGGTGCGAAGAGTGAGCTGCGCGTCGGAGACGCGAGCTACGAGATTTTCACGGTCGACAAGGTCGAGGGGCATGACCGGCTGCCCTACTCCTTGAAGATCCTCCTGGAGAACCTGCTCCGCACGGAGGACGGCGCGAACATCACCGCCGACCACATCCGCGCCCTCGGCGGGTGGGACCCGGCCGCCGACCCGAGCGTGGAGATCCAGTTCACCCCGGCCCGGGTGCTGATGCAGGACTTCACCGGCGTGCCCTGCGTGGTCGACCTGGCCACCATGCGTGAGGCGGTCCGCGAGCTGGGTGGCGACCCGACCAAGGTCAACCCGCTGGCCCCGGCCGAGCTGGTCATCGACCACTCGGTGATCGCCGACCTGTTCGGCCGCGAGGACGCGTTCGCCCGCAACGTCGAGCTGGAGTACCAGCGCAACCGGGAGCGCTACCAGTTCCTGCGCTGGGGCCAGACCGCGTTCAACGAGTTCAAGGTCGTCCCGCCCGGCACCGGCATCGTGCACCAGGTCAACATCGAGTACCTGGCTCGCACCATCATGGAACGCAACGGTCAGGCGTACCCGGACACCGTCGTCGGCACCGACTCGCACACCACGATGGTCAACGGCCTGGGCGTGCTGGGCTGGGGCGTGGGCGGCATCGAGGCCGAGGCCGCGATGCTGGGCCAGCCGGTCAGCATGCTGATCCCGCGGGTCGTCGGCTTCAAGCTGTCCGGCGAGATGCCGGCCGGCACCACCGCCACCGACCTGGTGCTGACGATCACCGAGATGCTCCGCGAGCACGGCGTGGTCAGCAAGTTCGTCGAGTTCTACGGCCCCGGCGTGAGCGCCGTGCCGCTGGCCAACCGGGCCACCATCGGCAACATGTCGCCGGAGTACGGCTCGACCGTCGCGATCTTCCCGATCGACGACGAGACGATCAAGTACCTGAAGCTGACCGGTCGCTCCGAGCAGCAGGTCGCGCTCGTCGAGGCGTACGCGAAGCGGCAGGGCCTCTGGCTCGACCCGTCCGCCGAGCCGAACTACTCGGAGAAGCTCGAGCTGGACCTGTCCACGATCGTGCCGTCGCTGGCCGGCCCGAAGCGCCCGCAGGACCGGGTCCCGCTGAACGTCGCGAAGACGATGTTCCGCGACGTGCTCGGCAACTACGTGAACGACGGCACCGAGGGCCACGCCGACGAGGCGAGCGCCGAGTCCTTCCCGGCCTCCGACTCCCCGGCCAACGCCGTGGACGACCCGGCCGACAAGCCGCACCACCTGGTCAGCGCCGCGAACGGGGCCGAGGGCCGGCCGTCCAACCCGATCCGGGTGGTCGGTGACGACGGCACGGAGTTCGAGCTCGACCACGGCGCGGTCGTGATCGCCGCCATCACGTCCTGCACGAACACCTCGAACCCGCAGGTCATGATCGGCGCCGCGCTGCTCGCGCGCAACGCGGTCGAGCGTGGCCTGGCGCGCAAGCCGTGGGTGAAGACGACGCTGGCGCCCGGGTCCAAGGTGGTCATGGACTACTACGACCGGGCCGGGCTCACGCCGTACCTGGACAAGCTCGGTTTCAACCTGGTCGGCTACGGCTGCACCACCTGCATCGGCAACTCCGGCCCGCTGCCCGAGGCGATCTCCGCGGCGGTCAACGAGAACGACCTGACCGCGGTCAGCGTCCTCTCCGGAAACCGGAACTTCGAGGGCCGGATCAACCCGGACGTCAAGATGAACTACCTGGCGTCCCCGCCGCTGGTGGTGGCGTACGCGCTGGCCGGCACGATGGACCTGGACATCACCACCGAGCCGCTGGGCACCGGGTCGGACGGCAAGCCGGTCTACCTCAACGACATCTGGCCGAGCGCCAAGGAGATCGACGACGTCATCGCCTCCGCGATCGGCGCGTCCGGCTTCTCCTCGGCCTATGCGGACGTCTTCGCGGGCGACGAGCGGTGGCAGTCGCTGCCCACGCCGACCGGCGACACGTTCGCCTGGGCGGGCGAGTCGACGTACGTGCGCAAGCCTCCGTACTTCGAGGGCATGCAGGCCTCGCCGTCGCCGGTGACCGACATCGACGGCGCGCGGGTGCTGGCCAAGCTGGGCGACTCGGTGACCACCGACCACATCTCGCCGGCCAGCTCGATCAAGCCGGACTCCCCCGCCGGCAAGTACCTCGCCGAGCACGGCGTGCCGCGCCACGAGTTCAACAGCTACGGCTCGCGCCGCGGCAACCACGAGGTCATGATCCGTGGCACGTTCGCCAACATCCGGCTGCGCAACCAGCTGGTGCCGGGCGTCGAGGGCGGCTTCACGGTCAACCACCTGACCGGCGACCAGACCACGATCTACGACGCCTCGGTCGCGTACCAGGAGGCGGGCGTCCCGCTGGTCATCCTGGCCGGCAAGGAGTACGGCTCGGGCTCGTCGCGCGACTGGGCTGCCAAGGGCACCATGCTCCTCGGCGTCCGCGCGGTCATCGCCGAGAGCTACGAGCGCATCCACCGCTCGAACCTGATCGGCATGGGCGTGCTGCCGCTGCAGTTCCCGCAGGGACACAACGCCGAGTCGCTCGGCCTGACCGGCACCGAGACCTTCACGATCACCGGGGTCACCGCCCTCAACGACGGCAGCACCCCGCGCACCGTGAAGGTGAGCACCGACACCGGTGTCGAGTTCGACGCGGTCGTCCGGATCGACACCCCCGGCGAGGCGGACTACTACCGCCACGGCGGCATCCTGCAGTTCGTTCTCCGCAAGATGTTGAACAGCTGAACGACGCAACGATGATGAGGGGCCCTGGAGGGCCCCTCATCTATCTGCGGCCGCCGGCGTCGCGGATCAGATCCGTACGCGACGAGTAGCCCAGCTTGCGCAGGATGTGCGTGACATGGGTCTGCACGGTGCGCGGCGAGAGAAACAGCACGCTCGCCACGTCCGGGTTGGACCGCCCGGTGGCGACCAGCTCGGCCACCCGGCGCTCGGCCGCGGTCAGCGACTCCCAGCCCGACGCGGCCCGCTGATCCAGAGTGCGGCTGCCGCGCCGGATCCCCAGCGGCCGCAGCCGGGCGTCCACCCGCCGCACGTCCCAGGTCGACCCCAGGGCCGAGTACCCGCGCACGGCGTCGTTGAAGGCGGCCCGCGCGGCGTCGACCTGTCCGGCGGCGGCGAAGTGCACGGCCGCCTCCTCGGTGGCGAACGCCCGCATGAACGGCCAGCCGTGGTCCTCGTACACCTTGGCCACCGCGAGCAGTTCGGCCGTGTCCCGGTCGAGCTGGGCACGCCCGAGCCGGCCCGCCGCCCGCTGCATGGCCGGCGCATCCGGCAGCCGGGCGTCCTCCTCCGCCGCCCGCGCCACAGCCACCGCGAGGTCCTCGTCGCCCAGCGTGCGCGCCACCCGCAGCAGCGGCGGCAGCCACATGTAGCGCTCCCGGGCGTCGTACGGCGTCGGCGGATCGAGCCAGATGGCCAGCAGGTCGGCGGCGTGGCGCAGATCCCCGTCGGTGACCGCGCGCATGGCGTCGGCGGCGACGAGATAGCCCGACCAGATCAGGCCGTCGGCGGACACGACCGGAAGCCGGGACCCGGCCGCGAGATGCCATTCGGCCTGGTCCCACTGCTCGCGGTGCGCGTGGATCAGGGCGGCGAGCCCGTGCCGCCCGATCCGCGGTGGCACGCCGACGTTGCCGGGCATCCGGTCCAGGTATCCGAGGGTCTCGTCCCACCAACCGAAGTCGTAGCTGCCCATCGCCGCGGCGAACAGCAATCTCGCCGTACGGTCGGGGGCCGCGCGCCGCACCAGATCGGGGACCGTCCGCGCCGTACGCCGGAACTCGTCCGCGCGTCCCAGGTTGTTCAGCGCGGCCAGCCGGTTGTCCAGCAGCAGGATCCGCAGGTCCAGGTCCTCGCACGCGCCGAGCCCGGCGAGCCCGGCGTCGACGTGCTCCAGGGCCGCCGTGGGCTCGCGCACGATGTGCGACAGCACCAGCCGCGCGTGCCCGGCCGCCACCGGATCGCCGTGCTCGGTCGCCTCGCGCAGCGCCAGCTCGGCCTCGGACCGGCTCCGCTCGTTCGCACCCTGCCTCAGCAGCGCTGCCGCTCCACGGGCCCGGATCAGCGCCCGGAGACCCGGCTCGACCCGTGGATCGTCCAGCGCCGTGGCCGCGAACGCGACGGCCTCGGACAGGCGCCGCATCCGGGTCGCGCTCACGATCCGGATCAGCCAGGCCCGGCCGCGACGCTTCGGGTCGCCGTCATCGCGCAGCGTCTCGGCGGCCAGCTCGTCAGCGCGGGCGTCGCGGCCCAGGATGTGCAGCACCTTCATCAACCGGCAGAGAAGTTCCTCCCGGTCGGCGTCCGACACGGCCGGACCGTCGACAACCGCTTCGAGCAATTCGGCGGCGGGCTCGGCGTCCTGGCTCAGCGCCGTCCCGGGCATCGCGCACAGCCATCGGATCATCCACGGTTCGGCCGGGCCCGGCGCGGCCAGCAAGTGCTCGGCGATCTTGCGAAACGGGGCCCCGCGTGTGGCGAGCGCCTCAGCGAACTCCCGGTGCAGGGCGGCGCGCAGCGACGCCGACAGGTCGGCGGTCAGCGCATCCCGGACGCTTCCATGACGGAACGTGAGCTTCCCGTCGCCGGTCTCGATGAGGACGTCGGCGTCGTGTGCCTCGGCGAGCGAGTCGACCATGCTCGCCGCCGAGCGGCCGAGCACGGTGGCCAAATCGTGCACCTCGAATGTCCGGCCGAGCACCGCAGCCATCCGGAGCAGGCGATACGTCGCCGTGTTCAGGTGTCGCAACCGCCCCGCGGCCGCCTCGGCGAGCTGATCGGCCGTGCCGCAGGTCTCCTCGAGCCGACCCTCCATGGGCGCGAGTCTATGCAGCGGGATCCGCTGTTGCCCACGGGGTGTGAGACGCGAATCCGACACCGTGAGTGACGGCACCGCCCGGATGCTCACTGCATCCGGGCGGTGCCCGATCATCGCCGACGGAAGCCCCCCGCTCCTTCGGCGGACCCGAGTGCCCGCGGCCCCGGCGACTCCCCCGGTCGCCCCGGCCGCCACGACGCCGCCCCCCGGCGCCGGGCAGCCATCCGGCTCCTCGGCCGGGCGGGCTCCCCCGCGGACCGCGCTCGCCGGGCCTACCGCCGCGAAGCGAGCGCTTTGTCTCGCGTCAAAGACTGCCATCCGGCAAACGTGCGCCACATCCGCGCACTTGCGTACTTCTTAGCCCGCAACCGTGCGACGCGGGCATCACTGTCGGTTGCCTTCCCCGGTCAGGCGGGTCAGCGACGGGTCCGTCCGGCGGATGAATAGGCTTCGGGGATGGATGACAACAGTGTGCTGGGCCGCATCCACGGCCTGGTCGACGAGGAGCACCAGCTGCGGCAGCAGCTGAGCCGGGGAGAGATCTCCTCCACCGAGGAGCACGCCCGGCTCAAGGAACTGGAAGAGGCCCTGGACCAGTGCTGGGACCTGCTTCGCCGGCGGCGGGCCGCCCGTGCCGCCGGCAACGACCCGAACGCCGAGCAGGCGCACAGCGTGGGCGAGGTCGAGGGCTACCTGCAGTGACGCGGCACCGGACACGGCCGCCGGGTGCTCGGCGGCCGTGGCCCGGGCCGGGTCGTTCTAACCCTGATCGCAGGCCCGCCTCGGGGAGCTTCCATCGCAGGCCCGCCTCGGGGAGCTCTCATCGCAGGCCCGCCTCGTAGAGCAGGCGCTCCAGCACGGCGTCGGCGTCCACCTCCACCCCGCGGGAGGCGAACCAGCCCGCGACGTTGCGCACGTCACGGGCGATGAAGTCGGCGCCGTGCGGGTTGGCGATCACGTCGACGATCTGCGGCAGGTCGATCAGGACCAGCCGGCCGTCGTGGACCAGGACGTTGTACGGCGAGAGGTCGCCGTGCGCCACCTGAGCCCGCGCCAGCACGGACAGCGCGTCGGTCATCTGGAGCCAGAGATCGGCCAGCGTGTCCCGGCCGGCCCGCACCTGGGCCAGCCGCGGCGCCGCCTCGCCGGTTCCCCAGTCGCCGATGAACTCGAGCATCAGCTCGGTGCCGCGCAGCTGCACCGGGTACGGCACGCGGATCAGTCCGCTCTCCCGGCCCATCTCCCAGAGGTGCGAGAGCGCGCCGAACTCGGCGGCCGCCCACTGGCCGGCGATCATCTCCTTGCCGAAGGCGGTGCGGTTGGTCATCGCCCGCATCTCGCGCGAGCGCCGCACCCGGCGGCCTTCCAGGTAACCCGCGTCGCGGTGGAACATCCGGTGGTCGCCGTCGCGATACCGCTTGGCGGCCAGCATGCTGATCTTGTCGGTGTCCGGGACGGCTCGCCGGACCAGGAAGACGTCGGCTTCCTTGCCGGTCTTGAGCATGCCGAGCTCGGTGTCGACCGCGCCGTACTCGGTGCGGACCCAGTCGGGCCGGGGCTCGGGGCCGTGCTCGGCGCCGTCCCAGGTCGACCAGGCGTCGCCGGTCTCGGGCAGGTCGGGATCTTCGTGCAGGAGCGGCTCGAGCCGCCCGCGCTTCAGGAAGTCTGGTTCGTCGTCGTCGAACTTGCGTCGGCCGCGGCGCATGGTTGCCGGGCCGAAGGAGTCGTGCTCGCGCACTGGAGGTTCTCCTCGGAGAAAGAAGGGGTCGGAATCTGGGCAGCACGCATCACCAGGACAGCCATGCTCTCCACCCCCTTCTCTCCGCGGGACGCCTCACGCGTCTTTCCGGTCGCGCCGACTTTGCCGGACATCTCGGCAGGGGCGCAACCTATTTATTGGGCCGCCATGATGGCGGACAGGCCCTGGATCACGTTGCCCACCGAGCGGGTCGGCGCGAACCGGTTGTCGATCCACTCCCGTCCCCGGTGCAGCCACACGCTGGGCAGACCCATGGCGGCCGCGCCGCCGATGTCCGCCTCCGGGCTGTCGCCGACCACCCAGGCCCCGCCGAGCCGCATCCGTACCCGCTGCGCCGCGAGCGCGAAGATCCGCGGGTTGGGCTTGCTCACCCCGGCCTGTTCGGAGATCACCCAGCCGGCCACGTACTGGTCCAGTCCGGTACGGCGGATCCGGCTCTCCTGGACGTCGGCCTGCCCGTTGGTGACCACCACGGGGACGAACCCGGCGTCGGCGGCGATCGTCAGGGCGCACCCGACGAGCGGGTCGAGCTTCTCGTACGCCAGGGGGCCCTCGTGCAGCTCCTCCACGATGTCGATCGACGGGATCGCCAGCTGGTACCGATCGCGGATCAGATCGGCCAGGTCCCATCGGGGCGTCAACCCGTCGGCATCGACCGAGAGTAACCACTCCAGATCATCGTGTGGTGCTTGGATCTCATCGAGGAACCCCTTGGCCCACAGCCGGAATGCACCGCTGCGGTCCAGCAGGGTGTCGTCCAGGGCCATGAGGAGGAGAGGCACCCGGGCACTTTACGTGACCGAACGGGCAGGGGAACAGCCCGGGACGGTCACCAAGTTCCGGGCGGGATGGGCGATTTCGCATAATGCGGACACGTCCCCACCGAACGTTGACAAGACGTACGTACGGATTGCAACGGGAAGGTCCTGCATGACACGATCCAGGCGTGCCCAGAGTAAGCCAGGACCAGCTCGACGCCCGCCGCCACGAAATCCTCGCGGCGGCGCGGGACTGCTTCGCGCGGTTCGGCTACGAGGGCGCCACGGTCCGCCGGCTCGAGGACGCCACCGGCCTGTCCCGCGGCGCGATTTTCCACCATTTTCGCGACAAGGAGTCGCTGTTCCTGGCCGTGGCCGAGGACGACGCCGCCGTGATGGTCGAGACGGTCGCCCGCAACGGCCTGGTCCAGGTGATGCGTGACCTGCTGGAACGCGCCGGCGGCAGCGACGGGGACACGGCCGGCTGGCTGGGCACGCAGCTCGAGGTGTCGCGCCGCCTGCGCACCGACCCGGCGTTCGCCAAGCGCTGGGCCGAACGGGCCGCGGCGATCGCCGACGCCACCCGCGACCGCCTGCAACGCCAGCGCGAGGCCGGCGTGCTGCGCGACGACGTCCCGGTCGAGGTGCTCACCCAGTTCCTCGAGCTCGCCTACGACGGGCTGGTCCTGCATCTGGCCTACGGCCGTCCGCCCGGAGAGCTGAGCCGCGTCCTCGACCTGGTGGAGGAGGCGGTGCGCCGCGGCTGATCCGCCCCTGTTGCGCGGGCCCGCACAATGAGGCCCTGAGTCGCGACGAGCATGGGAGGTACTTCCATGACGGACACGTGGGGCATCCCCGGCCCGACCTTCCTCGCCTACTACGTCGGCGCCCTCGCGGCCGTCGTGGTCGTGGCCGCGATCCACCGCGGGTTCCTCCTGCGGGGCCGGCCCGATGTCCGGGTCGACCATCTGGGCCCGCAGCAGGTCGCCTACCTCAACGGCGGGGACCGCCTGGCGGTCTACTCGGCGATGGGTGGCCTGCGCGCCACCGGGGCGATCGGGATCGGCGCCGGCCGCACCCTCACCCGGACCGGCGCGATCCCGGCCGGCGTGACCCCGCTGGACAACGCGATCCACAACGCCGCGGCCCGCGGCGTGCGAGCCCGTGACCTGCACGCCGACCCCATGGTCGGGTCGGCCCTCGACCAGCTGCGCGACGACTTGGAACGCTCCGGCCTGGCAGTGAGCCGGGCGCAGATGCGCGAGGCCCGCGTCTGGGCCGTCGTGGCCGGCGCCCTCGCCCTGGCCGGCATCGCCCGCCTGATCGCCGGGGTCTCGAACGGCAAGCCGGTCGGCTTCCTGGTCCCGTGCGCGATCGTCGCGGTCTTCATGACGTTCTGGCTGGGCCGCGGCACCCCCTGGGCCACCCGGTCGGCCGCCCGCGCGATGCTCGCCCTGCGCATGCGGCACCAGCACCTGTCCCCGAGGCAGTCGCCCGCGTACGCGACGTACGGCGCGACCGGCGCGGCGATGGGGGTGGCGCTGTTCGGCGCCGCGTCGCTCTACTCGATGGACCCCGCGTTCGCGGCCGAGGCCGAGATCCGCCGGGTGACCGCCTACGGCAGCGGCGTGGGCGGCGGCGCCGGCTCGTCCTGCGGCAGCGGTTCCTCCTGCGGCGGCGGCTCGTCCTGCGGGGGCGGCGGAGGCTGCGGCGGCGGAGGTGGTTGCGGTGGCTGAGTACGGCGTGGGAATCGGCTGGCGCCCCGAGATAGCCGGCTACGTGGCCGGCCTGCCCGGCCTGCGCTTCACCGAGGTGGTGGCCGAGTCCGTCCACGCCCACGGCGACCTGCCGGCGGGCCTGCCGGAGCTGCTCGGCCGGGGCGTGGCGGTGATCCCCCACGGCGTCCGCCTCTCGCTCGGCGGCGCCGACCCGGTGGAGCCCGACCGGGTGCGCCACCTGGCCGCGGTCGCCGAGCGCCTGAACGCCCCGCTGGTCAGCGAACACATCGCTTTCGTCCGCGCCGCCGGCGTGGAGGCCGGCCACCTGCTGCCGTTGCCGCGCTCGTGGGAGGCCGTGAACGCCATGGTCGCCAACGTGAAGCGCACCCAGTCCGAGCTGCCCGTGCCGATCGCCCTGGAGCCGATCGCCGCCCTGTTCGACTGGCCCGACGACGAGCTGGACGAAGCCCGGTTCATCACCGAGATCCTCGACCGCACCGGCGCCCTGCTGCTGCTGGACGTCGCGAACGTCTACGCCAACGCCCGCAACCGCGGCACCGACCCGCTCGCCCTGCTCGACCGCCTCCCGCTGGACCGGGTGGCCTACGTCCACGTGGCGGGCGGCTCGGAGCATCAGGGCCTGTATCACGACACCCACACCGACGCGGTCCTGCAGCCGGTCCTCGACCTGGTCGCGGAGCTCTGCTCGCGCCGCCGGCCACCGGCGCTGATGCTGGAACGCGACGGCGACTACCCACCGGCCGCCGCGCTGACTGCCGAGCTGGACGCCATCGCCGGCGCCTCCGGCTACCCCAGGATCACCGCATGACGTCCGCCGGCCACAACGGCACCGGCCCGGCGGGCGAGCGCCCGCCGGGACTGCGGGGTGAGGGTGAGCGGGCCGGGCAACCCGGCGCCGGACCGGGGAGCCTGGCCACCCGCCAAGCTCGCCTTGTCGAAGCGCTCACCTCGCAGAATCCCGTACCGGAGGGGTTCGACACCGTTCGGTTCGAGGCAGCGCGGGCGGCGCTCCTGCGCAAGCGCGCCGGGGAGGTCTCCCGGCAATGGCCCATGCTCGCCGCGGGCTTCGGCGACGCCTGGAAGCGCACCTTCGCCCGGTGGGCAGCCACCCGCCCGACCCGCGGCTCGCTGCGGGACGGCTGGGACCTCGCCCGTGACCTGCTCGCCCGCGACGCCCTCCCCCGGGTCGCCGCCGCCGAACTGGCCGCGCGCGAGGCGACCATGCGCTACGACGGGGTCTCCGCGCCGTCACCCCGCCGCGCCCCGGCGCTGCGCACCGCCGCCGGCGCCGTCGCTCTCCAGATAGCCGGCCGGGTGCATCACCTCCGTTCCTGAACCGGTGCGCCGCGGCGCACCGGCGATCAAGCCGTCGCCCGCTCCGCCTGCCTCGCCGCGAGGTGGGCCCGGAAGTCCTCGTCGGACGGGTCACGGAAGCACTCATACGGCCCGACGGACACGCCCCCGCTCATCGGCCGCGACGCCTCCCCCGGGGCGTCGGCCGCCGGCAGCGAACCCGTCGAGAGGATCGCGAAGCCCGCCTCGAAGCGGTGACCCGCGTCGATCGGCTCGCCCTCGTAACCCCGGGCCGACAGGTCGGCCACCACCTCGTCGACGAAGCGGTGCGTCAGCTGGACGCCGTCGACGAAGACCTCCTCGCCGCCGGACAGCTCCACCACCTCGACGGTGTCGTCCTCGGCATACGTCACCACCACGGAGGGCCTCTCGCCGTACACCGCTCGGCTGTCGCGGCCGGGATGATGCGGCGGCCCGAGCCGCGCCTCCACCTCGTCCCGCCGATCGCCGACCCTCACCTGCGCGACACCCACGCCGGGCAGAATCTCCACCACGTCATTCCTCCCCGGTCCTCACCGAATGCAGGGATCGTGCCAGAGGGGTACGACATTTCTCCGAAGCGAGCCGCCGGCGGCCGAAACGGCACGCCGGGGCCCGCCGCGTCCGGGAGCGGACGAACCTACGCGGCCGGGGCCTTGTCGATGAAACCCAGCACCCGGCGGATGCGCCCGTCCTCGTCCAGCTCGGCCACGTCGAAGCCGACCACCAGCGGCTCGCTGCCGGCCGGACCGAGGTTCCAGGTGAAGCGCGCCTGCTCGTGATGCCCGTCCACCGGGCCGCCGGGCGTGAAGGCGAAGCCGGGGAACTGTTGCTGCACCGATCGGATCAGGCTGTCGAGAGCCTCCCGGCCGGAGACGTCGGCGAGCGGGTCGACGTAACGCACCTCCGAGGCGAAGACCTCGTCGATCGCCGCCCGCCGCGCCGCCGGGTCGGTCTCGTTCCAGACGGCCAGGTAGCGCTCCACCATGCGGTCGTAGTCACTCATGTCGTTTCCTTTCTCCAGGGGTTCGGGGACCACCGTGACCCCGGCGGGGTAGGACCGTCGATTACCTCGCAGGTAATGGCCGCGCTTCCCGCGCCTTGCGTACGCTGCGGGGCATGCAGGTGGGCGAACGGCTCCGCGAGTGGCGCCGGATCAGGCGGATGAGCCAGCTGGAGCTCGCCATCCAGGCCGGCGTCTCGGCCCGGCACCTCTCGTTCCTGGAGACCGGGCGGTCGCGGCCCACCCGCGAGATGATCCTGCGGCTGGCGACCGAGCTCGCCGTACCGCTGCGGTCGCAGAACGAGCTGCTCCTCGCCGGCGGCTACGCACCGGCGCATCCCGAGACGGACCTGGGTGACCGGCCGCTGGCCACGGTGCTGTCGTCGCTGCGGGACGTGCTCAACGCCCACGCGCCCTACCCGGCCGTCCTGATCGACCGGCACTGGACGATGGTCGACGCCAACGACGGGATCGCCCGGTTCACCGGTGGCTGCGCGGCCTGGCTGCTGGAGCCGCCGGTCAACGTGCTGCGCCTGTCGCTGCATCCGGACGGCATGGCGCCGCGCATCCGCAACCTGGCCGAATGGCGAACGCACGTGCTGCACCGCCTCGACCGGCAGGCCGCCGCCACCGCCGACCCGGTGCTGCGGGAGTTGCACGCCGAGCTGGCCGGGTATCCGGGCGGGACGACGAACACCACGGCCGGGCTGGTCGTCCCCCTACGCATCGACGACCTCTCGCTCTTCAGCATCACGTCGGTCCTCGGTACGCCGTTGGACGTCACACTGTCCGAGCTGGCGATCGAGTCCTTCCTGCCGGCCGATGCGCCCACTGCTGCCGCGCTGCACGGCGCCTGAAGTGGCAAGATCTTCCCATGGATCTGGGATTGTCGGACCGCGTCTTCATCCTCACCGGAGCGTCCCGGGGACTGGGCTTCGCCACCGCGCAGTCGTTGGTCGCCGACGGCGCGAAGGTGGTGATCTCCTCCCGTGACCCGGACCGGGTGGCGGAGGCGGTCAAGGAGCTGGGCGGCGCCCCGCACGCGGTGGGTGTCGTGGCCGACCTGACCGATCCGGACACTCCGCGGGAGCTGGTCGACACCGCGATGGACCGGTACGGGCGGCTGGACGGCGCGCTGATCTCGGTCGGCGGCCCGACGCTCGGCACGGCCGGGGCGGCGAGCGACGACGACTGGCGGTGCGCGTTCGAGACGGTCTTCCTGGGTTCGATGCGCGCCGCGCGCACGTTCGCCGCGGCGCTGCCCGACGGCGGCGCGATCGGCCTGATCCTGTCCACCTCGGTGAAGTCCCCGCTCACCGGCCTCGGCCTGTCCAACGGCCTGCGTCCGGGTCTCGCCATGGCGATGAAGGACATGGCGGACGAGTACGGCCCGCGCGGCATCCGGTTCATCGGCCTGCTCCCCGGCCGGATCATGACGAACCGCAACCGTGAGCTGTTCGAGGCGACCGGCGACGCCGCCAGCGCCGCGGCCGAGGTCGCCGCCTCGATCCCGATGCGCCGGCTGGGCGAGCCCGCCGAGTTCGGCCGGGTCGCCGCGTTCGTCCTCTCCCCCGCCGCCAGCTACCTGACCGGCATCATGGTGCCGGTCGACGGCGGCACGCTGCGCTCGCTGTAGCCCGATGACCAGACCCACCCCCGCCGAGATCGCGGCCGCGGCCGGCCGCACCATCCCGGACCTGGTCGGCCCCGGCCTGCGCGTGCTCTTCTCCGGCATCAACCCGAGCCTCTACTCGGCGGCGACCGGGCACCACTTCGCCCGGCCCGGTAACCGCTTCTGGCCCGCGCTGCACCGTTCCGGCTTCACCGACCGCCTGCTGCATCCGTCCGAGCAGTCGCTGCTGCCCGCGGCGGGCCTGGGCATCACGAACGTGGTGGCCCGGGCGACCGCCCGCGCCGACGAGTTGTCCGCGGCCGAGCTGGTGGCCGGCGGGGAGATCCTGGCCGCGCTGGCCGCGCGGTGGCAACCGGAGTTCGTCGCCGTCCTGGGCGTCACCGCCTACCGGACCGCGTTCGCCAGGCCGAAGGCGCGGATCGGCCCGCAGGACGAAAGGATGGGCGACGTCGCGGTGTGGGTGCTGCCCAACCCGAGCGGGCTGAACGCCCACTTCCAGCTCGACGACCTGGCCCGGGAGTTCGCGGAGCTGAGACGTCACGCACAGTAGACGCGGTGCCACTGTGGAGCCGCCTCTTCGGTACGGTGTGGGCCATGGCGACCCAGATCGGCACGATGCTGGCGGCCGCGGCGGCGCAGACCGTCCCGGTGGTGCGGGGCATCCGCGACGACCAGCTCGGCCACCCCACGCCGTGCGACGACTTCCAGGTGCGCGACCTCTTCAATCACCTCTATCAGGTCGTGGTCAACTTCCAGGAGCTGGCCGCGCGCAAGCAACCCGACTTCGCGACCACGCCGGACGAGCTCAGCGGTGACTGGCGGAGCCGGTTCGCCGAGCAGGCCGGCCGCCTGGTGGAGGCGTGGTCCGACCCGGACGCGCTGGAGGGTGTCTCCCCGGCGATGGGCATGCCGCAGGAGACCGTCGGGCAGCTGATCCTGCTCGACCTGACCGTGCACGGCTGGGACCTGGCCCGGGCGACCGGGCAGCGCTACACGCCCGATCAGGCCGCCGTGCGCCTGCTGACCCCGCTGGCCGAGCGGATGGGCCCGCAGGCGCGCGAGATGGGTGTCTTCGGCGCCCCGGTCGAGGTCGCGGAGACGGCCGGCGCGTTCGAGCGGCTGCTCGCCCTCACCGGCCGCAGGGCCACTCTCTAGTTTTCTGCTGTCGTTG
>NZ_CAKUCL010000122.1 GCF_934643405.1 uncultured Actinoplanes sp.
GGCCGTCTTCGTGCCGCTGGCGGTCCGCCGCTACCGACGGCTGACCTGACCGTGTGGGCGCCCGTGACGTCTAGGCCACCGCGGCGCTGACCAGCCGCTCGGCGAATGCGGGGTGACCGGCCCAGTGCAGGTGCAGGTAGGACGCGTGCACCGAACCCGACGCGAAACCTTCCGGGTCGGCACCCCGCCACGCCCACGCCGCGCCCGCCGCCGGGGACAGCAACAGGCCCGACCGCGGGTCGACCATGGTGCGGTGGAACTCGTGGCCGGTCACCCTCGTGCCCGCCGGGGCCAGCGGGCTGTCGCTCAGGGCGACCGCGTCGCGATAGCCGAGCGTCAACGTCGGCGTCATGGCCGCCGACGCGTCCAGCACCCCGCACATCGGGGCGCCGTCCAGGGCGCGGCACAACCACAGCAGGCCCGCGCACTCGGCCACGATCGGGCCTCCGCTCGCGGCCAGCGACGACACCGACGTGCGCAACGAGGCGTTGGCGGACAGCTCGGCGGCGTACACCTCCGGGAAACCGCCACCGACCACGAGCGCCCGCGTCCCGGCGGGCAGGACCTCGTCGCGGAGCGGGTCGACGATCGCGACCTCGGCGCCGGCGCCGGTCAGCAGCTCGGCCGTCTCGGCGTACGCGAAGGAGAAGGCGGGGCCGCCGGCGAGCGCGACCACCGGACGGCCGGGCACCGGGGACGCCGCCGCCGGGCTCCACGGCTCGACCGCCAGCGGGCCCGCCGAGCGGGCGATCGCCTCGACCTGGTCCAGGTCGACCGCCGCCGCGACGAGCGTGGCCAGGGCGTCCACCGACTCCCGGGCCTCCGCTCGGCGCTCGGCGGCGGGCACCAGGCCGAGATGCCGCGACGGGGCGGCCACCGCGCCGGCCCGGCGCAGCGCGCCCAGCACCGGCGTGCCCACCTCCTCGCACGCCTCGCGCAGGATCGCCTCGTGCCGGTCCGAGCCGACCCGGTTGAGGATCACGCCGGCCATCCGGACGTTGCCGAAGCTGCGGAACCCGTGCACCAGCGCGGCGATCGAGCGGCCCTGCGCGGCGGCGTCCACGACCAGGATCACCGGCGCGTTCAGCAGGCCCGCGACCTGAGCCGTCGAACCGGTCTCGCCGGCGCCGGTGCGACCGTCGTACAGGCCCATCACGCCCTCGACGATCGCCAGCGAGGCGCCCGCCGAGCCGTGCGCGAACAGCGGGCCGATCAGCTCCTCGCCGACGAGCACCGGGTCGAGGTTGCGGCCCGGCCGGCCGGCGGCCAGGGCGTGGTAGCCGGGATCGATGTAGTCCGGTCCGACCTTGAACGGGGCCACCGCCACGCCCCGCCGCGCGAAGGCGGCCAGCAGGCCGGTGGCCACGGTCGTCTTGCCGTGGCCGGAGGCGGGCGCACCGATCACGACCCGGGGCACGGTCACCATTCGATGCCCTGCTGACCCTTGCGGCCCGCGTCCATCGGGTGCTTGACCTTCGTCATCTCGGTCACCAGGTCGGCGGCTTCGAGCAGCTCCGGCGCCGCGTCCCGGCCGGTGATCACCACGTGCTGCGTGCCCGGGCGCGCGGCGAGCGTGGCGACCACGTCGGCGACGTCGACCCAGCCCCACTTCATCGGGTACGTGAACTCGTCGAGCACGTAGAACCGGTACGTCTCGGCGGCCAGGTCGCGTTTGATCTGCGCCCAGCCCTCGGCGGCCTCCGCGGCGTGGTCGCGCTCCGAGCCGGCGCGCTGGATCCAGGACCAGCCCTCGCCCATCTTGTGCCAGGTCACCGGCGCTCCCCCGGTCCGGCCGAGCGCCTTGAGCGCGGCCTCCTCACCGACCCGCCACTTCTCCGACTTCACGAACTGGAACACGCCGATCGGCCAGCCGGCGCTCCAGGCGCGCAGGGCCATCCCGAACGCGGCGGTCGACTTGCCCTTGCCGTGTCCGGTGTGGACGGCGAGCACGGCCTGGCGGCGGCGCTGCCGGGTGGTGAGCCCGTCCTGCGGGACGGTGGTGACCTTGCCTTGCGGCATCAGGCGGCCCTCCGGGCTTCGAGCTGGTCGAGCGGCATCAGATCGGCGTCGAGCGCGGCGGCGAGCCGGGCGGCGAGGCCGAGGCGGATCGGTCCGGACTCGCAGTCGACGACCACGGTGGACACTCCGGCGAGCGCGGGCGCCACGGCGACCGGGTCGGGCCCGCTGGTCGCGCGGCCGTCGGTGACGACCACGAGCAGCGGGCGACGACGCGGATCGCGGCGACGCTCGGTGGCGATGGTCGCGGCGGCGGTGCGCAGCCCCGCGGCCAGCGGCGTGCGGCCGCCGGTACGCAACGCGGCGAGCCGCATGACCCCGACCTCGTGACTCGACGTGGGCGGCAGCACCTGCTCGGCGTCGTGCCCCCGGAACGTGATCATCCCGATCCGGTCGCGCCGCTGGTAGGCGTCGCGCAGCAGGGAGAGCACGGCGGTCTTCACGATGGTCATCCGCTTGCGGGCCGCCATCGAGCCGGAGGCGTCGACCACGAACAGAACCAGGTTCGCCTCCCGCCCGACGTGCACGGATTCGCGCAGGTCGCGCGGGTGCACGGCCCGGTCCTGGCCGGGTCCGCGCCGGCCGGCGCGATGCAGGGCGGCGCGCAGCGTGGCCGGCAGATGCGGCGCGCCGGCGAGTTTGCCCCGCGGCACGCGCGCCCCGACGACCCGTCCACTGCGCGCGAAGGCCGGCGACCGGCGCCCGGCATGCCCTCCCTCCCCGCGACGAGCGACGGTCAGAGTCCTTGTCCGGTACGGGATGCGGGCCGCGACGGCAGCCGCCGGGCCTGACCCTTGCCGGTCGCCGCCCGAGCCTTGCCGGTCATCGCCGGAGCCTTGCCGGTCGCCGCCCGAGCCTTGCCGGTCGCCGCCCGAGTCGGGCGACATTTCCGACTTGTCGGAGAGGTGCGGGGAGGAGGCGGCATTAGGGCTGGAGCCGGAGGCGGAGTGGGGGGTGGAGCCGGAGGTGGAGGTGGAGCCGGAGGAGGTGGATGCGCCGCCGTCCGGGTCGGAGCCGTGCGGGCCGCCGTCCGGGTCTGAGCCGTGCGGGTCGGAGCCGTGCGGGCCGCCGTCCGGGTCGGAGCCGTCCGGGCCGGACGAGGGCCGGCCGCCCGGCGGGTCGTCGTCCGGGTCGTCCTCGCCCGCCTCGGCCAGGGCCTCCTCCAGTTTCTGCTCGTCCGTGCCGGGCGGGTCCAGCGGATCCTTGCGCCGCCGGTGCGGCAGGGCCAGCCGGGCCGCGTCCCGGACGTCGCCGGCGGTGACGGTCTCGCGGCCGCGCCAGGCGGCCAGGGCGACGGCACAGCGGGCGACGACGATGTCGGCGCGCAGACCGTCCACGCCGTACGCGAGACAGACGCGGGCGATCCCGTCGAGCACGCGGTCCGGCAGGACGACCCGCGGCAGGATCGTGCGTGCCTCGGCGATGCGGGCCGCCAGGTCCCGCTCGTCGGCGGCGAAACGGCCGGCGAACGCCGCGGGATCCGCCTCGTAGGCCAGCCGGCGCCGTACCACCTCGGCCCGGTCGGGCGCGTTGCGCGGCGCCGCCACCGTCACCACCAGGCCGAACCGGTCGACCAGCTGGGGGCGGGGCTCACCCTCCTCCGGGTTCATCGTGCCGACCAGCAGGAACCGCGCCGCGTGCTTGACCGACACCCCGTCGCGCTCGACGTGCGCGCGGCCCATCGCGGCCGCGTCCAGCAGCAGGTCGACCAGGTGGTCCGGGAGCAGGTTCACCTCGTCGACGTACAGCACGCCGCGATGCGCGGCGGCGAGCAGACCGGGTTCGTACGCCTTGACCCCGTCGGCGAGCGCACGCTGAATGTCCAGCGTGCCCACCACCCGGTCCTCGGTGGCGCCGACCGGCAGCTCCACCAGTGTGGCCGGACGCAGCAACGACGGGCTGTCGGGGGCGTGCGGGCCGTCCGGGCAGGCCGGGTCGGGGGCGTCCGGGTCGCAGGCGAAGCGGCAGCCCCGCACGACCGTCACCGGCGGCAGGAGGCCGGCGAGGGCGCGCACCACCGTGCTCTTGGCGGTTCCCTTCTCCCCCCGGACCAGGACGCCGCCGACGGCGGGTGAGACGGCGGTGAGGAGTAACGCGAGGCGCAGGTCGTCGAGCCCGACCACGGCGGAGAACGGGTACGGCGTCACGGAGCGAGGTTCCCTTCTGCACGGGTGTCCACGCCCGCGCGACGGTGGCACGAGCGGCCGGAGTCTCCTGACTCCCGGATCGACGCGGCCCGTACGCCTTCCGGCCCAGGGGCCGTGGCACTCCGAACAGGTCGCTACCCGGTCACAGTGGCGGGACCGTCCCGGACTCGCACCGGGTTCCTCCGCTACCGCTCGCCGGTCACTCTTTCCTACCGCCGGGCCCGCAGTCAACGCGGGGCAGATCACCCTCAGATGCTTCCCACTGCCTTCTCCGTCGTGGGCAGCGGCTGCGGGGCCAGACGGTCCAGCTCCTTGACCGTCTCCAGCATGGCGAGCGCGGACTTCTCCACCAGCGGCCGCAACCGCGCGTAGAGCGCCGCGTTCTCCGGGTCCGGCCGGGTCGGCTCGCCGATGCCGATCAGGGTGGCGGCGTGGTCGAGGTCGGGCAGCTCCCCCAGCGCGTGCAGGCCGAGCAGGCACGCCCCGAGCGCCGTGCCCTCCGGCGTGTCGGCCACCGCCACCGGCAGATCCAGCGCCGCCGCCAGCACACCCACCCACAGCTCCGACGCGGCCGCGCCACCGGTCGCCCGTACCTCGGTCACCTCGTGGCCCTCGGCGGCGAACGAGTCGCGCACCAGCGCCAGCTGCTGGCAAACCCCTTCCACCGCCGCCCGTACGAGGTGGGCCCGGCCGTGTTCCCGCCGGAGCCCGAGGTAGGCGCCGCGAAGTCCGGGCCGCCACCAGGGCGCCCGTTCGCCCAGCAGGTACGGCAGGCAGATCAGGCCGTCGCTGCCCGGCGGCGCGCTCTGCGCCTCGATGAGCAGCGCGGCGTCGCGCTCGTCCGCGTCCTCGCCCTCCGCTCCGGGCCGTTCGAACCCGCTGGCGAAGCTCTGCCCGGCCCAGCGCACCACCGAGCCGGCGTTGTTGACCGCGCCGCCGATGGCCCAGCGGTCCTCGGTGAGCGCGTAGCAGAACAGCCGCCCGGCCGCGTCGGTGGCCGGACGGTCCACGATCGTGCGCAGCGCGCCGCTGGTGCCGAGCGAGATCGCCACCACCCCGGCCGGGGTCGCGCCGACGCCCAGGTTCGCGAGCGGGCCGTCGGCCGCCCCGACGATCAGCGGGGTGTCCGCGGGCAGGCCGGCCTTCGCCGCCACGTCGGCGCGCAGCCGCAACCTCTCCACGGTGGGCACCACGGCGGCCAGCTGCTCCGGCCGTACGCCCGCGATCTCCAACGCCTCCGGATCCCAGCGCCGTTCGCGCAGATCGTAGAGGCCGGTGCCGGAGGCCAGCGACAGGTCCACCACGTACGGGCCGTCGGCCAGCGCGGCCAGCACCAGCTCCTTGACGCCGCCCCACCGGGGAACCGACGCCAGCGTCTGCGGGTCGTTCGCCTTCCACCAGGCCAGCTTGGTCAGCGGCGACATGGGATGCACGGGTGTGCCGGTGCGGACCTGCAGTTTCTGGCCCAGGCCGGCCGCCGCGATCTCCTCGGCCTGCTCGCCGGCCCGGCCGTCGGCCCAGGTGACCACCGCGCCCAGCGGCCGCCCGTCCGCGTCCATCGGCAGCACCGCGTGCAGGAACGCGCTCAGGCTGACCGCGATCACCCGGTCGCCCTTCTCCCGGCACTCGGCGGCCACGTCGGTCAGCGCCTTGATCGCGGCCGCCTGCAGGTGCGCCGGGTCGAGCTCGGCCCGGCCCGGCGCCGGCACGGAGAGGGGGTAGTGGACGCTGGTGTGCGCCCGTTGCCGCCCGTCGAGACCGGCGGCGATGCCCTTGGTGGCGGTGGTCCCGGTGTCGATCCCGATCACGACGTCCATGGCTTGACCCTAGTGCTCAGGGCGACGGCACGCGCGTCCGTCCGCCGGGCGTGCGCGGCAGGGGCCGGGCGTCACGCACCGAATCTCTCGGCATAGCCGTCCCGGAGGCGTTCCCAGCCGTACGCCATCGCGTCCTTGCCCCGGATGACGCCGACCGGCGCGCCGTCGAGCAGTCGCGCGAGCACCTCCACGCAGATGTGCCAGCCGGCCGCGACCATCGGCGCCGTGTCCGGCCGGGACAGCGTGTGCCGCAGGACCAGCCGGGTGCCGTCGCCGGACGGTTCGAGATCCCACCGCAGCCGGTCCTCACCCCACGTGTACTCCAGCAGCACCGGCGGGTCGGCGCGCAGCACGGTGGCCGGCATGTCCTGCCGGTCGGCGCCGTCGACCATGGTGAGCGTGGTGTCGCCGGTGCGGCCGAGGTCGCCGGCCGCGGTGAACGGCGCCCAC
This sequence comes from uncultured Actinoplanes sp., assembly GCF_934643405.1. GTDB lineage: Bacteria > Actinomycetota > Actinomycetes > Mycobacteriales > Micromonosporaceae > Actinoplanes. Next base: position 6,431 of record NZ_CAKUCL010000122.1, read on the forward strand.
TGATCCAGCTCGGCCGGATCGGTCAGGGCCGCCCACACGGTCTTCGGCGGCTGCCGCAGCTCGCGCACGAAGATCAGGGTCCAGCCGTCGAGGCGTGCGTCGCCGATCGGTCCCGGGTCGAAGCTCATGTTCTCTCCTTGGCGTCGAGGTGGCGCTCCAGCGCCGCCAGATGATGGGTCCACAACCGCCGGTAGGGCGCCAGCCACGCGTCCAGCTCACGGAACGGGCCCGGCTCGAGCCGGTAGATCCGCTGCTGGGCGCGGGTCTCGACGGAGACCACGCCGGCCTCGCGCAGCACCCGCAGGTGTTTGGAGATCGCGGGCTGGCTTCCCCCGACGATCGCGACCAGGTCGGACACGCTGCACTCGCGCACCCGCAGAGCGTCGGTGATGCGGCGGCGGGTCGGTTCGGCCAGGGCGGTGAGCGCGTCCATCCCCGGATAATGCCTCCACGGTTATATAACCGTCAAGGCATGCCGGTAGCATGGGACGGGTGCGGGTCCTGATCATCACGTCCGGCTCGACCGGCGACGTGGCGCCGTACACCGGGGTCGCCGCCTACCTGCGCGACGCCGGCGTGCGGGTCACCCTGGCCACCCACGAGCCGTTCCGCGAGCTGGTCACCCGGGCCGGGGTGCCGTTCCAGCCGCTCCCCGGCGACCTGCGGGCGGTGCTGCCGCAGGCGCACGGCCAGGACGGGAGAAGCTCCGGCACGGACCCGCGGGCGCTGGTCAAGCTGATGTCCCTGGCCCGCCCGCACATCGCCGCGCTGGCGGGTGGCATGACCGGGGCCGTCGAGCGGGTGCGGCCCGACGCGTTGCTGCTCTCCACGCTGGTCGCCCCGCTGGGATATCAGCTGGCCGAGGCGTACGGGATCCCCGCCGCCGGGCTCTTCCCGCAGCCGCTGCACCCCACCCGCGCCTTCGGGTCGGTGCTGGTCGGCGGCCGGTCCTTCGGCGCGTGGGGCAACCTGGCCCTCGGCCATCTCGTCGACGCCGCCGCCCGCACGATGTACACCCGGGCGGTGCGAGACCTGCGACGATCCCTCGGCCTCCGCGCGATCCCCTTGCGTACGCTCGAGAAAGCGCAAGTGGCGCACCACCCGGCCTTCCACGGGTTCTCCGAGGCGGTGGTCCCCCGCCCGGCCGACTGGCCCCCGCAGCTGAAGGTGACCGGCTACTGGTGGCCCGCGCGCCCCCGCGACTGGCAGCCGCCCGGCGAACTGACCGCCTTCCTGGCGGCCGGCCCGCCCCCGATCCACATCGGATTCGGCAGCATGGCTCCCGGGCAGGGTTCGCGCCTGACCGCGATAGTCCTCGAGGCCGTCCGCCGCACCGGGGAACGAGCGATCCTCCAGGCGGGGTGGTCCGGTCTGTCCGCCCCGCCCGCACGAGCGCAGGGGGCCGCCCGGCCCGCACATCTCCCGACGCCCTCGCCCGCCGAGGCGCAGGAGATGCCGCCCGCCGCGGCGCAGCTCCCCGCCCAACCGGACGGGGACGTGCTCAGCATCGGCGCGGTCCCGCACGACTGGCTGTTCCCGCGCACGGCCGCCGTCGTGCACCACGCGGGCGCCGGGACCACGGCCGCGGCCCTGCGCGCCGCGGTCCCCGCCGTCGCCGTCCCGGTCCTGGCCGACCAGCCGTTCTGGGCGCGCCGGCTGCACGGCCTCGGGGTGGCGCCGCGCCCGCTGCCGATGCCGGCCCTGACCGCGGACCGCCTGGCGGACGCGATCCGCGCGGTGCGCAACAACCCGCATCACGCGGCCCGCGCCGAAGCCATCGCCGCCCGGGTCGGCGCGGAGGACGGCGTACGGGAGATTCTCGAGTGGCTGCGCCGGGTCGACGCCGGCGCCGCGCCGCAAGGCTGAGCAGAGTCCGCCCGGGCCCACCCGCAGGAAGCTCGCTCCGGAACGCAGCCGGCGCCCCGGCCTCGACGAGCGAGGCGGGGCGCCGGATGCCTGGCGTCAGCGCTTGTCGATCGCGACGAACTCGCGCTCGGCGGCGCCCGTGTACAGCTGACGCGGGCGGCCGATCTTGGTGGCCGGGTCGTTCATCATCTCGGTCCACTGGGCGATCCAGCCCGGCAGGCGGCCGAGCGCGAACAGCACGGTGAACATCTTCGTGGGGAAGCCCATGGCCTTGTAGATCAGGCCGGTGTAGAAGTCGACGTTCGGGTAGAGCTTGCGGGAGACGAAGTAGTCGTCGTTGAGGGCGATCTCCTCGAGCTGGAAGGCGATCTCCAGCAGCGGGTCCGGCTTGTCCAGGGTGCTGAGCATCTCCTGGGCGGCCTTCTTCACGATGGCGGCACGCGGGTCGTAGTTCTTGTAGACCCGGTGGCCGAAGCCCATCAGCTTGACGCCCTTCTCCTTGTTCTTCACTCGCGTGACGAAGGAGTTGACGTCGCCGCCGTCCTTGCGGATCTGCTCGAGCATCTCCAGCACGGCCGCGTTGGCGCCGCCGTGCAGCGGGCCGGACAGCGCGTTCACCCCCGCGGACACGGATGCGAACAGGTTGGCCTGCGCGGAACCGACCAGACGCACGGTCGACGTGGAACAGTTCTGTTCATGGTCGGCGTGCAGGATGAACAGCATGTCCAGAATCTTCGCGACCTTGGGGTCGACGTCGTACTGCACCGTGGGCAGACCGAACGTCATCCGCAGGAAGTTCTGGACGTAGTCGAGCGAGTTGTCCGGGTACGGCAGGGGGTGTCCGATGGACTTCTTGTACGCGTACGCGGCGATGGTCGGAAGCTTCGCCATCAGACGGATCCCGGAGATCTCGACCTGCTCGGCGTCCAGCGGGTCGAGCGCGTCCTGGTAGAAGGTCGACAGCGCGGTCACCGCCGAGGACAGGACCGCCATCGGGTGCGCGTCGCGCGGGAAGCCGGAGAAGAACGTGCGCATCTCCTCCTGGAGCAGCGTGTGCACCCGGATCTTGTCGGCGAAATCCTTGAGCTGCGCCGGCGTCGGCAGTTCGTCGTGCATCAAAAGGTACGAAACCTCGAGGAACGACGACTTCTCGGCCAGCTGCTCGATCGGAAATCCGCGGTACCGCAGGATTCCGGCGTCACCGTCGATGTATGTGATCGCCGACGTGGTCGACGCGGTGTTGACGAACCCCTGGTCGAGAGTGACGAAGCCGGTCTCCTTGAGGAGGGCGCTGACGTCGATGCCGCCCGGGCCCTCGACTGCCTCCCGTACCGGCATCGACAGCTGGCCACCAGGGTGCTCGAGCTTGACATCCGTCATGTATTTCCCTCACTTCACCGGCAGATGTCCCACGAATTGTGTGGTTCACCGTAAACCCTCAACCTGAATGGGTCATCAGGTGGCCACCCGCTGAGGGATTGATCACGAGGAGTGGCTTTCTTCCATCGATAATGGTTGTCAGACGGCAGCGGAGGTGCAACCCGATGCGGTACCCGAGTAGGTCGCCTGTTGTGGTAGGAGTGACCGGCACGTCGTCCGGCCTCGCGGCCGTGCGTCACGCCGCGCGCGAGGCTGTCTCACGCGGCTGTCAGCTCCGAGTGGTGCACGCTTTCACCTGGCCCAGTCCGCTCCCGCCGACCGCCGGCCTCGACTACGACCGTGCCCGGCGGGCCGCCTCGAGGGTCATCGAGGAGGCGGTCGCCACCGCCAAGCGTTCCACACCGCGGGTGCGGGTGACGGGACAACTCGTCGACGGGCCCGCCGATCGCGTGCTGGTGCAGCTCAGCCGTGGTGCGCAGGTGCTGGTCCTGGGCGACGACGGACTCGCCACGGCGCCGTGGCTGCCGGCCACCTCGGTGCTGGTGCAGACGGTGGCCCGGGCGTGGTGCCCGGTGCTGGTGGCGCGGGGCCCGCGGCCCCCGTCGGGCCCGGTGATGGTCGCGGTCGACGGTTCCGCCTGTTCCGTGCTGGCGCTGCGGCTGGCCGCCGAGGAGGGCCGGCGCCGGCACGCCCCCGTCGAGCTCGTCCACGTGACCCGCGAGCCGGGGCCGCGCGCCGAGCCGGCCGCCCGGGAGATCCTGGCGTCCGCCGTCGCGGCCGTCCCCGAGCTGGCGCCGGCCGAGACCCGGGTGCTGACCGGTATGCCGGGGCCGGCGCTGGTCCGCGCGTCCGGCCAGGCCCGCTTGATCGTCCTGGGCCCGCGGGGGACCCGGGATGCCGGGCTGCTGGGGTCGGTGGCGCGCGAGGTGCTGCACCGGGCGGCCTGCCCGGCGGTCTTCGTGCACGGCCAGGCCATCCCGGCGCAGCGGACCGGCGCCGGCACGGACCGGGCCGGCACGGCGCTGACCCGGCCCTGACCGGCGCATGCCGCAAAGTTCCGCCCGCGGCTTGGCGCCGCGGGCGGAAGTGGGGCATTATTCCGGCACCGGGACGCGGGGGTAACCGGGATCACAGATCCTCGCCTCTCCTGGAGACGACATGGCAACACTGGTCGCCGTCCTTCTCGCGCTCACCGTCGGCCTCGGGCTGGCACTCGCCGCCGCGCTGCGGCGGTCGTAGGCATCGCGGCGGTCGTGGCCCAGGCTTCGCGCCGCGGCGGTCATAGGAAACCTGCCGCCGATGTAGCAGGCTGGGCGGATGCGCTTCGCGACGTGGAACGTCAACTCGGTCAAGGCGCGCCTGCCGCGCCTGCTGGAATGGCTCGACACCACCAAGCCGGACGTGGTGTGCCTTCAGGAGACGAAGGTCGCGGCCGACGGCTTCCCGTCCGGCGAGGTCGGTGAGCTGGGTTACCAGACCGCGGCGTACGGGGAGGGCCGCTGGAACGGGGTCGCCCTGCTGTCCCGCGTCGGCCTGCAGGACGTGCGCCGGGGATTCGACGGCATGCCGGGCTACCCCGGCCCGGAGGCGCGGGCGATCAGCGCGCTGGCCGGCGGCATCCGCTTCATGTCGGTGTACGTGCCCAACGGCCGCACCCCGGACGATCCCCACTATCAGTACAAACTGGCCTGGCTGGCCGCGCTGCGCACCGCGCTGGCCGCCGACGTGGCGGCCGGTCCCACCGTGGTGGCCGGCGACTTCAACGTGGCGCCCACCGACGACGACGTGTGGGACCCGAAGGTCTTCATCGGCTCCACCCACGTCACCCCGCCGGAACGTGAGGCGCTCTCGGCGATCCTCGACGTCGGCTTCCGGGATGTGGTCGGGCGGCCACTCAAGGGCGACCATCCGTTCACCTATTGGGATTACCGCGCCGGGATGTTCCATCAGAACAAGGGCATGCGGATCGACCTCGTGTACGCGACGCCGGACGTGGCCGGCCGGGTCACAGATGCGGTGGTGGACCGCGAGGCGCGCAAGGGAAAGGGCCCGTCGGACCACGCCCCGATCGTGGTCGACATCGACGACTGAGCCCGTCACCCCGCTCACCTCGGCACGGTCGAGCTGCTCAGCAGCACGTAGGGTGGTGATCAGACAGCTTGTTCGGCGGGGAGAGATGGGAGGGACCCATGACTGCGCACGCGCCGGTGGCCACCGGCGACCGCAAGCTCGAGGGGCCGGCTCCGGCCCTGCTGCGCGCAGCGCTCGACGCCGCAAGTGAGGCGGTCGTGCTGTGCGCCTCCGCCGACGACTCGATCCTGCTGGTCAACGAGGCCGCCCGGCGGTTGGTTCCGGGCCTGGCCGAGGGAGCGGCAGCCGGCTTCGGGCCGCTGCCCGGCCTGGCCGGCGCGGTGGCCGCCGGGGCCGGCACGTTCACCGACGACTACCAGGGCCGCCACCTGACCGGCACCCGCCGCCCGCTGGGCGACGACCACTACGGGTGGTACCTGCGCGACCGCACCGAGGAGGTGGTGCGGGCCGAGGCGCTGCGAGCGGAACGTGAGCGCACGTCCTTCCTGGCCGAGGCCGGCCGTCGCCTGTCCTCCTCCCTGCACCAGGGCCGGTGCCTGCGGATCACCGCCGAGCTGGCGGTGGGCCACCTGGCCGACGCCGCGATGGTGGTGCTGCCGGTCAACCGCCGGCAGAGCCCGTGGGTGCGCCTGGTCGCGGGCGGCGCGGTCGAGGACGGCGTGCTGCGCGAGGCGATGATCAGCGAGGTGCCCGGCCTGGCCGAGGCGCTGGGTGGCTTCCCGCCGATCCCGAGCCGCTGGCTGGACGCCGCGCAGGCGCCCGGGTGGCTGCTCCCCGGTGACTTCGGGCCGATCGGGGCGCTGCTGGTCACGCCGCTGCCGGGCAACGCGGAACCGGCCGGTGCGCTGATCCTGGCCCGGCGTGGCCCGGAGGCCTCGTTCAGCTCCGAGGACGAGATGCTCGCCCGCATCTTCGCGGCCCGGGCCGGCGCGGCGATCTCGGCCGCGGGCCTCTACCGCGAGCAGGTCGACACCACCGCGGTGCTCCAGGCCGACCTGCTGCCGCCCGAGCTGCCCCAGCCGGAGGGCATCGAGCTGGTCGGGTCGTACCAGGCGGCGAAGGAGGCGCTGCGGATCGGCGGCGACTTCTACGACGTGTACGGGCCGACCGACGGCAGCACCGACACCGTCATCGCGCTCGGCGACGTCTGCGGCAAGGGCCCCGAGGCGGCGGTGCTGACCGGCAAGGTGCGCCAGACGCTGCGGGCGCTGCGCCTGGTCGACGCGGCCCCGGCCGACATGCTGCGGGTGCTCAACACGGCGCTGCTCGAGTCGAGCCGCCAGCACCGGTTCGTGACCATGGTGGTCGGCACGCTGCGGCGCGTCGAGCACGGCCGGGTCCGGCTGAGCCTGGCCACCGGCGGGCATCCCCCGCCGCTGGTGCTGCGCCACGACGGGCAGGTCGAGGAGGTGCCGACCAGCGGCACCCTGATCGGTGCCGTGCGGCAGACGGTCGTGCGCCCGGCGGACGTCGAGCTGGCGCCCGGCGAGCTGTGCCTGCTCTACAGCGACGGCCTCACCGAGGCGCGCGGCGGCCCGACCGGCTACGAGCAGTGGGGTGAGGCCCGGCTGCGCGACGCGCTGTCCGGCTGCGAGGGCATGCCGGCGGACGCGGCGGTCGAGCGGATCCGGCAGCTGGTGTCCGACTGGGTGCACGGCGGCACCCGCGACGACATCGCGATGCTCGCGGTGCGCGCCCCGGCCCGTACGGCGTTGAGCCTGCGCAAGGGGGTCGCGCGGAACACGTCGCCGTTCGCGATCGGCAACCGTCCCGCCGAGCGTCGTCCCAGGCAGCGCGCATGACGGTCGGCACCGCCACGGCCAGCGCGCTCGGCGACCGTTACCTCGACCTGGTCGGGGACGGCGACGAGTACGGCGCGGTCGAGCTGGTCACCGGGCTGCTCGACGACGGCGTCCCGGCCCAGCGCATCATGATCGACCTGATCGCACCCGCGCAGCGCCGGGTCGGCGAGCTGTGGGCGGCCGACGAGTGGTCGGTGGCCCGCGAGCACGCCGCGACCTCGATCAGCGAACGCGCGGTGGCCGCCCTGGCCACCCGCACGACGGTCCGGCCCTCCCGCGGACGCATCACGATCGCCTGCGTGGACGGCGAGTGGCACGCGCTGCCGGTGCGCATCCTGGCCGAGATGCTGCGCCTGGACGGCTGGCGGGTCGACTTCCTGGGCGCCAGCGTGCCCGGCCCGCACCTGGTCACCCACCTGCACCAGACGGGCCCGGACGCGGTCGCGCTGAGCTGCATGATCCCGACCCGGCTCCCCCGCGCGCACGCGGCGATCACGGCCTGCCGCCAGGCGGGCGTCCCGGTGATCGCGGGCGGCCGCGGCTTCGGCCCGGGCGGCCGGTACGCGCAGCACCTGGGCGCGGACGCCTGGGCGGCGGGCGCCGAGGAGGCGGTCGAGCGACTGTCGCGCAACTGGCCGCCGCGCACCCCGGACCCGCAGCTGGCCGCGTACCTGGGCGACGAGGAGTACACCTATGTCGTGCGTCACCGGCCGGAGCTGATCTCCACGGCGATGAGGCGGCTCACCGAGGCGTACCCGGCGATGCGCGGCTACGACCAGCGCCAGCTGGACGCGACCGCCGAGGACCTGGCGCACATCGTCGACTTCCTGGCCGCGGCCCTCTACATCGGCGAGACGCGGGTCTTCACCGACTTCGTCGTCTGGACGGCCGGCGTGCTGCGGGCACGCTCGGTGCCGGCGGTCGCGCTGGCCGTCGGCCTGCAGGTGGTCCGCGACCAGTTGCGCGATTATCCGGCGGCACTGGCGATGCTGGACGCGGGGTCGGCCTCGATCGGCCGCTGACCGGTGTGGATAGGATCCGCCGATGCGTGATCTTGGAACCGCCGCTCCCGAGCGGCCCTCACCCTCCGCCGAGGTCACCGCCAAGCCGGATCTGACCCACTGGCTGCACACCGGCCTGAGCCTCGCCGCCGTGATCGGTCTCGTGGTCGGCACCCGGGTCTACTGGACCGAGTTCGCCCTCCCCCGGCCCGGCCTGGCCATCGTTCTCACCCTCGGTTACGGCGTCATGCTCGTCGCGTCGGTCCTGGTGCTGTGCGTGCGCACCACGGCGGCGCTGGCCCGGCTCGACATCGTGGTGCTCGGCACGGCCGTGGTGATCAAGGCCGTCTCGCTGTGGCCGGCGATCACCGGCGACAAGGAGATCCGGGTCGACGAGGGCGTGCTGATGGACCATGCCGCCCGGACGCTGGCCGCCGGTCACAACCCGTACCTGGCGCAGTGGCCGGACATCGACCCGGCGCGTGCCACACGCCTGATGGACGGGGGTGCGGCGTTCGGCCTCGGCTACCCTCCGTTCGGCGTCGAGATGGGGGCGGCGGTGGAGCGGGTGGCCGGTTCGCTCACCGGCGTGGTCGTGCTGTCCACCCTGGCCTTGTTGCTCACGGCCGTGCTGGTGTTCTTCATGGCGCCGGTGCAGCTGCGGCCGCTGGCCACCGCGGGCATCCTCGGCACCGGCGTGCTGACCGCGTACGCGGAGAACGCGTACCCGTCGTTGATCGCCCTGCCGCTGCTGTGCGTGGCGGTGTGGAACTGGCCGTCGATCGGCCGCGGCGGCCGGCTCGGCGCCTTCGGGATCGTCCGCGCGGTGGCGATCGGCCTGGCCGCCTGCACCCATCAGCTGGGCTGGTTCCTGGCGGTGTTCCTGCTGGCGGGGCTTCTCCTGCTGCGCCGGGGCCGGCCCGCGGTGGTGCTGCGGTACGCCGGCGTGGCCTTGGCCGCGGGGCTTCTGGTGAACCTGCCGTTCCTGGTCACCGACGCCGCCGCGTGGCTGCACGGCGTCACCGAGCCGCTGACCCAGCACGCCGTCCCGCACGGGCAGGGCCTCATGGCCATCTCGTACCACCTGATCGGCGGCAGCGGATCGCTCGGCTTCTACGGGCACGCGTCGATCGCGCTGCTGCTGGCCCTGCTGGCCGCCTTCGCGCTGAACCTCCCCTGGCTGGGACGGGCGGCCGTGGCGCTGCCGTGGATCCTGTTCTACGTCGCGCTGCGCTCCCAGGACGGCTACTGGGTGCTGACCATGCCGCTGTGGGTGGCCGGCCTGGTCACCACGACGCAGGCGGACTTCGCCGGCGCGTGGCGGCCCCGGGTGCCGTACCGGCGCTGGGTCACCGCGGCCCTGTTCGTGCCGGCGCTGGCCTGTCTGGGGATCGCGATCGCGTCGCCGCAGCCGCTGCGGATGCGGCTCACCACCCCGGTCGTCGCCGGGCAGCAGGTGCGGCAGCTGACCGTGGACGTGACGAACCGGTCGTCGAAGCCGGTGTCGCCGCACTTCACCGTCACCGACGGCGTCTACCTGGGCCAGTTCTGGACGGTGTCGTCCGGGCCGGCGTCGCTCGATCCGCATGCCACGGCCCGGTACACGCTGGTGCCGCCGCAGGTCTGGAAGCCCGCGCCGACCGGGACGGCCCTGCTGCGGGCCGTGTCGGACCGGCCGCAGACGCTCAGCAGCCTCCGCATCCTGTCCCCGCGCTGAGGGACCCGGCCGGGCCGCGGGCCCGGCCGGGCGCCCGGCGTCAGCCGAGCTCGGCGTACACGTCGTCGAGCAGGCCGTGGTACATGTCGCTGCGGGCGTTGAAGTTCGGCCCGCCGATCCGCAGCGGCAGCGAGTTGCTCATGGACAGCGTCGACGGGATCGTGGCCTGGCCGCGCTGCACGTTGTCCACCCAGACCGACAGCGTGGTGCCGCTGCGCTGGCAGGTCAGCTTGTGCCAGACGCCGTCCGCCACCGTCGCGGACGAGCGCACCAGGTAGGTCACCGAGGAACCGGCGCCGACCACCACGCACTGGGCCTTGCCGTTGGTGGCGCCGATCTGCATCTTCCACTGGCTGCCGGTGTTGTTGACGCCCTTCTGCAGGACGTTCGACGAGCCGGCGAGCTGCGCCTTGGTCACGTTGACCCGGGCCGACCAGCGGAAGAACCGGGTGCCGGGGTTGAGGTCGGCGTCGTTCGCCGCCTCGAGCAGGCCCCGGGGGCAGGCGGCCGCGCCGGACGGGCAGGCCGCCGGGAACGCCGCGTAGCCGCCCTGGAACCTGATGACGCCCTGGTCGGCGGTGCGTACGGTGAGCGCGGGCGACCGGCCGGAGCTGTCCGCGACGCGCCCGGCGACCGCGCCGCCGTCGAAGGTGTAGCGGGCGACGAGCACGGGACCCGCGGCGGCCGCTGGAGGTGCGGTGTCGGCCAGAGCCGGCGCCGCGGGGACGAGGACTGCCGCGAGCGCGGCGAGGGTGAGACTGATCTTCATGACTCAAAGATCCAGTAATGGGCGATTTATTCCAAAGACAGCGATTCGGCGTTTCGGTCAGAAAAAAGCCTTCTCGTCGGCGATGGCGCAGACCGCCACGAGGCGCAGCAGGTGCCAGTCGGCCTCCCGCCAGGCGGCGGCGTCGCGGGGAGCCTCGCCGGCAGCGGGGACCGGGCGGCCCGCGCGGCGGGCCGCGAACATGATCGAGCGACCGTACGAGGCCAGCCCGCCGGCGTCGGCCGGGCGCTGCGCCGCCGCCAGGGCGTCCCGGACCGCGGCGGCGTGCTGGTCGACGCGGGCCAGCACGGCCGGGTCGGCGTACGCCGCGATCAGGCCGTCGACGCCGACCCTCGCCATCAGCTCGTCCAGCACGGCGGTCGCGGGGTCCGACGGGACGGCGATCGGGGTGGCGGAAATCGGGGCGAAGGCGAGGAATTCGTTCGTCATGGCGAGAACGCTAGGGCCTCGGCCGGGACCCGCACAGGGCGGTAACCGAACGGCACCCGAGGGTCAACGCACCCGCTACACAGGCAGCTGATCCATCGCCTTGTAGATGCGTTTGTCCGAAACGGGGTACGCCGTACCCAGCGCCTGAGCGAAGAAGTTGATCCGCAGTTCCTCGATCATCCAGCGGATCTCGCGCAGGCCCGGCTCGGCCGGACCGCCCGCCGGGGCGAGCTCGCGCAGCTCCCGGTACTCCGACTCGATCTCGTGGATCTGGGCCATCAGCTGCCGGTCGCGGGCCAGGTTGCCGCCGAGGCGGTCCAGACGGTGGACGATGCCGCGCAGGTATCTCGGCAGGTGGTGCAGCTGACGCCACCCGGTCTCGGTCACGAACCCGTCGTGCACCAGGCCCTTGAGCTGCTGCCGGATGTCGGCCAGCGCGGGGATCAGCCCGGGGTCGCGCAGGCCGCGCAGCCGCTGCTCGACGTCGTACGCCGTGGCCAGCACCGCCTGCACCTGGGTCACCACGTTCGCCACCGCGTCCACCAGGTCCTGCCGCACGGTGTCGCGCAGCGAGGCGAACTCGACCGACGACCAGACCGGACCGCCGGCGTCCGACACCAGCTTGTCCACGGCCGCGCCGGCGCAGTCGTCGAGCAGGTCCGCGATCGAGCGGTACGGGTTGGCCCGGGACAGTTCCAGCTTGGCCCGGTTGTCGAGCCGTCCCTGCAGGTACCGCGCGGCGGGCGGCAGGGTCAGCAGCAGCAGCCTCCGCGTGCCCGCGACCATGGCCACCTGCTGCGAGGGCTCGTCCTCGAAGACCCGTACCGCGACCGAGGAGCCCTCGTCGACCAGCGCGGGGTAGACGTTGACCTCGTACCCGCCGCGGACCTGGCGGACCCGCCGGGGCAGCACGCCGAAGTCGTTGGTGGTGATGCCCCGGCGCTCCAGGTCGCCGGCGGCGGCCGAGATCGTCTGCTGCACCTTCGGCGCCAGGGTGCGCCGCAGCACCTCGAGGTCGCGGCCCTCGCCGAGGGTCGCGCCCTGCTCGTCGACCACCCGGAAGTTCATCCGCAGGTGCTCGGGCACCTGGTCGGGCCGCCACGCGTCGCGCGGCACGACCGTGCCGGTGAGCCGCCGCAGCTCGGCGCCGATCGCGTCGGGCAGCGGGCCGTGCCGGGCCGGGACCCGGTCGAGCACGGCCTCGGCCCAGTCCGGCACCGGGACGAAGTTGGTGCGCAGCGCCTTGGGCAGGGCCCGGATCAGCGCGATCACCACGTCCTTGCGCAGGCCCGGGACCGACCAGCCGAAGTCCTCGGCGTCCAGCTTGTTGAGCAGGGTCAGCGGGATCTGGACCGTCACGCCGTCGGCCTTCGAGTTCGGCTCGAACTCGTACGTCAGGGGAAGCCGCACGCCGCCGGCCAGCCAGGCGTCCGGGAAGGCGTTCGGGTCGACCGTGTCACGCCCCGCGTTGACCAGCAGGTCGCGGGTGAAGGTGAGCAGATCGGGATCGGTGCGCCGGGCCTTCTTCCACCAGGCGTCGAAGTGGCGCGCCGAGACGACCTCGGCGGGGATCCGGGCGTCGTAGAGCGCGTAGACCGTCTCGTCGTCGACCGCGATGTCCCGGCGGCGGGCCCGGTTCTCGATCTCCTCGATGCGTTCCAGCAACTTGCGGTTCTCGTCGAAGAACTTGTGGTGGGTGTCCCAGTCGCCCTCGACCAGCGCGTGCCGGATGAACAGCTCGCGGCTGAGCACCGGGTCGATCTTGGCGTATCCGACCCGGCGGCGCGGCACGATCGGCAGCCCGTAGAGGGTCACCTTCTCGTACGCCATCACGGCGCCCTGCTTCTTCTCCCAGTGCGGCTCGCTGTAGCTGTGCTTCACCAGGTGCGGGGCGAGTTTCTCGGCCCACTCCGGCTCGATGCGGGCGTTCACCCGGCCCCACAGCCGGCTGGTCTCGACCAGCTCGGCCGACATCACCCACCGGGGCTGCTTCTTGAACAGCGCCGATCCCGGGAAGATCGCGAACTTGGCGCCGCGGGCCCCGAGGTATTCGCGCTTGTCCGCCTCCTTGAGGCCGATGTGCGAGAGCAGGCCGGCCAGCAGCGCGGTGTGCACGTGCTGCCCCTCGGCGACATCCTCGCGATCCTCGTTCAAGGACAGTCCCAGCGTACGGGCCACCTGCCGCAGTTGCGCGTAGATGTCCTGCCATTCGCGGACCCGCAGGTAGTTCAGGAATTCGGCGCGGCACAGCCGGCGGAACTGGTTGCCGGACAGCTCCTGCTGCCGTTCGCGCAGGTAACGCCAGAGGTTGAGGTAGCTGAAGAAGTCCGATTCCTTGTCGGTGAACCGGGCGTGCTTCTCGTCGGCCTGCTGCTGCTTGTCGTTCGGGCGCTCGCGGGGGTCCTGGATGGACAGCGCCGCGGCGATCACCATGACCTCGGCGACGCACTCCTGCTTGTCGGCCTCGATGACCATGCGGGCCAGCCGCGGGTCGACCGGCAGCTGGGCGAGCTGGCGGCCGAGCGGGGTGAGCCGGCGCTCGTCGAGGGCGCCCAGCTCCTCCAGCAGTTTCACGCCGTCGGTGATGTTGCGGCGGTCCGGCGGGTCGATGAACGGGAACTTCGCCAGGTCGCCCAGGCCCAGGTTGGTCATCTGGAGGATGACGCTGGCCAGGTTGGTGCGCAGGATCTCCGGCTCGGTGAACTCCGGCCGGCTCTCGAAGTCCTCCTCGGAGTACAGCCGGATGCAGATGCCGTCGGCGACCCGGCCGCAGCGGCCCTTGCGCTGGTTCGCGCTGGCCTGCGAGACCGGCTCGATCGGCAGCCGCTGAACCTTGAGCCGGTTGGAGTACCGGCTGATCCGGGCGGTGCCGGGGTCGATCACGTACCGGATGCCGGGGACGGTCAGCGAGGTCTCGGCGACGTTGGTGGCCAGCACGACCCGCCGCTGGCTGTGCCGTTCGAAGACCTTGTGCTGCTCGGCGGCGGAGAGCCGGCCGTACAGCGGGACGATCTCGGTGCCGCGCAGGTTGCGCTTGCCCAGCGCGTCGGCGGTGTCGCGGATCTCCCGCTCGCCGGAGAGGAAGACCAGGATGTCGCCGTCGCCCGCGCGGCCGAGCTCGTCGACCGCCTCGGCGATGCCGTCGACCTGGTCCATGGGTTCTTCGGTCTCGTCCTCGCCGGTCTGCACGAGCGGCCGGTAGCGCACCTCGACGGGATACGTCCGGCCGGACACCTCGATCACCGGAGCCGGCTTGCCCGACGGGCCGGCGAAATGCTCGGCGAACCGCTGCGTCTCGATCGTCGCCGAGGTGATGATCACCTTCAGGTCCGGGCGCTTCGGCAGCAGCTCGCGCAGATAGCCCAGGATGAAGTCGATGTTGAGGCTGCGCTCGTGCGCCTCGTCGATGATCAGCGTGTCGTACCGGCGCAGCATCCGGTCGTTCTGGATCTCGGCCAGCAGGATGCCGTCGGTCATGACCTTGACCATGGTCTCGTCGCTGACCTGGTCGGTGAAGCGCACCTTGTAGCCGACGGTCG
>NZ_CAKUCL010000123.1 GCF_934643405.1 uncultured Actinoplanes sp.
CGGCCCGGCTCTGCGGCGTCGGCACGGCGTTCGCCATGGCGAGCAGGTACGGCCGGGGCCGGTCCGCCGGGGGCGCGGGGAAGGGTTGCTGGGCGGTGCTCACGCGGGGCGGGCGGGCGCGCGCTGCACGGGGATCAGGGCGACGGTGATGTTGTCCGCGCCGCCCGCCTCGTTGGCCAGATCGGACAACGCGCGCGCCGCATCGATCAAGGTGTCCTGCGAGCGCAGGGCCGCCCGGACGATCTCGGCGAAGTCGGCCGGATCGGGCAGGTAGTTCCACAGGCCGTCGGTGCACAGCACCAGGTGGCCCGCCGCGGTGACGGTGAACTCGCCGACCCGCGGGGCGACCGGCCCGGCGTCGGCGCCCAGCCACGCGGTGATCGCGTGCGCCTTCGGGTCGCGCATCGCGGTTTCCGGGTCGGCGCCCAGCGCGATCACGTGAGTGGCCCACGAGTCGTCCTCGGTGAGCTGCTCGGCCGGTCCCTCGGCGGGCAGCCAGTAGGCGCGGCTGTCGCCGATCCAGCCCACCGACACGTCGCCGCCCCGGATCGCCGCGGCCACGATGGTGCACGCCGGGTTGGACGCCTCCCGCCGCGGGTCGCCGTCGGAGGCCAGCGCGGCGACGGCGTCCTTGGCGGCGAGGATCGCCGCGGCCACGTCGGGCCCGCCGGCCAGGACGGCGCCGGCCGTCTCCACCGCGGTCTGCGACGCCACGTCCGGGTCGAACGACGCGGACACCCCGTCGGAGATCACCACGTCGACGTCGGCGCCGCGGACGGCCAGCCACATCGCGTCCTCATTGCGGTGGTGGCGCCGGCCGCGGTCGGTCACCGCCGCGGCCACCGCACCGGCGTCGGCCTCGAGGTGGTCGCGGGGCCGCCCGGCGAGCATGCCGCAGCTCTCGCAGTAGCCGTCCGCGCCGACCGAGCCGCCGGAACCGCAGTTCGGGCAGGCCGGCTCGTCGCCGAGCTGCCGTCCGCAGTTCTCGCAGAAGGCCGCCCCGGCGGCCTGTTCGTCGGCGCAGGAGGCGCATCCGGTCGTCGTCATCGTGCCTCGTTCCTCAGGTCCGGGTCCGCGGGCGGGCGGCGTTCGCGAGATCGACCAGCCGGATCTTCCCCGGCCCGCGGGGCCGCCGGCGCCGTCTGGCGGTACGCGCTCTTCAGCGCGAACCGTACGTGCCGGTCCCGGACCTCGCCGCTGCGGGTCGGACCGAGCACGGACGCGGGCAGTGCGGGCCGGCCGGCGATGCCGCGCAGCGCCGCGAGCTGTGGCCGTTCCCACTGTGCGGCACCGGCGCAAGCAAGGACCGGCCCCCCGGGCACGCGACCCGGCCGGCGGGCCGCTCAGTTGAGCGCGCGCTTGAGCAGCTTGCCGGTGGCGGTCATCGGCAGCGACTCCACAATGGCCACGACGCGCGGGTACTTGTACGCCGCCATCTGCTCCTTGCCCCACTCGACGAGCTCGTCCTCGGTCACCGCCGCCCCGGGCTTGAGGATCACGAACGCCTTGACCTCCTCGCCGTGGCTGGGGTGCGGTACCCCGATCACCGCGGCCAGCGACACCGCCTCGTGCGTCATCAGGACCTCTTCGACCTCCCGCGGGTACACGTTGAACCCACCCCGGATGATCATGTCCTTGGCCCGGTCGACGATGTAGTAGAAGCCGTCCTTGTCGCGCCGGCCCAGGTCTCCACTGCGGAACCACCCGTCGCGCATGACCTCCGCGGTCGCCTCCGGCCGGTTGTAGTACCCGCGCATGATGTTGTGACCGCGGATCGCGATCTCACCGATCTCGTCCACCGCGTCGATCGTGTTCCACGACTCGTCGATCAGCTTCACCTCGACGCCCCAGACCGGGATGCCGATCGACCCGGGCCGCGGCTCACCGTCCGGATCGCTGAACGTGGCCACCGGCGACGTCTCGGACAGCCCGTACCCCTCGAGGATCGTCACGCCCAGCCGTTCCCGGACCTCCTTGATGATCTCGACCGGCAGGCTCGATCCGCCGGACACCGCACGGCGCATGGTGCGCGCGATCCGTTGCACGTCCACGTCGTCGGTCAGCGCGTTCAGCAGCCCCCAGTACATGGTGGGCACGCCCGCGAAGAACGTCACGTCCTCGTCCTGCAGCAGCTTCACCGCCGCGGCCGCGTCGAAGCGGGGCAGCAGCACCAGCGTCGCCGCGGTGGCGAAGCCGGCGTTCATGTTGACCGTCGAGCCGAACGAGTGGAACAGCGGCAGCACCACCAGATGCGTGTCGGCCGCCGGCTTCGAGTCGAACAGCCGGTTGCAGGTCAGCGCGTTGAGGATCAGGTTCGCGTGGGACAGCTCGGCGCCCTTGGCCTGCCCGGTGGTCCCGCTGGTGTAGAGGATGACCGCCGGGTCGGTTTCCGGCAGCAGCACCGCCTCGAACACCGGCGACTGCCCGGCCAGTGCCGCCCCCAGTGTCTGCGCGCCGTCGATCGGCGACGCCGCCGTAGGGTCCGCGGTGATCACGAAGAACGTCTCGCACCGGTCCGCCTCACCGAACCCGGCGAAGCCCTCGGCACCCATCGGCAGGTCCGCGGTGCCCTCGAAGCACAGGTACGCCCGGGCGTCCGAGTCGTTCAGGTGGTACCCGATCTCGCGGCCCTTGAGCAGCACGTTCAGCGGCACCACCACGGCCCCGGCCTTGAGGATGCCGTAGTAGACGATCGGGAAGTACGGAAGGTTCGGGCAGGACAGCGCCACCTTGTCGCCCGGCCGGATCCCCCGCGACACCAGCAGGTTCGCCACCTGGTTGGCGGCGGCGTCGACCTGCGCATAGGTCAGGCGCCGGTCGCCGAGGACCACCGCGGCCCGCTCCGGACGGTTGCGGGCGCTGTCCTCCAGCAGGATCGAGAGGTTGAGCATGCGGTCGGGTCCCTTCGACGCGGTACGTGTGACGGCCGTCTCATCCCAGCATGCGCCACCGCGGCGAAGAACCGTCCGTTCCGGTCGTGTTTTTGCCGCCGGCCGCCCGGCGCGCCGGCTAGCCCGCCGCCCGCAGCTGGTCGAGCACCAGCGGGTCGATCGCGCCCGGCACGATCCGTTCCTCCAGGTTCTCCACGCCCGCCCACGACGCCAGCGCCTCGTCCAGGTCGTCGGCGGTGTGACCGGCCCGGGACAGCCGCTCGCGCACCTCGGCGGCCGTGTCGCCGGTCAGCGGGATCAGTGTGGCCGGGTCGGGGCGTTCGAAGTACAGCGAGTGCATGGCCAGCAGGCGGGCCATCTCGGTCACCGGGTCGGCGTGGTCGTCGACGCGCAGGTCCACCCACACGTCGCTGGTCCCGCCGTAGCCCATGCCCTTGGCCGCCACCAGCAGCGCGGCGCTCTGCCGTCCCCGCCGGTCGCCGCCGGCCAGGTCGCCGGCGCGCAGCGCGGCCAGCAGCCGGTACGCCAGACGGTCCTCGCCGGCGCCGGCCAGCCAGGTGGACTCCATGTCCGCGACGACCTGCGGGCCGGCCAGCATGTTGCCCTGGATCGCGTAGCCGTCGCCGGCCACCCCGCCCGCCCACGGATGGCAGGACTGCCCGGTGAAGGTCGCGCCCGGCCCCTGCGGCGCCACCACCCCGACCTGCCGGTGCTCGACCGGGCCGGCGTCCGCGGCGGTCAGGGCCCGGACCGTCTCGGCCGCGGCTGTCCCGGTGCCCAGCAGGGCCAGCGCCTGCGGCTTGTAGGCGAGGTTCGCGTACGACTGGGTGGCCACCGCCCCGACGTCGGCCAGGGCGGCCGGCACGGCCGCGCCCACCCCGAGGAACTTGCTGGCCACGGCCACGCCGAGCGCCTTGCCGTCGGCGGACCGCGCCACGATCGAGAACGTCATGGCACCGCACGCTAGCCTGCCCGGGCGGCCGCGCGACGACCTACCCCTGATCGCGCAGCGCGGGTGCCGGGGTGGGCTCGTAGCGGCGGCTGTTGGCGGAGCGGCGGCGGGCGGTCAGGCGGCGCGGCACCACCTCGACGCGTGCTTCTCGTCGCGGGCCGAGGTGCTCGGCCGAACCGACCACGATCACGTTCGCCAGACCCTGGCTGAGCATCCGCATCGCGGCCGGCCAGTCGCCCGGGATGACGCCGACCACGTTGTATCGCTTCTGCCCGCAGTAGTCGAGGCAGCGCGCGGCGGTGATGCCGTAGTTCTCCGGGCGCACGAAAATGACTGCGTTGATCACTGGGCCCGTCCCCTTCGCTCGTCAGCGCCCCGACGGCGCGAGCGACCTTCACCTAACCGAATTCCGCACTCTGCGCACATCGGCTGTTATGGATGAGTGACCGGGCTGATCCCCACCGATCGGCCTCGATCGGCCGCTTCGCCTCACCCGTCCGGGCAATTCCGGGCGCCGGGGTTGCGTTCGGTCGCGGCGAGGAGAATCCTGCGCGCTTTCCTTGCGTACGGCCGGGGCCGCACCGTCCCCATCGGGTCGTCACGGTCCGGCTCGCCCCGGACGGTATTGACGGGTGTCTCGATGACGGGCAGT
Source organism: uncultured Actinoplanes sp. (assembly GCF_934643405.1). Taxonomy (GTDB): domain Bacteria; phylum Actinomycetota; class Actinomycetes; order Mycobacteriales; family Micromonosporaceae; genus Actinoplanes. The sequence continues at coordinate 4,496 of NZ_CAKUCL010000123.1, forward strand.
GTGGTGGCGTTCGCTTTCTGGTGGAGGTAACGGCGTGAAGGTCACCGTTGACACGAGCCTCTGCATCGGCTCCGGGAACTGCGCGATGACCGCCCCGGCCGTGTTCGACCGGGACGACGAGCAGGCGTTCGTCGTGCTGCTCGACGACGCCCCGCCGGACTCCGAGCGTGAAGCCGTGGCCCTGGCCGTCGAGCGCTGCCCGGCCGCCGTCATCCTGATGCTTCCCTAGTTCCTCTCGCGATTCCGCTCTTCCCCGTGCGGTGTGCATCAATTACATTCATCGATGTATGGGAGCGCTCCCACCGTTCGCCGGGGCGGTCCACGCCGTACGGGAGGAAATGTCATGCGCCGTTTGATCGTCGCCGCCTCGGCCGGCCTGCTGCTCGCGGCCGCAATCGTCGCCACCCGCGGCCCGGCCGCCTCCGCCGCACCGGCCTGCACGGTGGCCTGGACGGCGAACCAGTGGTCCGGCGGCTTCACCGCGGAGGTGCAGGTCACCAACGGCGGCGCGCCGGTCACCTCGTGGACGCTGTCCTGGACGTGGGCCGGCGACCAGCGCGTCACCAACGCGTGGAACGCCACGGTCACGCAGTCCGGGTCCGCGGTCACGGCGTCCAGTGTGGGCTGGAACGGTCCACTGGCGACCGGTGGCTCCGCCCGCTTCGGCCTGCAGGGCGCGTACACGGCGAGCAACGCGGCGCCGACGGCGTTCAGCTTCAACGGTGTGTCCTGCGGCGGCGAGGTGACTCCCAGCCCGTCGACCCCCACCAGCACGCCGCCGTCCAGCACGCCACCCTCCAGCACGCCGCCGTCCAGCGCGCCCCCTTCCACGTCGCCCCCGGACCCGGTCTGCGTGCCCACGAAGGTCTGTGACGGCTTCGAGAACCAGGCCGGCGCCACCCCGGCCGGCACCTGGGCCGTCACCTACCCGGACTGCTCCGGCGCGGGCCGGGCCGCCATCGACCGCGCCGTCGCCCACTCCGGCACCACCTCGCTGCGCGTCGACGGCGCGGCCGGCTACTGCAACCACGTCTTCGTGCGCAACACCCAGTTCCTCGGCACCGGCACCACCGTCTGGTATCTGCGCTACTGGGTACGGCACACGACCGCGCTGCCGGCCGCGCACGTCACCACCGTGGCCCTGCGCGACGCCGCCGACGGGGACCGGGATCTGCGCTTCGGCGGGCAGAACGGGGCGTTGCAGTTCAACCGGGCCTCCGACGACGCGACCCTGCCCGAGCAGAGCCCGGCCGGTGTCGCGGCGTCCCGGCCACTGCCGACCGGCGTCTGGAACTGCGTCGAATTCAAGATCGACGGCGGGGCCGGGACCATCGAGACGTGGCTCAACGGGACGTCCGTGCCCGGTCTTGTGGTGGACGGCACACCGACGCACGACATCGACAGCCAATGGCTCAACCGCGTGTGGCGTCCCCGTCCGACCGACCTCAAGCTGGGCTGGGAGAGCTACGGCGACGGCGCCGACACGCTCTGGTACGACGACGTCGTGGCCGGCAGCACCCGCAACAACTGCTGATCCCGCTGATCTTCGGCGTCCCGCTTGCCCAGGTGGAAACGGCATCCCACGATGGACGCATGGGCGACCTGCGGCTCCACCCCGACCGGCTGCTGCCCGTGCAGAGCGAGGTGCGGGCCATCGCCCGCCGTCTCTACCAGCAGGTGCGGCACCTGCCGATCATCTCGCCGCACGGCCACGTCGATCCGCGGCTGCTGCTCGACGACACCCCGTTCACCGACCCGGCGGCCCTGTTCATCCAGCCCGACCACTACGTGACCCGGCTGCTGCACGCCGGCGGCATCACCCTGGACCGGCTCGGCGTCGGCGAGGGCCCGCTCCCCGAGCACCGGGCGCGGGCGGCGTGGCGGCTGCTCTGCGAGAACTGGCACCTGCTGCGCGGCACCCCGGTCCGGTACTGGTTCGACGCCGAGCTGTCGGAGATCTTCGGGATCACGGCACGGCCGTCCGCGGCCAACGCCGACCTGCTGTACGACACCATCGCCGAGCAACTGGCCGGGCCGGCGCACCGCCCGCGGGCCCTGCTGCGCCGGTTCGGCATCGACTTCCTGGCCACCACCGACGACCCGGCCGACGACCTGGCCGCGCACGCCGCCCTCGCCGCCGACGCCGGCGTCACCACCCGGATCGCCCCCACCTTCCGGCCGGACCGGTACCTGGAGGCCGCCCGCACCGACTGGCCGGACCTGGTCAAGCACCTCGGCGAGGCGGCCGACACCGACGTCAGCACCTACGCCGGGTACGTGAGCGCGCTGGAACGGCGGCGCCGGCACTTCGTCGAGCACGGCGCCGTCTCCGCCGACCACAGCCACGCCGACGCGCGCGCCGAACCCCTGGGCAACCGCGAAGCCGACCGGATCTACCGGCGGGCGCTCGCCGGGCAGGCCAGCGCCGCCGAAACCGTGGCGTTCCGCCGGCACATGCTGTTCCAGATGGCCCGCATGTCCGTCGACGACGGCCTGGTCATGACCCTGCACCCGGGCGTGCACCGCAACCACCACCCGGAGACCCTGCACCGGTACGGCCCGGACACCGGCCACGACATCCCGGTGCCGGTCGAGTTCACCCGGGCGCTGCAGCCGCTGCTGTCCGCCTTCGGCACCGAACCCGGCTTCCACCTGGTGCTGTTCACCGTCGACGCGGACGTCTTCGGCCGGGAGATCGCCCCGCTCGCCGGCTTCTACCCGGCGGTGTACGCCGGCGCCCCCTGGTGGTTCCTGGACAACCCGTCCGCGATCCGCCGTTTCCAGGAGTCGGTCACCGAGATCGCCGGGTTCGACCGGCTGTCCGGGTTCATCGACGACACCCGCGCCTTCTGCTCCATCCCCGCCCGGCACGACATGTCCCGCCGCCTCGACGCCGGCCACCTGGCCCGCCTGGTCGCCGAGCACCGGCTCGACGAGGACGAGGCCGCGGACACGCTGCGCACGCTGGTCGCCGAGCAACCGAAACGGGTGTTCAAACTATGAGGATCGTCCACCTGGGCCTGGGCAACTTCTTCCGCGCGCACCAGGCCTGGTACACCTCGGCCGTCCCGGAGAGCGCGAACTGGCCGATCGCGGCGTTCACCGGCCGATCGCCGGACGCCGCCGAGGTGCTGAACCGGCAGGGCGGCCGGTACACGCTGCTCGTGCGCGGCTCGCAGGGCGACGACGCCGTCCTGGTGCCGGTGATCGACCGGGCGTACCCGGGAGACGACCTCGACGCGTGGCGCACCCACCTGGCGTCACCGCAGACGGCGGTGCTGACACTGACCGTGACCGAGGCCGCCTACCTGCGCGGGCCGGGCGGCAGGCTCGACGACACGCTCGGTGCGGTGCGGGCCGACGTGACGGCGTGGCGGCACGGCGACCCGGTCCGCACCGTCCCCGGCCGGCTGCTGGCCGGCCTGTCCGAGCGGCGCGTCTACCGGGGCGGTCCGCTGGCGATCGTCTGCTGCGACAACCTGCCGGACAACGGCGCGGCCGTCGCCCGGGTGGTCCTCGACTTCGCCGCACTCGCCGAACCCGCCCTGGTCCCGTGGATCCGCGACCACGTCTCCTTCGTGACGACCATGGTCGACCGGATCACCCCCCGCAGCACGCCCGCCGACCGCGCCGTGGCCGCCTCGCTGACCGGTTTCGACGACGCGACCCCGGTGGTGACCGAGCCGTACACCGAATGGGTCCTCAGCGGCGTCTTCCCGGCCGGCCGGCCGGCGTGGGAGGAGGCCGGCGCCCGCTTCGTCGCCGACGTCACCCCGCACGAACAGCGCAAACTCCTGCTGCTCAACGGCGGGCACAGCCTGCTCGCGTACGCCGGGAGCGCGCGCGGCCACGAAACGGTGGCCGACGCGGTCGGCGACCCGGTGTGCCGCGGCTGGCTCGACCAGTGGTGGGACGAGGCGTCACGGTACGTGCCGTTGCCGCCGGCCGAGCTCGACGCCTACCGGGAGGCGCTGCTGAACCGGTTCGCCAACCCGCGGATCCGGCACACCCTCGCCCAGATCGCGGCCGACGGCTCGCAGAAGATCCCGATCCGGGTGCTGCCGGTGCTGCGCGGCGAACGCGCCGCCGGCCGGATGCCGGCCGGCGCGACCCGCATCCTCGCGGCGTGGATCGGCCACCTGCGCGGCGTGGGCGCCCCGGTGTCCGACGCGGGCGCCGTCGCGTACCAGCAGCGCGCCGGCGACGTACGGGCGCTCCTCGCTCTCCTGGCCCCCGACCTGGCCGGGGACGAGGACCTGGCCGCCGCCCTCGAAAAGATCATCTGACCAGCCGTACGGCGTGGTACGCGCGCAGCACGAAAGTGGCCCGCTGCACCGGCTCGGCGGCCGGCCGCACGGCCGGCGCCCGCTCCAGCAGCGCCGACAGGGCGGCCCGCAGCTCCAGGCGGGCCAGCGGCGCGCCCAGGCAGACGTGCAGGCCGGCGCCGAAACCCAGATGGGGGTTCGGGTGGCGGCCGACGTCGAACGCGGATCGTCGCGCCGGGCGTCGGCCAGCGCCCCCAGGTAGCCGGCGAACTCGCTGCTCGCGGCCAGTGCGGCGTCATCCACCCCGGCGGAGCGGTTCACCTCGTACATCCGCACGATCGCCGCCGACCAGGGCCGCAACCGGTGACGATCCGCCTCCGGGACGCCCAGCAGCTCCGCGATGACCGCGGCCGAAAGCCTTCGCCCCCAGCGACCGCAGCCGGGTGTGCGCGGGCGGCTCGTTCTCCATCATCTGGTTGCGGCGCAGCATGTTGAACGGCTCGAACCGGGCGGCCGGCTCCCGGTCCCGCCAGAACCGCCCGAGCCGCCGGTCCCGCAGCACCGTGCCGGCGCTCGCGTGGCCAGTGGCCCAGCCCCTCGCGGTAGCTGACCGGGGCTTTCTCGCGCAGCCGGGCCAGCACCGGGTACGGATTCCGCACGAACCCCGGGTCGGTGAAGTCGATCTCCACGGTCAGGGCCTCCCGCCGCGCCGGCCGGCTCGGCGGGTCGCTCCCTGGCCGGTCCTCTGGCCGGCCCTCCTGACGGCCACGAACACGAACTCGAGGCCGGGACGGTCCGGGGCGTCGCGCACCTCCCGCACGTCGAAACCCGCCCCGTCCAGCGCGGCCCGGATCTCCGGTTCGTCCCGGAAACGCAGCGTCGAATCCGAGGTCAGCGTCGCGCCGCCGGGGAAGTCGTAGGTGAGGCGGAACGAGACGTACGGCGGGTTCACCCCGGTCAACGCGAACCGCCGCCCGACCACCCCCACCCCGGCAACGTGCCGCCGGAGCGTCCCGGTGCCGGCCGCCCACTCCTCCCACGCCCGGCGCTGCGGACGGCGCGTCTCGAACACCAGGAAACCGCCCGGCCGCAACGCGTCGTGCACGGCCCGCAACGTGGCGGCCCACTCCTCGTCGGTCAGGAACACCTGCGCCACGTTCCCGGTCATCACCGCAAGATCGGCTGCCGCCGCCGGGAGCCCGGTCGCATCGCCGTGGATCCACCTCACCCGGGCATCCTTCGCCCGCGCCACGTCCAGCGACGCCGCCGCCGGATCCACCCCGACCACGGCCGTGCCGCGGGCGGCCAGCAGCGCCGCCAGCGACCCCGTCCCGCACCCCACGTCGATCACCGTCCGGGCCCCCAGCTCGTCCGCGATCGCCAGGTAGACGTCCAGGTCGGAGCGGTCGTCATCGAACGCGTCGTACACCGCGGCGAGCCGCGGATCCGCGAAGATCGCATCGGGGGCCATGCCCGCACGCTAGAGCAAGAACTGCAACCGGTGTTCCGGCGTGTCACTCTTGGTTCCGGGACACTGCCTGGCCCAGGTCGGAGGAAGACCATGTCAGACGCGAGCTTCGCACGTCCGCGCGGCGAGACTTTCCAGTACGCGGAAGCCACCGTCGAGCTGATCGACGCCGCCACGATCCTGGCCGCCGCCCGGGTCAACCCGGTCGAACTGCTGCGCCGCAGCACCTGGCCGGCACCCGTCCAGCGGGTCGACCTGACCATCGCCGGCGGAGACCGCCCGGACGGGCCGGTGCACACGTTCGACGCGGCCATCAGCACCGCCGACGAACCCATGTCGAAGGAACGCATCCGCGCCCTGGTGCTCGGCAACGACCCGGTCGGGCTGCTCCTCGCCAAACGGATCGCGGCCGGCGACCCCGTCGCCACCAGGATCGTCGACGGGGTCGGGGCGGCGGCAGCTGCGGCGTACCGCAAACTGGGCCTGGACCGCACCACCCAGCAGACGCCGGCCCGCCCGCCCGCCACCCTCGCCGACGCCGTCGTCGGCCTGCAGGCCGGCGTGACCTACGACGAGAGCGGAACCGTCGTGCGCCTGCACGCCGAAGTCCCCCGCGACGATGTCACCACCGCCCACCTGCAAGCCTTCACCGGGCTGGTGCTGCAGACCGTGCTCGAGCTGGCCGGCCCCGACGCCCTCGCCGGGCGGCGCTACGTGCTCAGCCGCGAAACCGTGTCGAAGACGCCCGCCACCACGCAGACCGTCACCCTCGACATGGTCGGCGGCCTCGCCGACGTCGTCGCGGAACTCCGCCAGATCGCCGTCTCGTTCCGCCACCCCGACGCGATGGCACGCTGGGGTGCGCGACGACCCCAGGGCATCCTCATGTACGGTCCCCCCGGCACCGGCAAGACGATGCTGTCCCGGGCGCTGGCCAACGAGATCGGCGCCGACTTCCGCGAGATCCGCACCCCCGAGATCCTCGACAAATGGCTCGGCGGCTCGGAACGCAACATCAAACAGATCTTCCGCGACGCCCGCCGCTACCGCGTGCCCACCCTGATGCTGTTCGACGAGTTCGACTCGATCATCAGCTACGCGGGCGCCGGCGGCGACGCGGCCAGCCAGGCGATCAACGCGGTGGCCGGCATCTTCAAGCAGGAGATGAACGACCTCATCGAGGCCAACCCGAACGTGCTGGTCGTGGCCACCACGAACTTCCCGCACCGGGTCGACGACTCACTGATCCGCTCCGGCCGCTTCGACGTGAAGATCAGCGTGCCCCGGCCGGACGACGCCAGCCGCGCCGAGATCTTCCGCAAGATGATCCGCGGCCTGATCGCCGCCCACGAGGCCCCCGGTTTCCGCATGTTCGCCGACGACCTGGACCTGGCCGAACTGGCCCGGGCCAGCGCCGGCATGACCGGCGCGGACATCAAGGAGGTGCTGCGCCGCGTGCAGCTCGCCAAGGCGATGCAGGACGCCCGCACCGGCGGCGACGTCGAGCCGATCTCCCAGCGGGAGCTGCTGGCGAGCATCCGGGAGCTCATCGCCTCGGCGTAGTGGCCCGGTTGTCGCCGGGGTATGCGCCGGCGCGTTTGGTTGTGCGCGGGCGGCGCGTGCGCGGCCGACGCTCGGTCAGATCGTCGCGGGCGTGCCGAGGGGCATCGCGCCCGCCCTGGTGCCGCCGAGGCCGCTGGTGGATCAGGCGGGCGCCGCCCGGTCCACCAGCGCTGCCGTGTCGACGCCGCGCGGCAGCGTACCGAAGGTGTGCCCCCAGTCGCCGCCCAGCCGGCTCGCGCAGAACGCGTCCGCCACCTCGGCCGGCGCGTGCCGCACGAGAAGCGACGCCTGCAGCACCAGCGCCATGCGCTCCACCACCCGCCGCGCCTGTCCCTCCGGGTCGGCCGCATCGGTGAGCAGCGACTTCAACCCGGTCAACGCCTCGTCCAAACGGCGGTCCGCGCCCGCCGCGGCCGACACCTCGCCGACGAAGGCGTCCAGCCCGGCCGGATCACGGCGCAACGTCCGCAGCACGTCCAGCGCCTGCACGTTGCCCGACCCCTCCCAGATCGAATTCAGCGGCGCGTCCCGATACAGGCGCGGCAGCCCCGAATCCTCGACGTAGCCGTTCCCGCCGAGACACTCCAGCGCCTCGCCGACCACGGCCGGCTGCCGCTTGCACACCCAGAACTTGCCCACCGCGATCGCCAGGCGCTTGAACGCCTGCTCGCCGCGGTCCACCGCCCCGGCCAGCCGCAGGGCCAGCACGGTTGCCGCCTCCGACTCGAGCGCCATGTCCGCCAGCACGTTGCGCATCGCCGGCTTGTCCGCGAGCCGCCCGCCGAACGCCTCGCGGTGCCGCGTGTGGTGGATCGCCTGGTTGACGGCGGCCCGCATGCCCGACGCCGAGCCGGTCACACAGTCCAGGCGGGTCATCGCCACCATCTCGATGATCGTGCGCACCCCGGCGCCTTCCTCACCGACCAGCCACGCCGTCGTGCCGTCGAACTCCGGCTCGCTGCTGGCGTTGCTGCGGTTGCCGAGCTTGTCCTTCAGCCGCTGGATCCGGAACACGTTCCGGCTGCCGTCGGGCAGCACCCGGGGCACCAGGAAGCAGGACAGGCCGGCCGGAGCCTGCGCCAGCACCAGGAACACGTCACACATGGGGGCGCTGGTGAACCACTTGTGGCCGGTGAGCCGCCAGGTGCCGTCGCCGTTCGCCGTCGCCGCGGTGGTGTTCGCGCGGACGTCGGAGCCGCCCTGCTTCTCGGTCATGCCCATGCCGGCGAGGAGGCCGCGCTTGGTCGCCGGGGTGCGCAGGCCGGGGTCGTACGCCCGGGAGGTGAGCAGCGGTTCGTAGAGCGCGGCCAGCTCCGCGTTGTGACGTAGCGCAGGGACGACCGCATACGTCATCGAGATGGGGCAGGAGTGGCCGGCCTCGACCTGTGACCAGACGAAGAGGCCGGCGGCGCGGGCGACGTGAGCGCCGGGACGGTCCGTGGCCCACGCAGTGCCGGCCAGCCCTTCCGAGACGGCCACATCCATCAGGCGGTGCCACGAGGGATGAAACTCGACCTCGTCGATGCGGTGTCCGTAACGGTCGTGAGTGAGCAGGCGCGGCCCGAAGCGGTTCGCGTCGTCGGCCCAGCGTTGCGGCTCCGCGGTTCCGGCCAGTTTGCCCAGGCGATGCAGGTCGCCGACGGCCCAGGGGGCGCCCTCGCGGGCAACCCCGGCCAGAAGTGCGGCGTCGGCCGAGACGTCGTAGTCGACGAGCGGAGGCGCCTGGTTGAAGACCTCGTGGGTTTCGCTCACCCACGCAATGTACCGCTGAGTAACATCCCGACCAATGGCCCGTACGCAGGCGCGGCCTCTGATAAAGATCCACCGACGGCGGCGGCACGAACTCCGGCAGCTCGGCGCCCCCCGCCGCACCTCCCACCCGTGCTCAGCACCGTGCAGCATCCGGTGGTGATGCCGGCACGCCAGCACGGTGTTCGCCAGATCAGTGCCGCGACACTCGGTCGTTCATCTCGCGGCGCCGTAGGCCTGCCGTGCCTGTCCACCTTTGCGAGGCTGGCGTCGGCCCAGGTGGCAAGGCAAGCGAAGAGCGGACCGAGGCTGGCACCCAGCCGTCACAACTGCGCGTTTCCTCCAGCCGCGCGACCGACGCGGACGAACTGGAGATTGAGCATGTTTGTCGTAGTAGGTGCCACCGGCAACCTCGGCCGTACGGTTTCGTCCCTTCTTGCGGCGACAGGTGCCACGGTGACGGCGGTATCCCGTGGGCGGCGCCCGGTCGCCGTGCCCGAGGGGGTCCGCCACCATCGAGGGGACCGGGAGCGACCGGAGAGCCTGCGCCCGGCACGCGTTCGCGTGGCGCTCGGCGAGCCGATCAGCTTCGTCGAGCAGATGGTCGGTCACATGTTCGGAACGCGATCACTGCGCCCAGGGCAGCTGCCGGGAACGCCTGAGGCCCCTTGCGACGAGCCAGGTGACGACGGATGGCCGGCGGCCTGGGCCGCAACCACCGCGCACGGGGCGCTGCCGTGGCGGACCGTCCGCCTCAGCGAAGGTTCATCGGTCCGGGGGCTGCACCTGCTCGAAGCGAAACTCACGGATGAAGCAGTCTCGCGGCTGGCTGACCGCGAACAGCACGCAATCGACGACCGAGCGGGCGGTGAGATCGCTGTCAGCACGCCGGGGCCCGTCTTGGACGAAGTCGGGTGGGAACAGTGAGATGACTCGGATGCCTTCCGGCCGCAGTCGGTGCGAGAGGATCTCAGCGAATCCGGCGTGAGCGTGTTTCGCAGCGTAGAAGGCCGGATGAGCCCCAGAACGGCGGTGCCCCACCTCGCCGCAGGCAGAAATCATGTTGACGATGTCCGGTCGCGACGAGGCCCGGAGCAACGGCAACAGATGCCTGGTCAACAACATGGTGCCCGTGGCACCGGCCGCCATCACGAGTTCCACTTCGTCGTCGGAGGCGTCGGGCAGGTCCTCGCCGTCGATGTAGACGGCGCCGTTGTTGACCAGCACATCAAGGTATGGCGTCTGGTCGGCCAACCAGCCGGCGAACGCACGTACCGAGTCCGGCACGGCGAGGTCGCAGGGACATGCGTGGGCTCGACCGTGGCCGCGCCGGTTGATTACGGCCGCCACCTGCTCCACCGCCGCGACGTTGCGAGCGGAGAGGAATGTCTGCGCACCGCGTTCCGCGAACGCCTCAGCCAACAGCCGACCTGTGTCACGCGCGGCACCGGTGACAGCGACGCGCAGCCCCTCAAGAGTCACGTTCGACAGTGAATCACTTCAACCCGGCTTCAGATCAACGGCAGACCCCGGGACCCGTCAGCTCAGGCGATGCTCCTTACTCGGCGAGTCCTGCTCGGTAGGCGTAGATCGCTGCCTGCACCCGATGGGAACGCCCGCCGCAGCGACCCCGTTACCAGGCGGCGCGTACGACCCACGTCGACGACCTGCCCCGCCCGCCGAGCATCACCGGCGGGATGCGGGCGTCGCAGGCCTGCCGCCGAACCGTCGCCGCCGACACCCGCGCCCCGTTGTCGAGATGCCCGGCGCGCAGGGTCGAGGCCATCGGGTCGTACGGGACGGTCACCGTCATCGGCGGCGGCTCACCCCCGTGCCCGGGCAGTTCTTCGGTGCGCGGCGCCAGCCGGCACACCTCGACGAGCGCGTCGCCCCGCCGTTGCCGGGCGAGCCGGTCGATGCGGTCGGGGAGGTCGCGTGCGGGTCTTCGGCGCGGCGGCGGTCTGTTCCAGGCGGTGCACCAGCTGCAGCGTCTCGACGAGGTCGCCGTCGCTGAGCTGCCACCGCGGCATGGAGGGGGCTTTCGCCGCCTCCTCGGCGACATGTAGCCGCCGTGCGTCGCGCATGCCGGGTGCGTACGGCGTTGTGCGGCATCCGGCAGACGGTACGAAACCCGGGGGTACCTGTGGATAACTCGGTCGTGCCTCGGCGGGTGCGTACTAAGGTCGCGCGCATGGAGTACGCCACCCGCGCATCGCTGACCGCCGACCTGCGCCGTCTCGGCATCGACGGTGATGCGGTTGTGCTCGTCCACTCGTCGTACAAAAGCCTGGGTTTTGTGGTCGGTGGTCCGCAGGCCGTGGTGGAGGCGCTGCTGGAGGTGGCGGGGACGGTGGTGGTGCCGACGCACACGCCGGACAACACCGACCCGGCGACCTGGAACAGTCCGCCGGTGCCGTCGGCGTGGTGGGACGCCATCCGCGGCGAGGCGCCCGGGTTCGATGTGGGGCGCACCCCGGCGAGCCAGTGGATGGGGCGGGTGGCGGAGCTGGTGCGCACGTGGCCGGGGTCGCTGCGCAGCGACCATCCGCAGGTGTCGTTCGCGGCGGTGGGGCCGCGGGCCGCGGAGATCGTGGGGGATCACGTGCGCGACGACGGGCTGGGGGAGCGGTCGCCGCTGGGCGCGGTGTACCGGATGGACGGCCGGATCCTGCTGCTGGGCTGCGGGCACGACTCGAACACGTCGTTGCATCTGGCGGAGTCGCGCGTGCAGACGGCGCCGCGGCAGGTGACCGGCTCGTCGGTCCGCGGGCGGGACGGGGTGGCGCGCTGGGAGACGTGGTCGGAGGTGGTGGCCGACGCGAACGATTTCGAGCTGATCGGTGAGGCGTTCGAGAAGACCGGTGCGGTGACGGTGGGTCCGGTGGGTGCGGCGACCGGCCGGTTCATGGGTCAGCGGGCCGCGGTGGATTTCGCGCGCGAGTGGATCGTGCGGCATCGGCCCGGGTGGTCGCCGGCGGCGTCGGCGGTGGATGGAGGCGGGAGGTGACCTGGGCGTAGGCGCTCGCGAAGGCGGGGATCAACGCTGGACTGGTTCTTCACCGTGGCGGCCGGCGGCCCGCGGGCGGCGGCCGGCGGGCGTGGGACGCGGTGAGCGGGCTGTCAGTCCCCGGTCAGGTCGCGCCGCATGACAACGCGGCGGGGTGACGGCCGGGCGATCTCGGTGAAGCCGCACGCAGTGAAGAGGCCCTCGGTGCCCAGGTAGCGGTCGGTGCGGTGCGGTCCGGGGCCGGCCAGGGGGAAGGCCTCCACCGCGGTCGCGCCGGCCTCGCGCGCCGTGCGTACGGCCGCTTCGAGCAGCTCGCGGGTGATCCCGGCGCGGCGGGCGCCGACCCGGACGAAGAAGCACGGGATGAAGTGGACGTCTCGGTCCTCGGATTCGTCGCGGGTCGGCCGGATGAGCGGCGAGTTCAGCACTCGCGCGTACCGGGCGCGCGGGCCGACGGCGCACCACCCGACCGGCCGGCCGCCGTCGTAGGCGAGCACACCCATCGGTTCGCGGCTGCCGGCGGCGAGGGATTCGAACCGCTCGCGGTTCGCGTCGCCCCACCCCTGCTCGGCGGCCCGGCCGCGCACCACGAACCACATGCAGTAGCAGCCCCGGGTGATCGCGGTGCTGCCGAACAGGTCGCGCAGGTCGGCCAGCGACTCGGCGGTGAGCACCCGTACGTCCACATCCGCAGCGTACCGGCGCCACTGTGGACCGCCGGCTTGATTTTCGGGCGACGTGGGTAGAGATTGCCGCGTGATCGCGCAAACCACGAAACGGATTCTGCTGCCCGTCGCCGCGCTGCTGCTCCTCATGATCGGCCTGGGCTTGCTCGTCACGAAGGTCATGGCGCACGCGTGGCCGTTCACCGTCGAGGACGGGCTCAACCGCTCGCTCGCGGGCGACCGGACGGGGGCCGGCAACTCGATCACCGCGTTCTGGAGTTTCGTCGGCAGCACGCCGGCGATCATCGCGGTCACCGCGGTCGTGGCGATCATCCTGCGGCTGACGCTCCACCGCTGGCGCGAGCCGTTGTTCCTGTGCGCCGCGGTGAGCGCCCAGGCGATCGTCTTCTTCTTCACGACCCTGGTCATCGACCGGCAGCGTCCCGCCGTCCGCCACCTGGACGACTCGCCGCCCACGTCGAGTTTCCCGTCCGGTCACACCTCGGCCGCGGTCGCCCTCTACTGCGGCCTGGCCGTCGTGCTGTTCGCGCTGCTGCGCCGGACGTGGGCGAAGTGGCTGGCCTGGGCGCTGGTCCTGGTGCCGGTGGCGGTCGCGGTGTCGCGTCTCTACCGGGGCATGCACCATCCCAGCGACGTGACGGCCTCGTTCCTCAACGGCATCACATGCCTGGTCATCATGGGCAGGTCGATCCTCGCCCGTACGGTGAACTGGGCCGTCCCGTCCCGTCCCCACGCGCTGAAGGTGGACCGCCGCCAGGCGATCTAGGCCGAGGGGTCGGCCGGTCGGGCGCGGCGGTCCAGGAACTCGTACACGTCCTGGGCGTCGACGCCCGGGAACGTGCCCGGCGGCAACGCCGCCAGCAGGTGCGAGTGCACCCGCGCGCTCGGCCACGCGTTGCCGGACCAGCGCGCCACCAGGTCGGCGGGCGGGCGGCGGCAACACGACGGGTCCGGGCACCGCGACACCGTACGGCGGGTCGTGTCGCCGCCGCGGAACCAGCGGGCGTGCTCGTACGGCGTCCCGACCGTCACCGAGAACTCGCCGGAACGTGTCGACTCGATGTGGACGGTGCACCAGTACGTGCCGGCCGACGTGTCGGTGAACTGGTAGAACGACGAGTACGGGTCGTCGGCCTGGAAGACGGTCCGCGACGCCCAGCGACGGCAGATCGGCTGGCCCTCGATCGCGCCGGTCACGTCCGCCGGGAAACGCACCCCGTCGTTCTCGTACGCCTTGTAGACGATGCCGCTCTCGTGCACCCGGGTGAAGTGCACCGGAATTCCGAAATGGTGCGTCGCCAGGTTGGTGAACCGGTGCGCCGCCGTCTCGTACGACACCCCGAAGGCGTCGCGGAAATCGTCGATCGCGAGCGCCCGGTCGGCCTTGGCCTCCTTCAGGAACTGCACCGCGAACTTCTCCGGCATCAGCAGCGCCGCCGCGAAATAGTTCGCCTCGACCCGCTGGCGCAGGAAGTCGCCGTAGTCGGACGGGTCGGCGTGGCCCAGCACGAAATGGCCGAGCGTCTGCAGCACCACCGCCCGCGGATCGTGTCCCTTGCCGCTGGCCACCTGCGGCAGGTAGATGCGCCGGTTGCGCAGGTCGGTCACCGACCGCGTCGACCCGGGCAGGTCGCTCACGTAGTGCAGGGTGAAGCCGAGCGTCGCCGCGATGTCCAGGATGCCGCGCTGCGACAACGGCCCGGTCGTGTGTTTCACCGACCGCAGCACCTTCGCCGCCGCCTGCTCGATCCCGGCGAAATAGTTGTCCCGCTCGCGCATGTCCGCGCGCAATTGCGCGTTCGCCCGCCGCGCCACCTCGGGCGTCGCGCTCTGCTCGGTCAGCAGCCGGTTCAGTTCCCGGTGCAGACCCACCAGCGACTCCAGCGCGTCGGCGGGCAACCGGCGGCCGCCGCGGACCACCGGCAGACCCAAGCTCCCGTACGCCGTGGACCGCTGGAAATGCGCCAGCTCGATCTCCAGCCCGGCCCGGCGGCTGGGCGCCTCCGGCCGCAGCAGATCCTGCAGCGGCACCCCCAGCGCCGCCGCGATGGCCTGCAACACCGACAGCCGCGGCTCGCGTTTGCCGTTCTCGATGAGCGACAGCTGCGACGGCGCCCGCCCGACGGCCGCGCTCATCTCCTCGAGCGTCATGTTCTTCGCCTTGCGCAGGTGCCGCAGCCGCTGGCCCAGCGTCACCAGATCGACGGCCGTCCCGCCGCCGGCCGGGGGGAGCGTGCCGGCCGGAGAACCGGGCTGCGCGGCCGGAGGACCGGAGTGCGCGGCCGGAGGACCGGGCTCCGCGCCCGGACGACCAGACCGTGAAGAAAGCGAAGCGGACACGCGTTTGACGCTAGCAGAAATTCATCGATTCTTCTGTTCACACATGCCTCCCCAGCCCCGCCGACGGTGGGCAACAGTCGAGTTCTTGCATCAAGCAACAGCGCGACAGGGACGGGAAGGGGAAATTCCGATGACTGATCAGCTGACCGAAGTCAGGGGCGGTACCGCTGCGGACCTCACTCGGGCGTGGGCCGGCGATCCCCGGTGGCTGGGCGTGCGGCGCAGCTACACCGCGCAGGACGTGGTCCGCCTCCGCGGCACGGTCCAGGAGCGGCACACCCTCGCCGAGCGGGGTGCGCGGCGGCTGTGGGAGCTGCTGCACACCGAGGACTACGTCAACGCGCTGGGCGCGCTGACCGGCGGGCAGGCCGTGCAGCAGGTGCGCGCCGGGCTGAAGGCCATCTACCTGTCCGGCTGGCAGGTCGCCGCCGACGCGAACCTGTCCGGCCACACCTACCCCGACCAGTCCCTGTACCCGGCGAA
This sequence comes from uncultured Actinoplanes sp., assembly GCF_934643405.1. GTDB lineage: Bacteria > Actinomycetota > Actinomycetes > Mycobacteriales > Micromonosporaceae > Actinoplanes. The sequence goes on from NZ_CAKUCL010000123.1 coordinate 20,057, forward strand.
CTCGGTGCCCGCCGTGGTCCGCCGGATCAACAACGCGCTGATGCGCGCCGACCAGATCGACACGGCCGCAAGGCTGGCCACCGACGCCCGGTCCTCCGGACGGCGCGGAGAATCAGGCACGGACCCCGAAACCCGGCGCGAGCGCGACTGGCTGGCACCCATCGTGGCCGACGCGGAGGCCGGCTTCGGCGGGCCGCTCAACGCGTTCGAGCTGATGAAGGCCATGATCGCCGCGGGCGCCGCGGGCGTGCACTGGGAGGACCAGCTGGCCAGCGAGAAGAAGTGCGGCCACCTGGGCGGCAAGGTGCTGATCCCGACCTCCCAGCACATCCGCACCCTCAACGCCGCGCGCCTGGCCGCGGACGTGCTCGGCGTCCCGAGCCTGATCATCGCGCGCACCGACGCCCTGGCCGCGGACCTGCTGACGACCGATGTGGACGAGCGTGACCGGCCGTTCCTCACCGGGGACCGTACGGCGGAGGGGTTTTTCCGGGTGCGCAGCGGCCCGGAGGCCGCGATCGCCCGGGGGATCGCCTACGCCGGCTACGCCGACCTGCTGTGGGTGGAGACCGGCAAGCCGGACCTGGAGTTCGCGAAGACGTTCGCCGAGGCGGTGCACGCCGAGCACCCGGGCAAGATGCTCGCGTACAACTGCTCGCCGTCGTTCAACTGGAAGCGCAACCTCGACGACGCCGACATCGCCCGGTTCCAGAAGGAGCTCGGCGCGATGGG
>NZ_CAKUCL010000124.1 GCF_934643405.1 uncultured Actinoplanes sp.
GTCGCTGGTGCGCCGTTGCCCCACGCCGGTGCGGCTGGTGCTGCCCGATCCGTGGCCCAGCGCCGGGGACCTGGCGGAGATCGCCTGCTACTACGTCGTGGCCGAGGCGCTGACCAACGTCGCGAAGCACGCCCACGCCCGTACGGTCGATCTCGTTCTTGATCTGGACGCCACCACCGTGCGGGTCACCGTCTCGGACGACGGCGTGGGCGGCGCGGGCACGGCCGGCGGCTCGGGACTGCTGGGCATCGCCGACCGGGTGGACGCGCTGGGCGGAACGCTGTCGGTGGTGAGCCCGCCCGGCGAGGGCACGACCCTGGTGGCGCGTCTGCCCCGCGCCCGGTTCACGGAAGGCCGGGAATGAGCAGCCGGATCGCGGCCACCGACAGCGACGACTTGGCCAGGAAGCCCGCGGCGCGGGTGCCGTCCATCAGGTCGGCGTAGTCCTCCTCGGCCCGCGTCGAGATCATGATGATCCGGCCGGCCAGGTACGCGTACCGCTCGGTGAGCTGCCGCAGCAGGTCGAAACCGCTCTCCTCGCCGAGCGAGACATCGATGAGCACCACGTCGGGGCGCTCGGTTTCGACCTGGCCGAGCGCGGCGTCGATGGTCGTGGCGGTGCAGACGACATCCAGCCCCTGCCATTCGAGGCTGCGACGGGCCACCTCCAGGAACCGCTGGTTGTCGTCCACCACGAGACAGCGAAACGGCACGGGACGACTGTGTCAGATCAGACCGGGGCGCGCATTGAAGCTAGCCGGTAGGTAACCCGACGGGCAGGGCGGCCGCGACCCCGCCGGCCCGCGTGTCCAGCCGTCCGCCCAACGCGTCGACCCGGTCGCGGACCACCTGGCTGACCTCGGAACCGCCGGTGACGACCAGCCGCAGCGATCCGTCCCGCTCGGCGATCTCGACGGACACAAAGCCGGCTTGCGTACGGGCCGCGTGCGCGACGACCTCCGCAACGACGTGGTACGCGGTGGTCTCCACCAGGGCCGGGTATCGCGGCAGCGGCGGGACGGAAAGCTCGACGGGCAGCGACGCGTGCCGCGCGAGGGACCGCAGCGCCGGGCCGAGACCCGCCTCGGAGAGGATCGCCGGGAAGGTCCGCCGGGACAGGGTGCGCACCTCGGCCTCCATGGCGCGCAGCTGCTCGCCGAGACCGGCCAGGGCCGCCCGCGCCGGATCGTCGTCGGGCAGCGCCGCCTGCACCAGCCGCAGCTCCATGCCGGTGGTGGTCAGGCGCTGCTGGACGCCGTCGTGCAGCTCGCGTTCGATCCGCTCGCAGGCGCCGTCCAGCTCGGCCATCAGGCGCAGCCGGGAGGCGTTGAGCTCGGCGGCCAGCCCGGCCAGCCCGGCCACCTGCCGCACGAGCGCCGCGACCAGCTCCATGGCACCACTTCTACCACGCCGGTCGGGGACCGGACCCGCGGCGCGTCTCGCGGTCGCCCGCCGGTCACGGAGGTGGGGTGGAGCTCCCGGCGAAGGAACGGATCAGGCCGACATCGCTTCCCCACGCGTCGACGACATCGGCGTGACCGCGGCGACGGGCCAGAGCCTCGACCGCGGGAAACAGGCGCAGCGAGGCCGTCCGGACGCGGTCCGGCAGGAGCGCGGTGGCCCAGGGGCCGGGCAGCGGGAAGTGCTCCAGCTCCCAGCGCAGGTATTTGTTGTACGGGCGAAGTCTGCCGTGCAGGGCGAACACCGTCTCCAGCAGCCAGGGCAGGCTCTCCATCTCGTCGAGGAGAGCGGCATCGGCGAAGCCGTCCCGGCGGCTCTTCACGCAGCGGTACAGCTGGTTGAGGTAACCGTCCAGGCTGGAGCGGGCGTGCCGGGCCGCCTCCTCGGCCGAGAACGTCGCCTGCCGATCGACCAGCTCGGCAATGCCTCCGTCCAGGCGGTCCAGCAACACCCGCGCACCGCGGAAGCCATACCGTTGCCAGTGCACCGAGGTGTCGGCGAGAGCCGCCACGGTGCAGACCACCTCGTCCAGCGTGCCGGTGCGGGTGTCGTGCCGCCAGGGCTGTCCCTGCTCCGCGACCACGACGGTCACGTCGTAGTCGGACCGGGCGGTGTGCGTGCCCCGCGCCCGCGACCCGCTGAGGATCACACCGCGGACGCCGGGGTCCGCCGCCGCGCGGGCCAGGACTCGGTCGAGGACATCCACCGCACACAGGTACCAGAGCGCAACGCCACCTCACCACGCATTTTCCGCGGACGCGGAGCGCCGGAGGAGACCACCCCGTCTATTGTCGGCGTGATGAACGGTGATCAGCGCGTCACTCTGCGGACGGTCGCCCGGGCGGCCGGGGTCTCGGTGCCGACGGTCTCCCGCGTGCTGAACGGCAGCGGCCTGGTGTCCGAGGCGACGCGCGCCCGGATCGAGAGCCTGCTGCGCCGGTACGACTACCGGCCGCGCAACGCGGGACCGGCCCGGTCGCCGGGGCTGATCCAGGTGTTCTACCCGCGGATCGACACGGAATGGCAGGCCGAGCACATCCGGGGCATGGAGTCGGTGATGCACGACGCCGGCCTCGGGCTGGTCGTCTCCGCGCTGGACCGGGACCCGCCCGGCGCCGGCCAGGCGCGGATGGACGGGGCGATCCTGGCCGCTGCGAGCGGGGATTCGCCGCTGGGCGCCGCGCTGGCCGAGCGGGACGTGCCGCTGATAGCGCTCGATCCGGCGGCCAAGGCGGAGGCGATACTGCCGACGATCGCCGCGGCGAACTGGACCGGGGCGCGCCGGGCCACCGAGCACCTGATCGAGCTGGGCCACCGCCGGATCGGGGTGATCACCGGCTCACGCGGCGGCCTGACGTGCAGCCGCGCGCGGCTCGACGGCTATCGGGCGGCGCTCGAGGACGCGCGGATCCCCGAGGATCCCGGCCTCGTCGAGCACGGCGAGTTCTCGTACGGGGCGGGCCTCACCGCCGCCGGAAAGCTCCTCGACCGGGCCGATCCCCCCACGGCGATCTTCGCGTTCAGCGACCACATCGCTCTGGGCGTGCTGGAGGCCGCCCGCCTGCGGGAGGTGCCGGTGCCGGCCCGGCTCAGCGTGGTCGGCTTCGACGACCTGCCGGCCGCCCGGTGGGCGTCGCCCGCGCTCACCACCGTGCGGCAGCCGTTGCAGGACATGGGCCGGCTGGCCGCGCAGACCGTCCTGCGCCTGGTCCGCCGGGAACGCATCGACACGTCCCGCATGGAGATGAGCACGCGGCTCGTCGTGCGGGACAGCACTAGTGATAGGGATTGCCGGCGGTCAGCCGGATCGTGAAGCCGCCGGCGTGCTGGTAGTGCGCCACGTGGTTGCACGACTGGTGGACGATCCACATCCCGAGCCCGCCGTCGGTGCCGTCGCCCAGCGGCAGCAGACCGGTGAACGGATCCTCGGGGCCGGCGCCGCCGTCGGTGACCTCCACGACCAGCCGGTCGTCGCCGTTCCAGAGCCGCATCCGGACCGGGGCGCGGCCGTGCCGGTGCGCGTTGGCGACCGCCTCGCTGACCGCCACGATCAGGTCCTCGACGTCGGCGGACGCCAGCCGGCCGTGATCGGCGGCGCGGACCACGCGGCGGGCGTCGGTCAGGGTGGGATCGGCCATGTCGGCCAGCGGCTCGGTGCGCTGGAGCGGGTCCGGCAGCGGGCGGCGAGGCTCGCTGAGGTACGCCTTCGGGTCGGTGTAGGCGTCGTTGGGGACGTGCCGGCCGTCCGGCATCGCGGTGCGCGGATGGGTCCGCAGCACGTCGGCCAGCACCGGCGCCGGTGTGGTGCGGGTGTCGTAGGCGCACATGCTCCACAGCGGGAAGTCGTCGTAGGCGAGGTTGATGGCCGACTCGTACCGGGCCCACGAGTCCCACGTCGCGCCGAACATCTCCGGCGACAACTCCCCGATGATCCGGATCTGGGAGGCGCCCTCGGCGACGTAGCCGGCGAGCAGCTTGCGGTAGGAGCGGATGGCCGCCGCCGGACGGGCGTAGAGCGCGTCGCCCTCCAGGAACGTGATGGCGGCGTCGGCCGGAAGCGCGGCCCGCAGCAGGTCGGCGTTGCGGCGGCCGAGCGACACCACGGTGGGTTCACCGGCCTCGGCGCCGCCGCGCAGGAACGGCACGGCCACGGCCAGGAGTTCGTCGTCCGAGGCGTAGCACACCGCCTCGTGGTAGTAGCCGTGGTACCCCGCGGCTGCTCCGGTTCTCATCGGGCGATCTCCACGCGGACGTTCGACAACTCGAGCAGGTCGGCGAGACGGGCCGTGGTGTCCAGCCGGGTCCGCAGCACCGCGGTCATCCGGCTGTCCTCGGCGTACCGCTGGAGGGCGAGCAGCGATCGATGGTCGATGAACCGCAGCCCGTCGGCGTCCACCGTGACCTCCCCGTCGGCGGCCGCCAGGTCGGTGTGCCGCAGGGCCCGGGAGAACAGATCCTCCACCGACATGTCCAACTCCCCGTCCAGAACCGCCGCCGCGGTCGTCGCGCCGGGATGCAACTGGAACGTCACCCCGGCTGCCTGACTGACCTCGTGCAGGCATGCCAGCTCGGCGACGGCGCCGTCACCCAGCTCCAGGCGGTCGTAGGCACAGACGGCCCGCATCGGCGCGGTCCGCATGTATCGCCCGATGACGTACTCGTAGCGGGCGAAGGCTTCCCGCTGGAGGTCGGTGCGAATCATCCGGGTGACGTCCGCCACCACGCGAAGCCCGGTGAAGCCGGCGGCCAGCGCGTCCTCGGTCTCGGCGCGGTAGAAGGCCACCTGACCGGCCGGATCGACCGCCGCCTCGCCGACGTAGGCGTCCTCGACCGAGGTGATTCGCACCGCGCCCGGACGAGCCGCCGCGGCGACGCCGCGCAGCCAGTCAGCGGTCGTTCCGGGGCGCCGGCCCGGCACGAACCAGACGCGCTCGCCGGCGGCCAGGCCGGTCCGGAGGAAATCACGGGCGTACTCGTCGAACGGTTGCAGATCGTCGTACGACCAGCAGGCGTGCCCGGCCTCGATCGCGGAAGTCACGCGGCAGGCGCCGAAGCAGTTCTCATCACGCAACAGTAGCGGCCGGCCGGACGCTCGGGCCTGCGCCGGTCTCGCCGAGCAGCAGGCCGAAGGCTCCCACCCGGACGAAATCCCCGACGGCGGCCGACGGATTCACCCGTCTCGGGGGCGCCGAGAGCCGCTACCCGTCTGCACCCGGGCGGCACCGCGCCTGCTCCGCAGGCCCGGAAACCTAGCGGGAATGACGTCCCCTTCCCGGCGGCCACCGGTCTGGACCTGGCCCCTGCTGCTCGCCCCGCTGCTCGTCCTGGTCTACTACACGGCGGGACACCGGTTCGGCTCCACCGCGGGGATCACCCAGTTCTCGTACTCGCTCACCTCGGTGATCGCGGTCGCCGGGCTGATCATCGGGGCGCTGCGGCGCGGCCGGGCCGGGGGCGGCCCCTGGTTCGCGCTGGCCGCGGGCCAGGCCGCCATGCTCGCCGGCGACCTGACCTATTTCGCGATCGCCCGCTCCGGTGAGGTGTCGTACCCGGGTCCGCCCGACGTGTTCTACCTGCTCGGCAACGTGACACTGGCGGGCGGGCTGCTGTGGCTGGTGCGGCGCCGCACGCCCGGCTGGGACATGCCGAGCGCGATCGACGCGGCCGTCGTCGCGGTCGGCGCCGGCCTGGTGGGCTGGGTTTATCTGATCGAGCCGCTGTCCACCGGCACCGGTGGCGCGGCGCAGGCGGTCACCGTCGCGTACCCGACGATGGACCTGATCCTGCTCACCTTCGGGGTGCGGCTGATGCTCGGCGCGGGTGTGCGACCGGCATCGTTCTGGCTGCTCACCGGCTGGCTGATCGCCGTGCTGATCGGCGACACCACCTACTCGATCCAGGCGCTGCGGGGGGTGTACGACGGCACGGTCGTCGACGGCGTGTGGATGGTCGCCGTGTCGATCCTGGGCGCGTCCGGCCTGCACCCGTCGGTGACGAGGGTGGACGAGCCGTCGGCGGTGGCGGCGCCGGACGCGACCGCCCACCGGCTGGTCGTGCTCGCGGTGACGTCGATCCTCGCCCCGGCGGTCCTGGCCGTGCAGTACGCCCGCGGCGGCGAGCTGCACGTGCCCGAGGTGGTCACCGCGTGCGTCGTGCTGTTCTCGCTGGTGCTGGCGCGCATGGCCGGGCTGGTGCGGACCCAGCGGACGATGGCGATCACCGACGGCCTGACCGGCCTGCGGACCCGCCGCTATCTCGAGGCGGCGCTGCGGGGCGAAGTCGACCGCGTACGGCGTACCCAGGTGCCGTTCGGTTTTCTGATCATCGACGTCGACCACTTCAAGAGCGTCAACGACACGTACGGGCACCAGGCGGGTGACCGGGTGCTGGTCGAGGTGGGCCGCCGGATGCGGTCGATGGCCCGCGCCGGGGACGTGGTGGCGCGCTACGGCGGCGAGGAGTTCGCCGTGCTGCTGCCCGCGATGACGCCCGAGGCGATGCGGGAGATCGCCGGGCGCCTGCACGAGGGGCTGTCGAGCGTGCCGTACGTGATCGGCGACGACCGGATGCTGGCCGTGACCGTCTCGATCGGCGGCGTGTGCCCGACCGCCGGCACGCCGGCCGTCGAGGATCTCACGAAGATCGCCGACCAGGCGCTCTACGCGGCGAAGAACGCCGGGCGCAACCGGGTGGTCATGGCCGGCGCGGTCGCGGAGCCGGCGCTCGTCGCCTAGCACGAACCGGCAGGGCGTCACTTGACCGATGCTGGGCGCCCGCGTGCCTGCGACCGTGGCGGGGACGAAGGGGGGAAAAGCATGCCCGAGACCATCGCCGGAATCGTCATCCCGGACACGAAGCTGGTACAGGAGGCCACCGATCTGGTGCGCGACGCGACCGACCCGGTCCTGTTCCACCACTCGCGGCGGGTGTTTCTGTTCGGCAGCCTCAGGAGCCGCCGCCGCGGGCTGACGCCCGACCCGGAACTGGCCTACGTCGGCGCCATGTTCCACGACCTGGGCCTGACCGAACGGTACCGGCGCACCGACCAGCGCTTCGAGATCGACGGCGCCGACCTGGCCCGGGACTTCCTGCGCGACCACGGGCGCACCGAGGCGGAGACCCGCGCGGTCTGGCTCGGCATCGCCCTGCACACCACGCCCGGCGTGCCCGAGCACCTGGAACCGGAGACGTACCTGGTCACCCTCGGCGTGGAGACCGACGTGCTGGGCATCGCCCTGGACGAGATCACCCCGGACGACCGGGCGGCGGTCGTGGCCGCGCACGAACGCCCGGACTTCAAGAACAACATCCTGCGCGCCTTCACCGACGGCATGAAGGACCGCCCGGACACCACTTTCGGAACCATGAACGACGACGTCCTGGCGCACTTCGTGCCCGGTTTCACCCGGACCGACTTCGTCGACCTCATCCGCGGCAACGCCTGGCCGGAGTAGCAGCTGCGGGCCCCGGCGCGTCAGACGTGCACGACCGCGTTCGGGCCCCACGGGATGCCGATCACGTACCAGAGGATGTAGAAGGCGGTCCAGGTGACGAGCAGGACCACGGTGTAGGGCAGCATCATCGCGACGACCGTGCCGATGCCCGCGCTCTTGCGCCAGCGCTGCACCTGCAGCACGACGAAGGCCAGGTAGACCATCAGCGGTGTCACCACGTTGACCGGGCCGTCACCCACCCGGTAGCCGGCGATGACCGTCTCCGGGGAGACGCCGAGGCGCAGGAACAGCGGGATGAAGATCGGCGCCAGGATCGACCACTTCGGGATGACGCCGGGCAGCAGGATGTCGACGACGAACACCAGCAGCACCAGCCCGATCAGCAGCAGCGCGGTCGGGATGCTGGCCCGCTCCAGCACGTCGGACAGCTGCACCGCCACCACCTGGGCGATGTTGCTGTAGTTGAAGTACGCCAGGAACTGGGCGATCAGCACGAAGATGAAGATCAGGCCGCCCAGTCCGGCGAGGCTCTTGGTGATGGCGGCCATCGCGCCGTCGGTCGTGGTGATCGTGCGCGCGCCTCGGCCGTACGCCCACCCGGACACCAGGAAGACCAGCATGATGATCACGATGAGGCTGTCCATGAACGGCGAGTCGGTGAACAGCGCGCCGGTGTCCGCGTTGCGCAGCGGCGCGCCGGGCGGCAGCAGCGCCACCAGCACGACGGCCAGCACCGCCAGCAGACCCCACAGCGCCCAGCGCAGCCCGCGCGCCTCGGCCGCCTGCGCCTGCGGGCTGATCTGGTCCGCCTCCGCCGCGGCCTCCGCGGACATCTCGGAGTCGTCGAACCGGCCGAGTTGCCGGCTGACCCAGTACTCGGTCACCACGGTGAGCACGATGGTCACGAAGATGGTGGCGCCGATCCCCCAGTAGAGGTTGTGGGTGACGCTGATCGTCCGGCTGGGATCGACCAGGTGGATCGACTCGTTGGTGATCTCGGTGACGATGCCGTCGACCGGGGTGATCAGGAAGTTCACGCCGAAGCCCGCGCTGACACCGGCGAACGCGGCCGCTATACCGGCGATCGGATTTCGCCCGATACTTCGGAACACCACCGCGCCGAGCGGCACCAGGACCAGGTAGCCGGCGTCGGAGGCGACGCTCGAGATCATGCCGGCCAGCACGATGATGAAGGTCAGCGAGCCGCGCGGGGCGACCTTGACGATCCGGCGGATCAGCGCGCCGATCAGGCCCGCCTCCTCGGCGAGACCGACGCCGATCATCGCGATGATGATGACGCCGACCGCGGAGAAGTTGTTGAAGTTGTCCACGAACGACGTGAACATGAACCGGATGCCGTCGGTGCTGAGCAGGTTCTGCACGTCGATGGTCTCGACGTGCGGCTCGTACTGGGCGGCGGCCGGCGGCTGGGCCGGCGAGATCCCGTCGGGGACGCTGGAGCCACCCGGGTAATAGGGGTAGTTCTGGTCGGCGGGGGCGGCCGGGGGCGGCGAGACCACTTCGGTGGTGACGTGGACGTCCACCGCCGACAGGATCGCCGAGACGACGATGACGAGCAGGCACAGGCCGACGAACATCACGGCCGGGTGCGGCACCCTGTTGCCGGCCTTCTCGATGCCGTCGAACAGCCGCTGCGTCCGGGTCTTGCGCTCGATCGGCGCGGCCGTGGCCGTCATGACCGCTGTCCCCGGGCCGGTACCGGACGGCCGACCAGGATGAGCATGAGGCCGTCGACGACCAGCTGGACGCTGAGCAGGATCCCGATCAGGCTCAGCGCCGAGGTGGGCCACCGGCCGAACACCCAGATGCCGGTCGCGAGGCTGAGCAGGCCGGTCAGCACCAGCGCCCCGCGCGCGTCCTCGTGCTGCACCGCGGCGACCAGCCGGCTGATCCCGTTGATCAGCAGGACCGCGCCGAGGGCGAGCGAGAACGCCAGCAGCGTGGTGCCCGGGTTGCGCAGGAAGACCAGGCCGCACACCAGCGCGAGGACGCCGCCCAGCATCCCGATCCAGAAGGCGCCCCGGCCGATCAGCATCAGGGCCGCGACGATGCCCAGCGCGCCCCCGATCACCAGGATCCAGCCGATCAGCAGGACCGAGATGACGCTGGCGGCCACGACGTCGCCGAGCACGACGACGCCGGTGCCGATCAGGATGCCGCCGAGGATGACCCCCGGCCAGGTGCGCTGCCGTACGGTCGAGGACACACCCGGCGCGATCATCTCGCCGCCTCCCGCGCCGTTGCGCCGGCCGGCACCGCGAAGCGCATGGCCAGCTCGATCAGCAGCCGGGTGCCGTACCCGGTCGCGCCCTTGTTGAGCCACCCCTGGGCGCTGTCCGACCAGGCCGTGCCGGCGATGTCGACGTGCGCCCACGGCACCGATCCGACGAATTCGGCCAGGAACAGGGCCGCGGTGATCGAACCGGCGTTGATCCCGCCCATGTTGGTGATGTCGGCGATCTCGGAGTCGAGCTGGTGACGCTGCCGGCGGTCCAGCGGCAGTTGCCAGACGCGCTCGTCGGTGGTGGCGGCGGCAGCCTGCACCTGCCCGATCATGGAGTCGTCGTTGCCCATCAGGCCGGCCACCTCCGTACCGAAGGTGCGCAGGCAGGCGCCGGTGAGGGTGGCCATGTCGACGATCGCGTCGACCGGCTCCTCCCGGGCCAGCACCAGCGCGTCGGCCATGACCAGGCGGCCCTCGGCGTCGGTGTTGAGCACCTCGACGGTGGTGCCGCCGCGGATGGTGAGCACGTCACCCATCCGCAGGGCCGAGCCGGAGGGCATGTTGTCGGTGCACATCAGGTATCCGGTCACCGCCGTGCGGCAGCCGAGGTCCCGCAGCGCCGACATGGCGGACAGCACCGCGCCCGCACCGGACATGTCGTTCTTCATCGTCGAGTGGGAGGCGTCGGACGGTTTGAGGTTGATGCCCCCGGAGTCGTACATGACGCCCTTGCCGACCAGCGTCAGCCGTCCGGTGGGATCGTCCGGGAGGTAGCGCAGCCGGATCATCCGCGGCGGTTCGACACTGCCCCGGTTCACCCCGAGCAGACCGCCGCAGCCGAGGGCCACCAGGGCGTCGCGGTCGAAGGTCTCCACCCGCAGGCCGCTGCGGGCGCCGACCTCGATCGCCACCTCGGCCATCCGGGACGCGGTGAGGTCGTCCGCCGGGCAGTTGGCCAGGTCCCGGCCGAGCAGGGCCGCGTTCGCCACGATGAGGCCGCGCTCGGCGCCGGCCCGCACCTGCTCCTCGCGGTCGCCGGTCGCGAGGACCAGCTCGGTGATCGGCGCCGGGCCGCGCGGCGAGCTGCGCATGTCGAACCGGTAGCGGGCCAGGAGCATCCCCTCGACCATCGCCGCCGCGGCGTCGGCCGCCGGCAGCCCCGGCCCCGAGGGCACCCAGCAGGCGATCCGGCCGTCCGCGGGAACCGCCCGGGCGAACGCGGCCGCCGCCCGGCGCAGACCGGCCGGGTCGAGGCTGCCGGTCGCGCCGATCCCCATGGCGACCAGGGCCGCGCCCTTCATCACCGGCACCGCGAGGACCTCGCCGATCTCCGCGGTGAACCCGGAGCGGGTCAGCGCGGGCCGGTCACAGCCGAGCTCCACCGGCACGTCGCCGTCGGTGGCGACCGGGATGGCCACCGCCTCCACCTCGGAGGGCAGGTCGCCGATCGGGACGGTGGTCACCACGACCGTGCGCCGGGTCGACGGGACGACATCGAAGACTTGACCGTTTCCAGACATGTGGAAGATCCCTTCCAGCCGTCGGGCACCAGGGGCGTGCGCAACGCTATGGGGCCGCAGGCGCGGTGGACCTCATGCGACGGGGGTGACGCGGCCCGTGCCCGGCCGGGGCGGTCACGGCCGGGAAGACGCACGCGCGGGCGGGTCGCTCATCCTTTTCGAATGAATGGGCCGCTGACCGCGCCGTCATCTGCGGACAAGTCAACCAAATCGCATACCCACTCCGGCGCTGAGTATGTCGGCCGCCCGGGCGGTCGGCATAGGTTGACAGGAAGGCGATCCGGGGGTCGACACATGTCGGGATTGACTGACCAGCGCTTCATGCTGCCGTTGCTGCCGCCGCGGCACCTGTCCCGGCCGCGGCTGACCGGCCGGCTGGCGCGTGCCGGGCCGGCCGGGCTCACTCTGCTGTCGGCCGGCGCCGGCGCGGGCAAGACGGTCCTCCTCAGCGAGTGGGCCCGCCGGCACGACCGGCCGGTGGCGTGGCTGGCGCTGACCCCGGCCGACAACGAACCCAGCCGGTTCTGGCGTCTGTTCTTCGAGGCGGGCCGCGCGGCCGGGCAGAGGTATCAGTCCGCGATCTGGCGGGCCGGCGCGGTCGTCGAGTCCCTGGACCTGATCTTCGGGGACCCGGCCGGCGGCGAGGAGCGGTCGGTGATCGTGCTCGACGACGCCCATCTGCTCACCCACCGGCAGATCCTGGCCGGCCTGGACCGGATCGTGCAGCGCTGGTCGCACCGGGTCCGGCTGGTGCTCGCGGCGCGCAGCGACCCGCTGCTCCCCCTGCACCGCTACCGGCTGGCCGACCAGATGCAGGAGTTGCGCGCCGCCGATCTGGCCATGACACCGGACGAGGTGACCGCGCTGCTGGACCAGCACGGCGTCCGGCTCACCGAAGACGACGTGCGGGTCCTGATCGACCGCACCGAAGGCTGGTCGGCCGGGCTGCGGCTCGCCGCCCTGCGGATGGAGGGCGCCGACCGGCCCGCCGACTTCGTCTCGATGCTGGCGATGGACGAGGGCAGCACCGGCGAGTACCTGACCCAGGAGATCCTCACCGTGCTCCCCGCGCACATGCGGTCCCTGCTGGTACAGACCAGTTTCCTGGAGACGGTCAGCGGGTCGCTGGCCGAGGCGGTCACCGGCATCGAGGACGGCGCGACGCTGCTGGCCGACCTGGCCCGGACGAACTCCTTCGTGATCCCGGTGGACTCGACCCGGACCACGTTCCGGTACCACAACATGTTCCGGGAACTGCTGCGCCGGCTCGCCCACGACCAGCCGGCCCGGGAGCGGCGGGCGCAGTACTCGCGGGCCGCCCGGTGGTACCGCGTCCACGGCGACCGGGGCAACGCGATCAGGTACGGCGTGATGGCCGGCGAGACGGCGGCGGCGCGCACGGTGCTCACCCACGGCGGCCTGGCCGACGCCCTGGCCGGCCGCCTGGACCTCGCCGACGTGGACCTGGCGACGCTGCTGGACGACGAGCCGCCGGCGACCGCGCCGGCAGCCGAGCGATTCGACTACGACATCACCCGGCGCGCGGTGGCGGGAGCGGCCGCCGGGCTCGCGGTGCCGGCCGGCGACGCGGACCTGGGAGTCAGCGCGCTGCTCGCCGAGATGATCGCCGCCCGCAAGGCCGGTGACTTCCCCGCGGTGGACGACGCCGGCGAGCGGTTGCTGTCGGACGAGGAGCTGCGGGCCCGGGTGCGGGAGGTGCCGGGCCTGTTCTCCCGCGTCCTGCTGATGCAGGCCGGGGCCCGGCTGCACGCCGGCCGGATGACCGACGCTGACGCGATGCTCCGCCGCGCCATGGCCGCGATACCGGGCGACACAGCGCCGGTCGTGCGCCTCGACGTGCTCGCGATGATGGCCCTGCTGGACGCGTCCGGCGGGCGGCCGCGGCACGCCGACAGCGCCATCGCGGCGGCCGAGTCGATGCTCACCGCGCATCCCGACGTCGCCCGGCCGGTGGTCCTCGACCTCGCCGTGGCCCGCCGCGCGCACCTGGCGGCCGACCTGCGCACGATGGCCGCGGCCATGCGACGGGCGCAGGCCGTCGCACCGCCGCGGCTGGACACCGGCGAGGCGGCCACCGTGGCGCTCATGCAGGCGGCCCTGCTCAGCGCGCTGGGTGAGCTGCGGGAGGCCCGGGCGCTGCTGCGCGACGACCCGGCGGTCAACCGGGTCACGGCCGGCCTGATCGGCGTGGTGCGCGACCGGGAACTGGCCGCCATCGACACCGCGCTCGGCCGCCCGCGGTCCGCGTTGCAGACGCTCGACCGGCACCGGGGTGCGCCGCTCGGGCTGATCGTGGAGCTCACCGTGGCCCGCGCCCATCTCGCCCTCGGCGACCCGGACCGGGCCGCCGCCTCGGTCCGGACCGTCGTCACCACGCCGAGCGAGTTCGTCGATCGGCCGATGCTGGTCGACGCGGCGATCTGCGAGGCGGAGATCGCGCACTGCCACAACGATCTGGGCCGCTCCGCCGAACTGCTGGAACGGGCCATGCAGATCGCGGCCGACGACATCGTGCTGCCGTTCGTGCAGGCGACTCCGGCACTGCACCCGGTGCTGATCCGGCACCGCACGCTCGGCGCCCGGTGGCCGGTGCCGGTCGCGCCGCGGCGCACCGAGATCCCGGTCGCCCGCCACGACCCGCTGCCCGACATGCTCACCAACCGCGAGCAGGCGGTGCTGCGGCTGATGACCACCAGCATGTCGACCGCGGAGATCGCCGACGAGCTCTGCCTGTCGATCAACACGGTCAAGACCCACCTGGCCGCGATCTACCGGAAACTGTCGGTCGGGCGGCGTCGGGAGGCCGTCTCCCGGGCCCGCCAGCTCGAACTTCTCTGATCACCATACGAATCGGATGACGCGGCGGGTGCGGCGCGGGGAGACCCTGACAGCGTGCCTCCGAGCTACGAGATCCGGCTGATCTGCCGGGACGTCGTACGGCCGGGCGACGTCTTCGGCGATCTCATCGTGCGCAGAGCAGGCAGCGTCGTGGTCCTGCGCGGATGCCTCGACCAGGCCGCGCTGCACGGGGTGCTGGAACGGATCAGGGCGGCGCGGTGGCAGGTCCTGGACGTGCGCCGGGTGCGCAGCGCGCCCGAGGTCACCCGTGGCTGACCGGTACGAGATCCGGGTCGTCGGCGTGCTCGGCCGGGCCGTGTCGACCGCCTTCGCCGACCTGGCCGTGGACGTCGAGCCGGCCTCGACGGTCCTGTCCGGAGAGCTGACCCAGGAGGGGCTGCACGAGGTCCTCGACCGGATCCGCGGGCTCGGGCTGGAACTGCTCGACATCCGGACAAGCCCGTCGATGCCCGAGGAATGACCCCGCTCGTTCTTTCCGGGTGGTTTCCCGTCCGCCGCACGCGCCGAACATGGACAGCGCACCGACGAACGAGAGAAGGGACCTGCCCTCATGGAGCGACTCACCGTCTGGCGTTTCGAGACCCCCGGAGGCGCCGAGCAGGCGGCCGCCACCCTGCAAGAGCTGTCCGAGAAAAACCTCCTGCGGCTGCACGACGCGGCCGTCGTCTCCTGGGATACCGGCGCGAAGCGGCCCAAGACGCGCCAGCTGCACAACCTCGCCGGGGCCGGTGCGCTCGGCGGCGCGTTCTGGGGCCTGCTCTTCGGAATGATCTTCTTCATGCCGCTGCTCGGCATGGCGGTGGGCGCGGCGGCCGGAGCGATGGGCGGCTCGATGAGGAACGTCGGCATCGACGACAACTTCATCAAGCGCACCCGCGACGAGATCACGCCGGGCACGTCGGCGCTGTTCGTGCTCAGCTCCGCCGAGGTCCTCGACAAGGTCCGGGACGCCTTCGCCGGCCAGCAGCCGGAACTGGTGTTCACCAACATGAGCGACGAGCAGGAAAAGGTGCTGCTCGACGCGTTCGCCGGCTGACCGCGCATGAAGGCGTTGCGCGGGCTGGGGCCGTGGCCGGCAGTCGCCGCGTCGGTGATCGCCGCCGGGCTGCTCGGCGCGCTGATCGCGGTCGCGGTCGCCGGCGACCAGAGCGATCGGGTCTGCCCGGCCGCCCGCGTCGCCGGTCAGGGCCTGCGGTCGGTCGTGACGGTGACGGCCGGAGCGGGCACGGGATCGGGCGAGGTCATCCGCTCCGACGGGTACATCCTGACCAACGACCACGTGATCTCGCCCGCCGGTCCGGCCGGGCGGATCGGCGTGGTGTTCGACGACGGCAGCACCGTGCCCGCGGCCGTCACCGGCCGGGATCCGCAGACCGACCTGGCGGTCCTCAAGGTGGACACCGGACGCTCGCTGCCGGCCATCGCCATCGGCTCGTCGGCGCGCCTGCGGGTGGGCCAGCCGGTGGTCGCGCTCGGCGCGCCGCTCGGCCTGTCCAGCACGGTCACCACCGGCATCGTCAGCGCGCTCGGCCGTACCGTCCGGGTGCCCTCGGACGACGCCGGCACCGCCCTGCTGGCCTCGGCGATCCAGACCGACGCCGCGATCAACCCGGGCAACAGCGGCGGCGCCCTGGTCGACTGCTCGGCCCGGCTGGTCGGCGTCCCGACGGCCGGCGCCTCGGTGCCGGACCAACAGGGCAACGCGGTCGGCGGCAGCATCGGGATCGGCTTCGCGATCCCGGCCGACTCGGCGATGCGGATCGCGAACCAGCTCATCGCGAAGGGTTCGGTCAGCCACGCGTACCTCGGTATGCAGGCCGCGCCGCTCGCCCGGCAGACCGGCGACGAGGGCGGGCTGTTCGTCGTGCGGACCACGCCGGGCGGACCGGCCGAGACCGCCGGGCTGCGCGCCGGTGACGTGCTGACCGCGCTGGACGGTGACGAGCTCGGGAACATCGACCAGCTCGAGGTCCTGACCGTGACCCGCAACCCCGGCGACCAGGTCCGGCTCACCTATCGCCGGGCCGGTTCCCCTGCCGACGCGACGGTGACCCTGGGGCCGCAGCCGCCACTGACCCGACGGTCGTCCTGACCGGGATCGGAGCCGAGCGCCGTGAGCGACATGACGATCAGCTTCACGGTGCTCGGCCTGATCGTCGTCCTGTTCGTGATCAACCGGGTGCCCCTCGAGCTGGTCGCGATCGGCGGGGCGCTGATTCTCTACGCGACCGGGGTGCTCGACCTGCACCAGGCGCTGGCCGGTTTCGGCGATCCCACGGTGATCTTCATAGCCGCGCTCTTCGTGGTCAGCGAGGGCCTCGCCGCCAGCGGGGTGACCGCCTGGGCGGGACGGCAGCTGGTACGACGGGCGGGCGGCCGGAAGCGGCGGCTGCTGCTCCTGCTGATGGCGACGGCCGCCCTCGCGACCGCCGTGATCAGCGTGAACGGGGCGATCGCGGCGCTGCTGCCGGTCGCGGTGATGGCCGCCGCCCAGGCCCGCCTGCGACCGTCGAGGTTGCTGCTGCCGATGGTGTTCGCGGCGCACGCCGGCTCCCAGCTCGCGCTGACCGGAACGCCGGTCAACGTGATCGTCTCCGAGGCCGCGGCCGACGCCGGCGCCGGCCCCTTCGGCTACCTGGCCTTCGCGCTGGCCGGAATCCCGCTGCTCGCCGGTACGGTGGTCATCGTCCTGGTCTTCGGTCACCGGCTCATCCCGGACCGTACGCCGCGCAGCATCCCGCCCGACTTCAGCGAGCACGCGCGGACCCTGATGCGGCAGTACCAGAGCGTGCCGGCCGCCGGCCCGCCGTTGTTCGGCCGGGACACCGGCGTGGCGGAGGTGGTGGTGCCGCCCCGGTCCGGCCTGATCGGTGCCTCCGTCTTCCCCGGCATGGTCACCGACAGCGGCACGCTGGTCGTGGTGGCGGTGCAGCGGCACGGCGCGGACCTCGACGGCGACACCATCCTGGCCGCCGGCGACACCTTGCTGCTGGAGGGCTCGTGGGACGCGTTCTCCCGCAACCTCGACGACCCCGACGTCCTGGTGGTGAACCACCCCGATCTGGTACGGCGTCAGGCCGCCCCGATCGGCCGCAGCGGCCGGTACGCGGCGGTCATCCTGGCCGCGATGGTGGTGCTGCTGGCCACCGGCGTCGTCGCGCCGGCCGTGGCCGGGCTGCTGGCGGCCGGCGCGATGGTACTGCTGCGGGTGCTGACCATGCCGCAGGCGTACCGGGCGATCAATGGGACGACGGTGATCCTGGTCGCCGCGATGATCCCGCTGTCGACCGCGATGCAGCGCAGCGGCGCGGCCGAACGGCTCGCCCAGTTGCTCGTGGACGTGGTGGGCACCGGCAGCCCGTACCTGCTGATCCTGGGCCTGTCGGTGCTCACCGCCGCCCTCGGCCAGCTGATCAGCAACACGGCGACCGCGCTGATCGTCATCCCGATCGCGATCTCGGCGGCCGGCGACACCGGCGTCTCGGTGCGGCCGATGCTGATGGCGGTCGCCGTCGCGGCGGCGGCCTCGTTCCTCACCCCGGTGGCGACGCCGGTGAACCTGATGGTGATGGAGCCGGGCGGCTACCGGTTCGGCGACTACTGGCGGCTCGGGCTTCCGCTGCTGCTGCTCTCCGTCGTGGTGGCCACCTTCGTCGTGCCGCTCTTCTGGCCGTTCTGAAACGCCGTCACCCGGTCCGGGTGATGCGCCGCCCCGGCGACGTCCTCAGGCTGGGCCGGTGAGCGCCGAACTCGCGGCAACGGGCCGGAGGCTGCTGACCCGATGGCACTACGACTTCGGCGGTCTGGTGGTCGCGACCGTCTTCTTCTGCCTGTCGCTGACCCCGTCGCTGCTGCCCCGGATGGCGCTTCTGCAGGGGCTGGTCAGCGGGATCCTCACGGCCATCGGGTACGGGCTGGGCGTGCTCGCCGTCTGGCTGACCCGCAAGTCGCTGCTCCGCGAGCTGCCGCACGCGCCGCCGGCCGCGTGGCGCGTGCTGGGCATCGCGGCCGGCCTCGCCGTGGCCCTGTTCCTGCTGCTCGACTACCGCTGGCAGCGGCAGCTGCGCCGGCTGATCGGCATGGACCCGCCCGCCCACTTCCGCTTCCCGGTCATCCTGCTCGTCACCGTGGTCACCGCCGCCGCCCTGATCGGGACGGTGCGGCTGATCCGGCGCGCAGCGGTCCGCCTCGGCGCCTTCCTCGGCCGGTGGATCCCGGCGTCGACCGCCCGGGTGCTCGCCGGGGTGGTCACCGCCCTCGTCGTCATCGGGGTGCTCAACGGCGTGGTCCTCGACGGGCTGCACTCGATGGCGGACGACATGTTCGCCTCGGTCAACGACGAGACGGACCCGGACGCCGCGCCACCCACCGACCCGATGCGCTCGGGCAGCCCGGCGTCGCTGGTGTCCTGGGACTCGCTCGGCAACCAGGGCCGCCGCTTCATCGCCGGCGGCCCGGACGCCGAGCGGCTGCGCGACTTCGCCGGGCCGGACGCGAAGACGCCGATCCGGGTCTACGCCGGGGTCGGGTCCGCGCCGAGCTCCCGGGAGCGGGCCGCGCTGGCGCTGGACGAACTGCGGCGTACCGGCGCCTTCTCCCGCCGGGTCCTGTGCGTCATCACCACCACCGGCACCGGCTGGGTCAACGAACGGGCGGTCGACCCCCTCGAATACATGTACGGCGGGGACACCGCGCTGGTGTCGATGCAGTACTCGTACCTGCCCAGCGTGATCTCCTTCCTGGTGGACAAGGAACGGGCCCGGGCGGCCGGCCGCGACCTGTTCAACCAGGTGTACGCCGCCTGGTCGGGACTCCCCCGCGACGAGCGCCCGCTGTTGCTGGTCTTCGGCGAGAGCCTCGGCTCGTTCGGCGCCGAGTCGGCCTTCAGCGGGAGCGACGACATCCGCAACCGCACCGACGGCATGCTGCTGGTCGGACCGCCGAGCCGCAACGGGCTGTGGAGCGAGATCGTGGCCGGCCGCGACCGGGGCACCCGCGCGGTGCTCCCGGCATACCAGGGCGGCACCACCGTGCGGTTCGCGGCGGACGCGGCCGGCCTCGCCGCGACGGTCCCCGCGCCGCGGGTGGTCTATCTGCAACACCCGTCCGACCCGATCACCTGGTGGTCTCCGGATCTGCTGTTCCGCCGGCCGGACTGGCTGGCCGAGCCGCGCGGCGCGGACGTGCTGGACAGCACCCGGTGGTACCCGTTCATCACGTTCGCGCAGGTGAGCGCCGACATGGCGATCTCCAACTCGGTGCCCGGCGGGCACGGGCACAACTTCGGCGCCACCCCGGTCGCGGCGTGGGCGGCGCTCGCCCCGCCGGACGGGTGGACGGTCGCGCGGACCGAGGAGCTCACCGCGATCATCGCGGGCGAGCAGTGATCAGCGGCCGTCGCGGCGGGCCTGCCGGCGGGCGCCCACCGCCCGGGTCGAGGCCGCGCGCTTGATCAGGTCCGCGCCGTCCGGGCGGCGGTCGGTCGTCTGGTCGCTCATCGTGACGGCCGCCTGGCGCCGGCCGCGGCCGGCGCGGGCCACGACCCGCTGCTCGTTCGCCGTCCGGTCGGCCCGTTCTCGTTCCAGGCGCTGGGCGCGCAGCTCGTCCGCGCTCGACTGGGCCACCTCGGCCAGCCGACGGCTCACCTCTGCCAGCGCGCCCTCGAAGACCTCGGCCTTCGCCCGGTTCCGGGCGTTGCGGGCGTATCCCTTGCCCCGGCCGCCGGCGTCCTCGACCCGCAGGGCGGCGCTGCGGCGGTACACCTTCACGTGCCTGTTGCGTGCCCGGCGCATCCGGGTGTGCAGGTCGATGAGGGCGTCCTCGTCGAGCATCGCCAACCGGTCCTCCTGCGCCTGGAGGAGCAGCATCGTCTCCTTCTCGGTCAGCGAATTGAGCAGAGCGTCCATGCGCCTTCCCGCCTTTCTCGGCACGGCCTCACCGCCAGGGCTGCGTCCGAGTCTGGCCGCGCGCACAGCCGAGCACCCCACCCGTACGGGATGAGCCGTCCCCGGGCCCCGGGGTGACCGGGCCACGAGTGACCACAAAGGACGGGGGTGGGAACCGGCCACCGACACGCCGGAATTTTTTGTTGCAAGTTGCACACCGCTTTCTTCCTCCGGGTGAGTTCTCATGGAGGAATGAGCACGAGCTCCGCCGAGGGGTTGGCTCTCCGGTTGACCGGGGCGTCACGGCGGATCAGGGAACGGGGGCAGGCCCGCCGGGCGGCCGAGCTGCTGCTGCGCGCCGCGCGGCTCAGCGCCACCCCGGCCCTGCGCGCGGATCGCCTCATCGAGGCCGCCTGCGTCCACGTCGCCGAGACGGGCCGGATCGCCGAGGCCAGGAGGCTCCTCGCCGAGGCGGAATGCGCCTCGGCCGACGGTCTGCTGCGCCGCGCGGTCGTGGTGGCTCATCTCGCGGTCGAGGACGGTCAGGACGCAGAGGCCGTCGCGGCCCGGCTCGCCGCGGTCATCGACCACCTGCCCGGCGC
>NZ_CAKUCL010000125.1 GCF_934643405.1 uncultured Actinoplanes sp.
TGGGTGCCGGTCTGCACCGCGTACTGCTCGGCGGGCAGGCCGAACGCGTCGAAGCCCATCGGGTGCAGCACGTTGAACCCGGCCATCCGCTTGTACCGGGTGTAGCTGTCGGTGCCGATGTACCCGAGCGGGTGACCCACGTGCAGCCCCGCGCCCGAGGGGTACGGGAACATGTCCTGCACGTGCAGCTTGGGCGCGCCGGCCCGCGGGTGCGCCGGGTCGGCCAGGGCGCCGGCCGGGTTGGGCGCGTGGAAGGTTCCGTTCTCGGCCCAGTAGGCCTGCCAGCGCGGCTCGATCTCGTTGGCCAGCGCGGCGGTGTAACGGAACTTCGGGGTCTCTGACTCGCTCATCGTCGGCATCTCGTATTCGTGTGTCGGGGTTCCGGCGGGCACAAAAAATCCCCTCGCTCAGGAGGGGATCGCCGTGCTGTGCCCGCCTAACCGCGGGAGCAGCACGGCCGGCTAAGAAGCAGGAACGGCCGGGTCATGCGTGCATGATACCGGCCCCTCTCCGGCCGCGACGACCGGTATCAGCTGCGTCACGCGGGCCGGATTCTTTATCCATCCGATACTGGTGTCCGGTTGACGGACGTCGAAGCCGTCCGTCCGCCGGGTCGGCGAGTTGCTGTGATCGGGCTAACCTGTGGGGGACGGCGGGGAAGCCGCCTTCGCCGATCTTCTGCGGCCTCATGCGGGAGCGGCGAGAACCACTTGGAGGAGGCCCGTGACAACCCCGACCTGGGACGAGCCCGGCGGACCGATGCCGGCCGAGGACTTTCGCGTCGCTACCCAAGCCATCATGGCCAACATCGAACAGGTCATCGAGGGCAAGAGCGCGACCGTCCGGCTGGCGCTGGCCGTCCTGCTGGCCGAGGGCCACCTGCTGATCGAGGACGTGCCGGGCGTCGGCAAGACGAAACTTGCCAAGGCGCTCGCGCGGTCCATCGACTGTTCGGTCCGCCGGATCCAGTTCACGCCCGACCTGCTGCCCAGCGACGTCACCGGGGTCAGCGTCTACAACCAGGAGACGCGCGACTTCGAGTTCAAGCCCGGGGCGGTGTTCGCCAACCTGGTGGTCGGCGACGAGATCAACCGGGCCTCGCCGAAGACCCAGTCCGCCCTCCTGGAGTGCATGGAGGAGCGGCAGGTGACCGTCGACGGCACGACCTACGAGCTGCAGACGCCGTTCATGGTCATCGCGACGCAGAACCCGATCGAGATGGAGGGGACCTATCCGCTGCCGGAGGCGCAGCGCGACCGGTTCACCGCCCGCATCGCGATGGGCTACCCCGACCCGAGGGCCGAGCTGGCCATGCTGGGCGGGCACGGGGCGCACGACCCGCTGAACGACCTGCGCGCCGTCTCCGACGCCGCCCTGGTCCGCCGCATGATCGCCACGGTGCGCGACGTGCACGCCGCCGACGCCGTCCAGCAGTACGCGATCGCGCTGGTCACCGCGACCCGCGAGGCGCCGGAGATCCGCCTGGGCGCGTCGCCCCGGTCCACTCTGCAGCTGATCCGCACCGCCAAGGCGGTGGCCGCGCTCGAGGGCCGCGACTACGTGCTGCCGGACGACCTGCAGGCGCTGGCCGTGCCGGTGCTCGCCCACCGGATCATCCCGACCGCGGACGCCCAGCTGAACCGGCGGACGACCGACGCGATCGTGGCCGAGATCGTGCACCGCCTGCCGCTGCCGCACGAGCGGAACCGCTCGCCGTACGACACCCGCAACACCGGCGGCGCCCAGTACGAGTCGCGGGGGATCTGACATGCGGGAGGCCTTGCGGGGATTGACCACGCGTGGCCGGTCCTTCCTGGCGGCGGCCGCGGCGGCCGGCGTCTCCGCGTTCATCCTGGGCGAGCGCGACCTGCTGCGGGTCGCGGTGCTGCTCGCGGCGCTGCCGCTGCTCGCCGCGGCATACGTGGGCCGCAGCCGGTACAAGCTGGCCTGCACCCGCTCGCTGGATCCCGGGCGCGCGCCGGTCGGGTCCAGCGCCCGGGTCATCCTGCGCCTGCAGAACATGTCCCGGCTGCCCACCGGCACGCTGCTGCTGGAGGACCGCCTGCCGTACGCGCTGGGCAGCCGCCCGCGGGTCGTGCTGGAGCGTCTCGGCGCCCATCAGGCCAGCTCGGTGGCGTACACGGTGCGTGCCGACGTCCGCGGGCGGTACCCGATCGGCCCGCTCGTCGTCCGGCTCACCGACCCGTTCGGCCTGTGCGAGCTGACCCGTTCCTTCCCGAGCGTCGACCGCCTCACTGTGATCCCGCAGGTGGTCGGGCTGCCCACGGTCCGGCTCGCCGGCGAGTACGCGGGCACCGGCGACAGCCGCGCCCGCTCGGTCGCGGTGCACGGCGAGGACGACGCGGCCACCCGCGAGTACCGCCGCGGCGACGACCTGAGGCGGGTGCACTGGCGGTCCACGGCCCGCACCGGTGAGCTGATGGTGCGCCGCGAGGAACAGCCCTGGGAGAGCCGCGCCACGGTGGTGCTGGACGACCGGGCCGCCGCGCACCGCGGCGAGGGACCGACCGCGAGCTTCGAGTGGGCGGTGTCGGCCACGGCCAGCATCGCGATGCACCTGACCCAGGCCGGGTACAAGTTGCGCCTGGTGACCGGCTCGGGGATCGACATCGACACCACCGAGGGCACGACCGAGAGCGTCGTGCTGGACACCCTGGCCGACGTGCGGACCCAGACCACCGGCGACATCTCGACCCTCGTCGACCAGGTGCGCCGCCGCTCCGACGGCGGCCTGGTGATCGGCGTCTTCGGTTCCCTCACGGTGGCCGAGGCCGAGCTGCTGGCCGGGCTGCGCGGCAACGGCGCGACCTGCATCGGGTTCGCCGTCGACAGCTCCACCTGGGTGTCCATGGCGCCCGGCGAGCGGCAGGAGTCCGACCGCGAGCACTCGGCGGCGGCTCTGGCCCTGGTGCACAGTGGCTGGCGTTCGGTGCCGGTCACCCACGGGTCGACGCTGCCCGCGCTCTGGCCTGCCGCGGCCCGCGGGTCCAGCGGCTTCGCCTGGCGGGCGGCGATGGCCGAGACAGTGAGCGGAGTGAACCGATGACCGGCCGGCGTCGTCTCGGGCTGATCGCGGCGGGTTCGACCCTGCTCGCGGCCGCCCCGATCAGCTCGATCTTCGCAACGTGGACGTGGCTCGCGGAGTGCATCCTGGCGGTCGGGCTGATCGCCGGGGCCGCGTTCCTCGCCCGTACGCTGCGGTTCCCGGTCTGGGCCCAGGCGCTCGGCATGATCGTGGTCCTGCTGATCAGCCTCACCTGGATGTTCCCCAGCGGCCACGAGCTGCTGATCCCCACCCCCAAGACGTTCGAGCACTTCGGCCAGCTCTTCACCCAGGCCGGGACAGACACGCGTTCGTACGCCGTACCGGTCCCCGACCGGCCCGGCCTGCTCTTCGTGACGGTCCTCGGCATCGGCGCGGTGTCGATCGCGGTCGACCTGCTCACCGTGGTGGCGCGGCGCCCGGCCCTGGCCGGCCTGCCGATGCTGGCGATCTACTCGGTGCCCGTCGCGGTGTACGTGGACAGCGTCCCGACGCTGCCGTTCATCGTCGGCGCCTTCGGCTTCCTCTGGCTGCTGGTCTCGGACAACGTCGATCGCGTACGGCGTTTCGGTCGCCGCTTCACCGGCGACGGGCGCGACGTGGACGTCTGGGAGCCGTCCCCGCTGGCGGCGGCCGGCCGGCGTCTCGGCGTGATCGGCGTGGCCGCGGCGGTCCTGCTGCCGTTGCTGGTCCCGACCATCAGCGGCGGCCTGCTGTCCCAGCTCACCCAGTCCGGCGCGGGCATCGGGCAGAACGGCCCGGGCGGCGGCGCGGGCGGGCGGATCAACCTGTTCGCGGCGCTCAGCGGTCAGCTCGCCCAGACCTCGACGGTCGACCTGATCAAGGTGCGCACCAACGAGCCCGATCCGTACTACCTGCGCTTCGGCGTCGCCGACCAGCTCACCACGCAGGGCTTCGGGAACCGCTCGCCGAACGGCCAGCCGGCCGACCGGGGGCTGCCCGACCCGCGCAAGGGCACGGCCGGCGCGAGGTTCCAGCAGTACCACGCCGAGGTGGAGATCACCGACAATCTGCGGCAGAGCATGCTGCCGCTGTACTCGAACCCGGTGAAGGTCGAGGACCTGGGCGGCGGCTGGAACTACGACAACAACCAGCAGGTGATCTACTCGACCCGCAACACGACGAAGGGCAAGAAGTACTCCTTCGACTACGTGCGCGCGCAGTACTCGCCCAGCCTGCTGCGGTCGTCGGCCGCGCTGCCGCCGGACGACCCGATGTTCATGGCGTACACCACGACCCCGCCGGACGACACGGTCGACACCAAGGTCGCCGAGCTCACCCGGGGCATCCTCAACCCGTACGACAAGGTCCGGGCGCTCTACAACTACTTCTCCAAGGACAACGACTTCGCGTACAGCCTGACCACGCAGCCGGCGGGCAGCAGCTCGGAGATCGCGGCGTTCCTGAAGAACAAGGTCGGCTACTGCCAGCAGTACGCGGCGGCGCTGGCCTGGATGGTGCGCAAGGCGGGCATTCCGGCACGGGTCGCGTTCGGCTTCACCCGGGGCAACGCCCGCTCCGGCGACGCCGTGGTGCTCACCAACCGCAACGCCCACGCGTGGACCGAGGTCTACTTCCGGGGCGTCGGCTGGGTCCCGTTCGACGCCACGCCCGCGGCCGGTGTCCCCGGCGCGGCCCGTCCGCCGTACGCGCCGGACGTGGACGCCCCGGCGCCGGCCACGTCGGTCCCGTCGAGCGACGCGCTGCCCGGCGCCGACCCGTCGGCCTCCTCGGCCGCCGGTGACCTGCCGCAGAAGGGTCAGGACGACCTGGGCGCCGCCGGTCCGTCGGACACCGGCTCGTCCCCGACCTCGACGAAGGGCTTCTGGATCGCCCTGGTGGCCGCGCTGATCATCGCGTTGCTGCTGGTGCCCGCCCTGCGCCGCGTCCTGGTGCGGCGGCACCGCCACGCCGCGACGGTCCCGAAGCAGCCGGCGGTGACCGCGTCCGGCGGCCCACCGGGCTCCCCGCACGACATCGTGGTCACGACGGAGGCCGTCCGGGCACGCGAGGACGCCCACGCCGCCTGGGACGAACTCCTGGACACCATGATCGACTTCCGTGTCCCGGTGGACCCGACCGAGACGCCCCGGGTGACCGCCCAGCGCCTGATCCGCGACGCGGTCCTCCAGCCCGACCCGGCCACCGCCGCGACGTTGCTGGGCACCGCCGAGGAGCGGGCGCGTTACGCCCGCAAGCCGCTGCAGGGCGCCGAGCTGACCGCGGCCCTGACCCAGGTGCGCAGGGGTCTGGCGCGTTCGGCGAACCGCCGGACCCGTCTGGCGGCGGTCATCATGCCGCCGTCGGTCCTGATGCGCTGGCGCGTGTCGTTGGCCGAGACCTCAGCCCGAACGGTGACCCTTGCCGGCCGCCTCCGCGACGCACTGGTCCGCTTCAGCCCGCGCCGCCTGCTCGCGAGCCGGGGCCGCTAGCCGGCCGGAAAGCGCCGTCCCCTTCCCGGGGGGCGGCGCTTTTCTGCTGCCTGCGATGGCCTGCTCCGGGGCCGCAGCCCTCGCGCGGCGGCGCACGGCGGCGCACGGCGGCGAAGAACGCCCGGGAGCCCCTCATGGCGCAAGAAGAACCGTGCTGGACAAACGCCGCGCGTCACGTCCAGCGGGCGCGCACGCGCACAGAGCACCGCGTCCGAGGGGCTGGCGCCGGACGGCCCGGGTTCCGCAGGCGGCGGTCTCGGCCCGCCACATTGCGGCGGCAAGAGATCGGTGTGACTACGCAGGCGGCGGCAACTGAACCGGCGTGATCACGGAGCACGGCAAGATCGCGCCGGCGATCCGGCAGCTGCGGTCATCTGTGAAGCAGCCGCAGGAAACGACGACGCCGCCGGCAGAGCGGGCGCGGCAACGGCGACCCGGCAAGCCGCGTGGGCCCGGGAAACGGCGACGCGGTCGGCGGTCGGCGCGGGAACGGCGACCCGGCAAGCCGCACGAGCCCGGGGAACGGCGACGCGGTCGGCAGATCGGCGGGAAAGGCGACCCGGCAAGCCGCGCGGGCCCGGGAAACGGCGACGCGGTCGGCAGCGCAGGCCGCGGTAGACGGCAACCCGGCAAGCCGCACGAGGCCGGGGAACGGCGACGCGCTCGGTAGCGCGGGCCGCAGCGGGTGGCAACCCGGCGTGCGGCGCGAACCCGGGAAACAGCGACCGAACCGGCCCACAGCGCGGGCCGCGGTAGACGGCAACCCGGCCTGCAGCGCCGGCCCAGGGGAACGGCGGCGCGGGGCGTGGAAACGGCGATGGCGGCCTGGTGGCCGCCATCTGCTGGTCGCCGGCTTCGGGCCGGCGCCACTCATGCGCGTTGCGTCAGCGGTGGCCTTCCGGGCGCTGACGCCATCGGTCCTCGAGGCGGTCGATCAAGCCGGCCTTGCGCGTCTGACGGGTGCGGCGGGTGGCGGTGCCACCTACTGCATGCAGGTCCGGCGCCTGGCCTCGGCGACGGGACTGCATGGCGAAGGCGGCGGAGCCCAGCATGACGATGAAGCCGGCCACGCCGAGGAGCGTGTTGCTGCTCACCGTCCCGAAGACGACCAGCGCGAGGCCAAGGATGATCACGAAGGCGGCGACGAGGAGCCGGCGCCGTGCGTGGAAACGCGGGTCGCTGGCCCGCACAGCCGAGGCGAATTTGGGGTCCTCGGCAAGCGACCGCTCGATCTGATCGAACAGCCGCTGCTCGTGCTCCGAGAGCGGCACGGCATTCCTCCCCGGGCGCATCGTTGATGAAACCCACCCGGCCCCACGTGGGGTCGGGGTGAAGCAAGGTAACTGGCACGGGACAGCCGTCGGCTGCCTTACCGAGCAAGTCTACGAGGGGGTTGGCGGGTCGGAAAGCGGGACGACCGTCGAGTGAGGGTGATTTTCGGTCCGCCGGAGATCGCTTCGGCCCAAAAGACTGGCCGGACGCACACTTGCGTGGCCGAAACGGGCAACCACGGCGTCGGTCGCGGCCTCCGCCTCGCGCCAGCCGCGCTCCGGTTCGCCCAAGGTGAGCTGCCGTGATGTGGTGGACGTCGCGCTGAGACCTTCGACCCGGACGCCGATAAGCCGGATATGTTCCCGCGCGCCCAACGCCGTGAACAGGCCCCACGAGGTCTCGAATATCTCGCGTGCCACATCGGTCGGGACCCCGGCCGTACGGGAGCGGTTGATCGTGCGGAAATCGGCCAGACGCACCTTGATGCCGACCGTGCGCCCGACGACCTCGGCGGCTCGGAGGCGAGCGCCCACCTTCTCGGCGAGGGCGAGCAGGCTGCGCCGGATCACTGACGGGTCGGCGACGTCGATGTCGAAGGTCATCTCGGCGCCGATCGATTTCTCCTCGCGCTCGGGGGTGACCCGGCGCGGGTCGCGGCCCCAGGCGAGCTCGTGCAGGTGGGCGGCGGACGCCTCGCCGAGCGCGCCGCGCAGCATGCTCAGCGGGGCGTTGGCGAGGTCGCCGACGGTGCCGAGACCGAGCCGGCGCAGCGTCTCGGCGGCCCGCTCCCCCACCCCCCAGAGCGCGTCGACCGGCAGCGGGTGCAGGAAGTCGAGCACGAGACCGGCCGGCACGACGACCAGGCCGTCCGGTTTGGCGCGGGTCGATCCCAGCTTCGCGACGAACTTGGTCGGCGCGACCCCCACCGAACACGTGAGCCCCTGCTCGGTGACGATGCGCTCGCGGATCTGCCGGGCGATCTCGGCGGGGCGCCCGAGCAGCCGCTGCGCGCCGGCCACGTCGAGGAAGGCCTCGTCGCTGGAGAGCGGCTCGACCAGGGGCGTCACGTCCCGGAAGATCGACATGACGGCCGCGGACGCCGCCGACACCGCGGCGCCGTCGACCGGCAGGTAGACGGCCTGCGGGCACAGCGCGCGGGCGCGGGCGGTGGGCATGGCGCTGCGCACGCCGAAGCCCCGAGCCTCGTAGCTGGCCGAGCTGACCACGCCGCGCGGGCCGATGCCGCCGACCACCACGGGCCGGCCGCGCAGCTCGGGCCGGGCGCGGATGGCGACCGACGCGAAGAACGCATCCATGTCGACGTGCAGAATCGTGCAACCCGCGTCGTCGGCATCCGGCCCGAAGCGCGGGTCACGCCCTCGAGGCACTGCCTGGCTGCGTCCCACGGTGGGAGGCTAGCCCGGCCCTCCGACATTTTTCCGGTACGGGCGGCGCGTACTCACCGCGCGATGAGCAACGGCACAGTCATCTCGGCCGCGGTGAGCGATCCATGATGCGCGATCAGCTTCCGTACGGCGGGCGGCTCCCACCCGGTGGCCAGCGCGATCGCCCGTCGGCGGCAGATCACGACGACGTCGCCGACGCGCTGCCGGTGCTCGGCGGTCATGTCACCGAACCATCCCTCGTCGATGACCTGGTCCCCCGTACGCACCCAGGCGTTGTCCTGGAGAACGCCGCTCCAGGTCGCCATCACGTCGTCGCGCGCGCCGTCCACGCAGTGGAGGTAGCGCACCCGCGGCTCGCCCGCGACGCCGGCGACCCCGATCGACAAGTCGGGAATGTCAACCATGTCGAAACGCGCGTCCGGGGGGATGTTGATCTGGCCGTGGTCGGCGACCACGAGCAGCGCGGATCGGTCGGGCAGCCCGTGCACGAGCCGGTCGAGCAGGTCGTCGACGTCCCGCGCGGCCGCCTGCCAGCCCGCGGAGTTGACCCCGTCCTCGTGCCCGGCCCGGTCCAGATCACGGAAGTAGCCGTAGACCAGGGCCGGCCCGGTCCCGGACAGCGCCGTCAGCATCCGCTCGGCGATCTCCGGCCCGGCGGAAGCCGCCACGAAGGCAGCCCCGCGATTGGCCGAGACGGTCAGCCCGCTCCCCTCGAACTCGGGCCGGGTGACCGCCGTGACCGCAACCCCGCTCGTCGCGGCTGCGGAGAACCGCGTCGGCACCGGCTGCCAGACCATCGGATCGGGATCATCGGCCCAGAAGATGTGGTTGAGCACGCGCCCGTCCGGCCGCCGGACGGTGAACCCGAGCACCCCATGCGCCCCGGGCGGCGCTCCGGTCCCCAAGGTCACCAGGCTGACCGGCGTGGTCGACGGAAAGCCCGAGGTCAGCGTCCCCGCATAGCCGCCGCTCCCCGCCGCAAGATCGGCGAGGACGGGGGCGAAGGCCGAGGCAAGGCCGATCTGGTACGCCCCCAGCCCGTCGACGAGGAGCACACCGATCCGCTCGGCCCCGTCGAGGTGGGCCGCGAGCCCCAGCACGTCGGCCGCGCCCGGTACCCCGAGGACGGCCGAGAGGCTGGGCAGCAGATCAGCGAGGCTGCCGCCGCCGTAGGCGGGCCGGACGACGTCGAACGCGTCCCCGGAGAGCCGGTCGTCGGGTATCGCCGTCGTCGGCCGGTGCGGCGCTGCGTCAGACATCGTCGACGTTCCTGTCACACGTGGAGGCTCTGGTGGGCGGGCGAACCGGAGACGCGCGGCCGACCGGCCGGCCTCACGGGCGACGGGCGAAGACGTGCAGCTGGGAGGCTATGTCGCGGAACGGCGGCCGGGCGGCGAGTTCCAGCTCCAGCTCCAGCAGCGCCTGAGGGTCTTCCTCGATCACCGCGGCCGGCAGGAGGTCGGTCAGGACCCGTACGCCGTGGGTCTGCTCCACCTGGAGGCCCGCGGAGCGCAGCAGCGCCGCCGCGGTCTCCACGTCGTAACGCCGGCGCAGGGTGTCGCGGGCGCCCGCCCGGCCCTCGGGATCGGTGACCACCGCGGCCGCCGAGCGCAGGTGACCGTTGATCGCCCGGGTGAGGATCGCCGCCGGACGGCCCGCGACCAGCAGGCTCACCGCGCCGCCGGGGCGCAGCGCCGTCGCGATCGCGGCGACCACGTCCTCCGGGTGGTCGACGACCTCGAGCACCGCGTGGCAGAGGATCAGGTCGACGCTGCCCGGGTCGACCAGGCCGGCGAGCGCGTCGCCGTCGCCCTGCACGGCCTTCACCCGCTGCGCCACCCCGGCGTCCGCGGCCCGGCGGGTCAACGCCGCCAGCGCGTCGGGGCTGGCGTCGACCACCGTGACCGCGTGGCCCGCCTCGGCCAGGGGCACCGCGAAGCCGCCGGTTCCGCCGCCCACGTCCAGCACGGTGAGTGACCGGCCGGCGTGCTTGTCCAGCTCACGGCGAAGCACCGCCCAGACGGCGGCGGTGCGAGCGGTGACGAGCGGTCGGGCCGTACGCGTCGATGCGGTTTCCACACGGGCAGCGTATCGGCCCTCGTCCGGCATCCGCTGGAACGCCCCGACCAGCCTGTCCATGATCGTTGCCCGGCGACGGCGGCCCGGTGGAATCTCATTCCATGCAGACGACAGAGAAACTGGCCGTACAGGTATTCGAGGCGTTCACCACCGGCGACGTGGAAAAGGTGGGGCAGTTCGTCACCGACGATTTCATCGACCACGGCGCGCCGCCGTGGGCGCCGCAGGGGCGCGACGGATACATCCGCATCCTGCGATTCCTGACCGACGTCCTGCAATTGCGGTACGAATTGCACGACATGGTCGCGGACGGCGATCGGGTCGCCATCCGGGCGACGGCGCACGGCATCCACAACAGCGACCTTCTCGGTTTCCCGGCCACCGGTAAGCCGTACGCGATGCCGACCATGCATCTGTATCGCGCGCAGGACGGCCTGCTGGCGGAGCATTGGGGGGTGCGCGACGAATTGAGTGTGCTGTGGCAGGTCGGTGCCCTGCCCGTTCCGGAGCCGGTCCACCTTTGATCGCCGGACCGCGCGCCGAACAGATCCGGGCCACCCGGCTGAAAGTGCTCCAGGCGGCCCGGGACCTGTTCCTGCGCCGCGGATATGCCGGCGCCACCATCGGCGCGATCGCGCACCGCGCCGGGGTCAGCCCGCAAACCGTCTACAACGTCATCGGCAACAAGGCGGCGGTGCTCAAAGCCGTCTACGACGTCACGCTCGCCGGCGACGACCAACCCGTTCCGATGATCGACCGGCCGATCGCCCAGGCGATATTCCAGGCCGAGGACCCGGCGACCTGCTTACTTCTGTACGCCCGGATGGGCCGGGAGATAGTCGAGCGGGTCGGTCCGCTGATCACCGTCATCTTCGTGCAGGGCGCCGCCCGCGATCCCGAGGTGCGGGCGTTCGCCGAAACCATCGACGCCGAACGGCAACGGGGTACGGCGGGCATCGCGCAGCACATCGCGGACCGGTTCGGGCTGCGCGACGGCATGGAGGTGGCCGAGGCCGCCGACATCCTCTGGACGTTGACCGCGCCCGAGGTGCTGGACCGGCTCACCCGCCGCCGGGGATGGAGCCTGGACCGGTACGAACGGTGGCTCGCGACCACGATGGCGCGGTCGCTGCTTCCGTGAGGGCGTCGCCCAGCGGGGTACGGCGATAGATCACCGACCGGCCGCTGCGGACCCGCGACACCAGGCCCGCGTCCCGCAGCACCGCGAGGTGGCCGCCCACCGACCCGAGCCGGGAACCGAGCAGGCTGACCAAGTGCGTGGTGCTGGCCGGCTGGTCGAGGGCGCGCAGGAGCCGGGCCCGTTCCCGGCCGATGAGCCGGTCCAGACCTCGCCCGGACGGCGCGTCGACCGGGGCCGCGATTCCCCGCGCCGGATAGACCAGCGCATATCCGCCGGGCGGATCCACCGAGATCCAGCCGCGCCCGAATCCGGTGGGCACCAGGACGAGACGGGCACCCGCGATCACGTACGGCGGGGAATCCCAGTCGTTGATCTGCAGGTCGCCCTCGCCGAGCCACCGGTAGCCGGCACGCAGCCCTTCGACGGCCTCCGCCCAGCCGTACGTGGCGAGCAGTCCCGCCCGGTGCACCACATCCCGTTCCAGCAGGGCACGACGCTGGTCCCAGTCGGCGGCCAGAAGCCCTTCCCAGGCCTGACCGACCGCGTCGGCGAGCCGGTCGGCGATGTCCCGGCCGCCGAATCCGGGCGGTTCGGTGCCGCCCGCGGTCTGCCGCAGATCCGCCCTGATCCGGGCGAGCGGGGTACGCCGTACGTGGGAGATCTCGTCGGCGATGGCGGTGTCCATCCCGGACGGCGGTGGCACCAGGAAGTCGGGCACCCAGGACGCGCCGCGGAACAGGTCGAGCAACGCGGCGACCAGGGGCACGCGCTCGGCAACCGGGCGCTTCTCCCGCACCCAGCCGGCGAGCCAGGGCGGACCCGGCGGATCGGCCAGCGTCTGCAGCGCCGCGACCAGTTCGGCCAGCGGCGACAGCGCGAACCGGGTGGCGGCGATGTCTGCCGGGCCCAGGCGGACGACTGTCATGTTTCGCTCCTGTGCGAAACATTATCGCCACGCTTCGCCGGCCGCGAGAGTGCCGTCATGACCACCTACCGGGAGATCTTCGGGTTGCGCGAGTTCCGCACGCTGTTCCTCGGCAACGCCTTGACCGTCGCCGCTCGGACCGTGCAGATGCTGGCGCTGTCCTCGCTGGTCTACGCCGCGACCGGCGCTCCGCTGCTCGCCGCGCTGGCCCTGCTGGGCGGGCTCGCGCCGCAGGCGATCGGGGCGTTGACGCTGTTGTCGTTCGCCGATCGGATCCGCCCGCGCGTCTTCCTGACCGCGTGGGGCGTGGCGGGCGTCGTCGAGGCTCTGCTGCTGGCCTCCGGCGCCCTGCCGATCGCCGGGATGCTGGTGCTGATCATGGCGTTCGGCGTGGTCGACGCGCTGACGTCGGCGGTGCGCGGCGCGTTGCTCGCGGACGTGCTGCCCGGCGGTTACGTGCTCGGCCGCTCGGTGATGAACGTGTCGGTCGGCGGCATGCAGATCGCCGGCTTCGCGGCGGGCGGCACGTTGATCACCGTCCTGGGGGCCCGGGGAGCGCTGCTGACGTCGGCCGCGCTGGCGTTGTGGTCCACCCTGGTCACCGGTCGCGGCCTGCGCAGCCGTCCGCCGCGCGCCACGGGCCGGGCCGGCGTGGCCGCGACCTGGCGGGCGAACCGCCTGCTGATCGGCACGTCGTCGGTGCGGCCGCTGCTGCTGGCGGCGTGGCTGCCGAACGGGCTGATCGTGGGTGCCGAGGCGATGTACGTGCCGTACGCGCGGGACGCGGCCGGCGTGCTGTTCGTGGCCGCCGCGGCCGGGATGCTGCTGGGCGACGCGGTCATCGGCCGGTGGGTGCCCGCGGCTGCCCGGGAACGGTGGAGCAGTCCGTTGCAGGCGTTGCTGGCCGTGCCGTACCTGCTGTTCGTGTTCCGCCCGGCACTGCCGCTCGCGGTGGCCGCGGTGTTCGTCGCGAGCATCGGGTACGCCGGGACCCTCGGCCTGCAGCAGCGCCTGGTGGAGGGTGTCCCGGCGACGCTGACCGGGCAGGCGATCGGGCTGGAGGGCAGCGGCCGGATGACGTTCCAGGCGATCGGGGCGACCGTCGTCGGCGCGGTGGCCGAGGGGGTCGGCGCGGCCGGCGCGATGACCGTGGCGGCGGCCGCGTCCCTGCTGGTCACGCTGATGCTCTGGAGGCCGCTGCGGCAGAGCCGCGCGCACGGCGCGGTGAGCCTCAGAAGGTGAACAGCACTCCGGTGGCCCGGCGCATCTCGCAGCTGTTGCCGTACCGGTGGGTCCAGCTCACCTCGGCGCCGTGCCAGGTGCCCTGGATCTGAGCGGTGACCGGCGACCAGAGCAGGATGCAGGCGGTCGGGGCCGGCGTCATCCGGTCCGGGTCGGCGTCGTAGCGGGTCAGGGTGCGGCAGGCGGCGCCGGCGTCGGGATGGCCGCCGCCGTCCGGCGAGCACGTCAGCTTGACCGCCGCCGCGAAACCGGCGTCCGCCAGGTAGGAGAGGGTGAGCTGCCCGGCCGGGCCGTAGCCACGACCCTCGCCGCCGCGTGGGTCGGCGAGCCGGTGGATCTCGGCCAGTGCGGGCCCGCCGGGCAGGAACGCCGGACTTCCCAGCACCGCCATCATCACCGTGACCAGCCGAAACACCGCGCCCCCCGATCGGTATGATTTATCCCGGAACGGGAGGATACCGGCTTTTTACCGGAAGTCGCGGGAGGCCGGCGTCACCGGCGGGGTCACCGACTCCAGACGGTCCGCCACCAGGTTCAGGACGCCCTCGGCCTTCTCCAGGCGACCCCGGACGATCAGCGCCGCGCTGGTCCGGGCCACCCGCCGGTACCGCTGCC
Source organism: uncultured Actinoplanes sp. (assembly GCF_934643405.1). Taxonomy (GTDB): domain Bacteria; phylum Actinomycetota; class Actinomycetes; order Mycobacteriales; family Micromonosporaceae; genus Actinoplanes. The sequence continues at coordinate 14,198 of NZ_CAKUCL010000125.1, forward strand.
ACAACCCCGGCGAGCAGGTCACGTTCAGCATCCCGGTCTCGTCCTCCAGATTGATGAACGTCACCCCGCCCGCGGTGGCCGGCCGCTGCCGGTGGGTGACGATCCCGCCCACCCGGATCCGGGTGCCGGCCTCCACCCGGCCCAGCCTCGCGATCGGCAACGCGCCGGAGCGGTCGAGTTCCGCGCGGATGAACTGCGCCGGATGCGCGTCCGGCGACAACCCCGTCGCCCACACGTCCGCGACCAGCCGGTCCACCTCGGTCATCCCGGGCAGCATCGGCGCCGACGTCCCGGTCACCGTGCCGGGCAGGCGGTCCGGCCGGTCCTGCGCGGCGGCGCCGGCGGCCCACAACGCCTCCCGGCGCGACAGCCCGAAACCCGCGAAGGCGTCGGCGGTGGCGAGGGCCTCCAGGTGGGCGGTGGTGCATCCGGTACGGCGGGACAGGTCGGTCAGGCTGACATAGGGACCGTTCGCCAGCCGTTCCGCCTCGATGCGCTCGGCGAGCTCGGCCCCGACCGTACGCACGCTGGACAGACCTTCCCGCACCGCCGGACCACCGAGCCCCCAGGCGTGCGGCGGCTCACCGGGCAGCGACCCCCACCGGGTCTTCGGCGTCGACTCGAGGGTGGCCGCCGCGTTGCTGAGGTTGATGTCCGGCCGGCGCACCTCGACCCCGTGCCGGCGCGCGTCGTCGACCAGGGACTGCGGTGAATAGAAGCCCATCGGCTGCGCGTTCAGCAGAGCCGCGCAGAAAGCCGCCGGGTGATACCGCTTGAGCCACGCGCTGGCGTACACGAGATAGGCGAAACTCATCGCGTGGCTCTCCGGGAAACCGTAGCTGGCGAAGGCGGAGAGCTTGAGGAACAGATCGTCCGCCAGCTCGCCGGTGATGCCCCGCTCGGCCATCCCGCGATAGAGGCGCTCCTTGATCCGCTCCATTTTCTCGATGGACCGTTTCGAACCCATGGCCCGGCGCAGCTGATCGGCCTCGGCCGGGTTGAATCCGGCCACGTCGATCGCCAGTTGCATGAGTTGCTCCTGGAACAGCGGCACGCCGAGGGTCTTCTCCAGGGCATTGCGCATCAGCGGATGCGGGTAGGCAACCGGCTCCAGTCCGTTCTTCCGCCGTATGTAAGGGTGCACCGAGCCGCCCTGAATCGGCCCCGGCCGGATCAGCGCCACCTCCACCACCAGGTCGTAGAACTCGCGGGGCTTCAACCGCGGCAACGTCGCCATCTGCGCCCGGCTCTCCACCTGGAAGACCCCGACCGAATCGGCCCGGCGCAACATCTCGTAGACCTCGTCATCGGTGAGGTCCATCGTGCTGATGTCCAGATCGGACTCGATCATCTCGTACGCATAGCGCAGCGCCGAGAGCATGCCGAGGCCGAGCAGATCGAATTTGACCAGCTCGATCGCCGCGCAATCGTCCTTGTCCCATTGCAGCACCGTGCGCCCCGGCATCCGTCCCCATTCCACCGGGCACACCTCGATGATCGGCCGGTCGCAGATCACCATGCCGCCGGAATGGATGCCCAGATGCCGGGGAAAGTTCTGCACCTCGTTCGCGAACGCCACCACCTGCGGCGGAATGTCGTCGACGTCGACCGAGGCGACACTTCCCCACCGGTCGATCTGCTTGCTCCACGCGTCCTGCTGCCCCGGCGAGAATCCGAACGCCTTCGCCATGTCCCGCACCGCCGACCGCGGCCGATACGAGATCACGTTCGCCACCTGCGCCGTGTGCTCGCGCCCGTGCGTTCGGTAGACGTGCTGAATGACTTCCTCGCGCCGATCCGATTCGATGTCGACGTCGATGTCCGGCGGCCCGTCCCGTTCCGGCGCGAGGAACCGCTCGAACAGCAGATTGTGCGCGACCGCGTCCACATTGGTGATGCGCAACGCGTAACAGACCGCCGAGTTCGCCGCCGACCCGCGCCCCTGGGCGTAGATGTTCTCCCGCCGGCAGAACTCGACGATGTCCCAGACCACCAGGAAATATCCCGGGAAACCCAGCTCGTCGATCATCTGCAGTTCGTATTCGAGTTGCTCGTACGCCTTCGGGTGCGCTTCCGGTGGCCCGTACCGGTCGCGCGCACCCCGCATGGTCAGCTCACGCAGCCAGCTCATCTCGGTGTGCCCCTCCGGAATGGGGAAGTCCGGCAGTTTCGGCGCCACCAGATTCAGGTCGAAGGCGAGGTCCTCACCGAACATCGCCGCCGCCTCCACCGCCCCCGGATAGGCCGCGAACCGCCGCGCCATCTCGTCCCCGCTGCGCAGATGCGCGGTGCCGGCCGCGGGCAGCCAGCCGTCGATGTCGTCGAGGCTGCGCCGGGACCGGACCGCGGCGAGAGCGGTGGCGAGCCGGCGCCGGGCCGGATTCGCGTAATGCACGTTGTTGGTGGCCACGACCTCCAGACCACGGCTCTCGGCAAGCTGGAAAAGGGCGTCGTTGCGGTCGTCGTCGTACGGGTCGCCGTGCGCGGTCAGTTCCACCGCCACATTCGGCTTGCCGAACAGCCGGACCAGCCGATCCAATTCGTACGCGGCGGCCGCGATCCCGTCGGTCGCGAGCGCCATCGGCACGCTGCCCTTGCGGCAACCGGTGAGAACCAGCACGTGGTCCCTCAATTCGGCGGCGATCTCCTCCAGATCCCCGTACGCCGGTTTGCCCTTCTCGCCGCCCGCCAGCTGCCCGCGCGAAATCATCCGGGCGAGCCGCGCGTAACCCTCGTGCCCGTGCGCGAGCGCCAGCAGGTGGCGCCCTTCCGGATCGGGCTCGCCGTTCTGCGGCCTGGTCAGGTCCAGGGACAATTCGGAGCCGAAAATCGTGGGCAGGCCGAGTTCGCGGGCCGCCTGCGAGAAACGAACCACCCCGTAGAAGCCGTCGTGGTCGGTGACGGCGAGCCCGTGCAGCCCCAGACGCGCGGCCTCCTCGGCGAGCTCCTCCGGATGACTGGCCCCGTCGAGGAAGCTGAAATTCGTGTGGCAGTGCAATTCCGCGTACGGCGTGGTCCCTTCCCGGCGAACCAGGGCGGGCGCCTGATAGGGCTGCCGTTTACGACTCCACGCCGGCGCGTCCCCGCCGTCCCCGTCGACCGCGATCGGATCGACGACGTTCTTCCCGGAAAGCGTGCCCTCGAGATCCGACCAGGACATTTTCGGGTTATGAAAGCCCATCGGGCACCTCAGTCATAAATCGCCTCCACCACCCAATGCCCCCCGGCCAGCGACAGCAGCAACGCCCGCCCGTCCGCCAGCACCACCTGGAACCGGGCGCGGCGCCGCGCCTCCTCCGGCGCCCACCAGCGCTCATCCACCGGCCAGGGCCCCGCCCACCCGCGGATCTCGACCGGCTGGGAGCGTTCGACAACGAGCGCGGCGGGTTCGCCGGTGAGGTCGAGGCGCGCGCTGACCCCGACCGGCGTCCCGTCGGCGTCGAGCACCACGGCGGGCAGCGGTTCGGTGAGCACGACGGCGGGCGCGGGCTTGGGCAGGCGTCCCGGCCAGGGCGGGAGGGGCGCTTTGCCGCCCCGCCGCGCGCGCCGTCCACCCGGCCGCAACGCGATCACGGTGGCCGCCCCTTCCTCCGGGACCGGCGCGGGCACGTCAAGCCGGACAACAGACCCCTTTCCCGTACGGTCGGCCCCGCCCCCTTTCCCGGAAAGCGAAACCACCGCCGCGTCCGCAGCGCCCCTTTCCCGCCGCCCCCCGTCCACCCGGCCTTCACCTTCCACCCGGCCGTTGCCTTCCGCCTTGCCGTCCCTTTCCGCCCGCGCCTTGCCCTCCGCCCGGCCGTCCCCTTCCGCCCGCGCCCTGCCCTCCGCCCGGCCGTTGCCTTCCGCCTCGCCGTCCCTTTCCGCTCGCGCCTTGCCCTCCGCCCGGCCGTCCCCTTCCGCCCGCGCCCTGCCCTCCGCCCGGCCGTCCCCTTCCGCCCGCGCCCTGCCCTCCGCCCGGCCGTCCCCTTCCGCCCGCGCCTTTCCTTCCGCCCAGGAACTGACTTCCGCCTCGCCCTCCTCTCTCCTCGCCTTTCCTTCGTTGCGAACTCGCCGCGCCAGCCAATTCCTCTGCTCGGCCGCGACGTCGGCCTCCGCCCGGCGGAGAGCTGCCGTTCGGTGTCCGGTCAGCTGGATCGCTTCCGCCCCTTTGGACAAAACCGGCGCGACCGATATGTCCGGCACCGGGTCGGCGTGATCGGCGGCCGGCTTCCACGGCGTACGCTCATCGCCCCACGGCACCAGCCGCACCTGATCGTCGGCCGACCGGCCGCCGCCCAGCACCGGCGTGACCACCGCCTCCGGACCGAGCAGGCCCTGCACCCGGCTGAAGGCGCGATGCGCCCGCTCCCGTTCGCCGCCCGCGTCACCCCAGAGGCCCGGCTGAAGTCCAAGATGGACCAACACGCCGTCCGGGATCAGCCGCAACCGCACCAGCCCCGCGGTGGGCCGGGCCGGCGCTCCCCGTCGCGCGCCGGTCAGCCACCCGTCCATCTGCCAGCGCACCCGTTCCGCGATGGCCGCCGCGGTCAGGGTGCCGTCGTGCCGCCAGACCCGGTGCAGCTCCTGCCCGTCCGCCGTCACGGCTTCGATGCCGAGCCGGGTGCAGGCCAGCCCGTACGCGGCAAGCCTTTCATGCAGTTTCTCGGCCAGCGCCCGTCCCGCGAAGGCCGCCACGTCGACGCGTTCGAGGGGTTCGTCGTATGTCTGCGAGACATCCAGATCCGGCGGCGGCTGCCGCACCGCGAGCGGCCGATGATCGTGGCCGGCCGCCAGCCGATGCGCCAGCGCCCCGTCGAACCCGAACCGCGTCAGCACGTCCCCGGCCGGCAGCCGCGCGAAGTCCCCCAACGTCTTGATCCCCAGCCGCTTCAGCAGATCGACCAGCTCGGGCCGCTCGATCGCCTCGATCGGCATGCCGGACAAAAAGGACGCCGTCTCTCCCGGTGCGATCAGCCGCCCTTCCCGAGCGGCGAGCCCGGCCGCGAAGACCCCTTCGGCGATCCCCACCTGACTCTCGACCGCGCACACCTCCGCGACCTGCTCCACGATCCTTTCCGCCGCGGCCTCCTCCCCGCCGAAGTACCGGCTCGGCCCCCGCGCCGCCAGCGCACACGCCCCCGGCCGGATGACCTCCACCCCCACCGCGACTTCCTCGACCGCCGCCACGACCGGCTCGAACGCCCGCGCATCCCGCGCGGGATCAAAGTCCACGACGATCAGGTGAGGGCATCGGCTCTGCGCTTCCCGGCGTCGCAACCCTTTCCGTACGCCGTCCCGGCGCGCCGCCTCCGAACAGGCGACGACCCGATTCCCCTGCAGGACGACGACCGCTTCGGCCGCGGGAACCCCTTCGACGATCTCCGCCGCGGTGACCGGCCAATCCGGACACCAGAGCAGAAGAGTCCGCACACCAGAACTCACGCCCGTCACATCCCCGAAGCCGCGGCGTCCGCCCGGGCCGCCCCCGAAAGCCGAACCACCGTCGCGGGCGACGCCTCAGCCTGATCGCCTCGCGCCCCGCCGCAACCTTCCCGACCGCCGCCCGACCCTCGCGTCCCGCCGCCACCTTCTTGACCGCCGCCCGACCCTCGCGCTCCGCCGCAACCTTCCCGACCGCCGCCCGAGCTTCGCGTTCCGCCGCCGCAACCCTCCCCGCCACCTGGACCTGACGCCCCACCGAAACCTTCCTGACCGCCGCGATCTCCCTCGGTTTCCTGGACGCTCTGAGCGCCGTGGTTGCCGCGATCGCCGGGAGCCTGGTGGTCGGCAAGAACAGTCGTTTCGGAAGTTTTCGGCTTCCATCGCCGGTGGCTCCGTCGAACCCCACCGCCCGGCCGCGGATTACCGGTCGCGCCAACGCCTTCCGCCCAGAATCCGCCGGTCGGCTCTGCCGCCCGAAGTCCGCTGACCAGCTCGGCCGCTCTGAACCCACTGGCCGGCTCGGCAGCTTTGAACCCGCCGGCCGGGTCGGCCGCTCTGAACCCACTGGCCGGGTCGGCCG
>NZ_CAKUCL010000126.1 GCF_934643405.1 uncultured Actinoplanes sp.
CGTGCTCTGGCGGCGCTGCGGCGGGCCGGTTTCGCGGCTCAGGACGGGTACGGGCGGTACGTGCTGGGCGACGAGTTCCTGCGCCTGGCCTTCGCGCATCACGAGGCCCGCCCCGATCACGTGCGCGTGCTGCCGGTGCTGCGCGCGCTGGCCAACCGGTACGGCGAGACCGTGCACTACGCGACCCTCGACGGCCGCTGGGTGGTCTATCGCTCGAAGCTCGACCCGCCGTCCGGCGCGGTGCGGCTGACCTCGGTGGTCGGCGGCCGCAATCCGGCGCACACCACCGCGGTCGGCAAGCTGCTGCTGTCCGCCCGGCTGCGCACCGAGCAGGACGTCCGCGACTGGATCGGCGACCAGCCGTTGTCCACCCCGACCCCCCATTCCCTGGGTACGGCCGAGGCCCTGCACGCCGAGCTCGTCCGCACCCGCGAGCGCGGCTACGGCACCGACGACCAGGAGAACGAGCCGGGCGTCAACTGCCTGGCCGTGCCCGCCTTCCTCACCTCGCCGAGCGTGCCGAGCGGCGCGATCAGCGTGAGCGGCCTGGCGTACCGCACCCCGCTGGAGAGCCTGACAGACGACGTGCCGGCGATCAGAGCGATCGTCGCCGGCGCCTCGTGAACCCGTCCCGTCTACCCCGGAGAGCCCCGTGCATCTCATGCGAATCGGCGCGCCCGGCGCCGAGCGGCCCGTCGTCCGCGCCGACCAGGACCACTACGTCGACGTGTCGGACGTGACCCGCGACTTCGACGAACGGTTCTTCGGCGAGAGCGGCGGCCTCGCCCGCCTCGCGGAAGCCGTCGCCGAACGGATCGCGGCCGGCGACGTGCTGCCCTTCGGCGACGAGCGGATCGGCGCGCCGATCGCCCGGCCGCACCAGATCCTGTGCATCGGCCTGAACTACAGCGACCACGCGGCGGAGACCGGGCAGGCCGTGCCGGACGAGCCGATCCTGTTCACCAAGTCGCCGAACACGCTGATCGGGCCGAACGACGAGGTGCGCATCCCGCGCGGCTCCACCAAGACCGACTGGGAGGTGGAGCTGGGCATCGTCATCGGCAGCCGCACGTCCTACCTGGACAGCCCGGCCGACGCGGCGGGTGCGATCGCCGGGTACGTGCTGGTGAACGACGTGAGCGAGCGGGCGTTCCAGATGGAGCGCGGCGGCCAGTGGACGAAGGGCAAGTCGGCCGAGACCTTCAACCCGGCGGGACCGTGGCTGGCGACCCCGGACGAGATCCCCGACGTGCACGACCTGGCCATGTGGCTGGACGTCAACGGCGTACGCCGGCAGACCGGCACCACCAAGACGATGATCTTCGATCCGTTCGTCATCGTCCACCACCTGAGCCAGTTCATGGTCCTCGAGCCCGGCGACCTGATCAACACGGGCACGCCGCCCGGCGTCGGGATGGGCCAGAAACCACCGGTCTTCCTGCAGCCCGGCGACGTCATGGAGCTCGGCATCGACCGCCTCGGCAGCGCCCGCCAGCGCGTCGCCGGGCCCCGGTGACCGCGATGGGCGAGTTCAGCGGGCTGAGCGCGATCGTCACCGGCGGCGCCTCGGGCATCGGCCTGGCCGCCGCCACGCTGCTGGCCGAGCGGGACTGCCGGGTGGCCGTGCTCGACCTCAACCCCGAGGTGGACAAGCCGCTGCTGGGCTTCCGCGCCGACGTCACCGACGACGCCTCCGTACGGGCGGCGGTCGCCGACGCCGTGGCGGCCCTGGGCGGCCTCGACATCGTCGTCAACAACGCCGGCATCGGAGCGCAGGGAACCGTCGAGGAGAACGACGACGCCGAGTGGTCGCACGTCTTCGACGTCAACGTGCAGGGCATGGTCCGGGTGAGCCGGGCCGCGCTCCCCCACCTGCGCCGGTCGTCGCACGCCGCGATCGTCAACACGTGCTCGATCGCGGCCACCGCCGGCCTGCCGAAGCGGGCGCTCTACTCGGCGACCAAGGGTGCGGTGCTGTCGCTGACCCTGGCGATGGCCGCCGACCACCTGCGCGAGGGCATCCGGGTCAACTGCGTCAACCCCGGCACCGCCGACACCCCGTGGATCGGCCGGCTGCTGGAGAAGGCGGACGACCCGGAGGCCGAACGCGCCGCCCTCGAGGCCCGCCAGCCGACCGGCCGGCTGGTGACCGCCCCGGAGGTCGCGGCGGCGATCGCCTACCTGGCCGGCCCGCTGGCGTCCGCGACCTCCGGCACCGCCCTGGCCGTCGACGGCGGCATGCAGGGCCTGCGCCTGCCCAGGACGTAGGTCAGACCACCATGGGACCGGAGAGCGCCCGCCTTTCTCGCCGCCTCTCACCTCGGTGCCACCGCCCCTACCATGGCGCGCATGGCCATCGCCCGTTTCCCCAGCATCGTCATCGACTGTCCCGACCCGGCCGCCCTCGCCGTGTTCTCCGGCGCGATGCTCGACTGGCCGGCCGACAACCGCCCCGGCTGGGCCGAGGCGCGGTGCTCGGACTCGGCGCGACCAGGCACCCGCACCAGCCCGGCACGTCCTTCCGCGTCCTGCTCGACCCGGCCGGTCATCCCTTCTGCCTCTGCACGAACTGACCGCTCCGCGACGTGGCGCCGGTCACATTCGCGTCACACGGGCCGCGCCGCCTTCGTCGTGTCTGCATGACCACAGTTACCGAATCTCTGCGCCGCGACTTCGGCGGCGACATCATCGAGCCGGGCGCGGCCGGATACGACGCGGCAAGCCGCTCGGTGCTCGCTTTCGGACATCCGGCCCACATCCTGCGCCCGAGAAGCGTCCGCGACGTCCAGGCGGCCGTCCGGTACGCGGCCGGTTCCGGGCTCGCGCTGTCGGTGCGCGGCGGCGGCCACGCCTTCCCGGGGTTCGGCACCAACGACGACGGCATCGTGATCGACCTCGGTGTCCTCGCCGACGTGGAGCTCATCGACAAGGACCGCCACCTGGTGCGGATCGGCGGCGGCGCGACCTGGGGTCAGGTGGCCGCGGCCCTGTCCCCGTACGGACTCGCCATCTCCTCCGGTGACACCAAGAGCGTGGGCGTCGGCGGGCTGACGTTGACCGGCGGCATGGGCTGGAAGGTCCGCCGGTACGGGCTGGCACTGGACAGCGTGGTCGGCGCGCAGCTGGTCACGGCCGACGGCGAGGTGGTGCGCGCCGACGCGGCGACGAACCCGGAGCTGTTCTGGGCGCTGCGCGGCGGCGGCGGCAATTTCGGGATCGTGACCGCGTTCGAGTTCGTCGCGCACCCGACGACGGATGTCTTCCACGGCAAGCTCACCTTCCCGGCTGCCGAGGCCGCGGACGTTCTCCGGCGGTGGGCGGATCACCTCCGTACGGCGCCCGACGAGCTCACGTCCATCGCCATGCTCGCCAATCCCTTCGCCGGTGGCCCGTCCGCGCCCGTCGAGATCCATGTCGTCTTCGACGGCGACGACCCGGAACCCGCGGCACAGGCACTGCACCCCTTGCGTACGGCCGGGACAGTGCTCGAGGACGACATAGCGTTGAAGCCGTACGCCGCCACGCTCGAGGAGGGCATGACCCCGCCGCCGGGCATCGCGGTGGTGACCCGGAGCGCCTTCGCCGGCGCCGGCTCGGTCCCCGAGGTGCTGCGAGTCCTCGCCGGGGAGGCGGCCGCCGGACGCTCGCCGGTCATCGCGATCCGCAGCCTCGGCGGCGCGGTGGCCCGGATCCCGGACGACGCGACCGCCTACGCCCACCGCGAGGCCGAGCTGATGGTGGCGGCCACCGCCGTCGGCCCCGCCCCGGTCGTCGAGGCCGGCCGCGCCGCCCGGGAGGCGTTCTGGGAGCGCCTGGCACCGCACGTCACCGGCGCCTACGCGAACTTCCTCAGCTCCGCCACGGACGACGACGTCGAACGCATCTATCCGCCGGCGACCCACCGCCGGCTCGCGGCGGTCAAGCGCCGGTACGACCCCGGCAACCTGTTCGCCGGCAACCACAACATCCGGCCGCGGTAGGCGCGGTGACTATGCTGGCGCCGTGAGCGACCAGCGTGGATACTCCTCGGCCGATCTTCCGCTCTACTACGAATGGCACGGCACGGCCGGCGCGGGCCGCCCCGCCCTGCTGCTCCTGCACGGCGGGGGCTCGACCATCGAGTCGAACTGGGGGCGGCTCATCCCGGCCCTGCGGGGGCAGCGCCGCCTGCTCGCCGTCGAGCTGCAAGGGCACGGGCGCACCAGCGCGGGCGCGGGACCGGCGTCGTTCGAGGGGTCCGCGGACGGCGTCGCGGCGCTGCTGAAAGAGCTCGGCGTGGCGCCGGTCGACGTGCTCGGGTTCAGCAACGGCGGGCAGGTCGCGCTGCAGCTCGCCATCCGGCATCCGGGGTCGGTCCGGCGTCTCGTCGTCGCGTCGGCGCCCTACCGGCGCGACGGCATGATCGACGGGTTCTGGGACGGGCTCGCGGCGGCGACGTACCACGATCTCCCGGCGCCCTATCGCGAGGCGGACCTGGCGGTCAGCGGCGACCCGCGGCACGCCGAGCGCATGTTCCACCTCGATCGCGAGCTGATGCTCACCGGCTTCCAGGACTTCCCGGACGAGCTCGTCGCCTCGATCGCGGCGCCCACGCTCGTCGTCGGCGCCGACCAGGACGTGGTCCGGGTCGGCCACGCGGCCGGGCTGGCCTCGCTCATCCCGGGCGCGCGCCTGCTCATCGTGCCCGGCAACCACGGCGGCTACCTCGGCGAGACGCTCGCGGCCGCGGACGATCCCGGGGCGCTGCAGCGGACGCTGCCGTTCATCACCGGCTTCTTCGACGAGATGGGCGCGCATGGAGGAGCTTGACTACTACCGGTACGGCGCGGGTGGCGTCCTGGCCGAGGAGTTCGTCCGGGGCCGCGACCACACGACCGTCGGCCTGCGCTCGGCACTGTGGACCGGTGATGGCTGGCGCAGCGCGGCCTCCTTCAGCCGCCGCGTGCGTACGGACCCGGCGGTGCTCGCCGCGGTGACGCCGACGGACCGGGCCGGCGCCGGGGCCGCGCTCCGCGAGCTCGGCGGCGGCCCGCTGCCGGACGAGGCGGCGCTGCGGGACCAGTTCGGCGGCTACGAGGCGTTCGCGGTGGTGCCGCCGCTGCGGCTGGGTCCGGCCGAACCTCCGGACGGCTTCCACGAGCGGCGGATCTACCGGGTGCTGTTCGCCAAGGAGCTGACCGTCGACCGGTTCGAGGGCCACCGCGAGGCCGGCGACGACCGGTTCGCCTGGACCCTGCGCCGGGTCGGCAACGGGATCGCCTGGGCGCTCGACGTGACGGTGTTGCTGGCGGCGGGCGCGGACCACACCGTACGGCCGATGCTGCGGGAACTGACCTCGGCCGTACGGAAACAGGGTTTGATCCCGGTGCTGACCGAGAGGTTCGCCTGACTTCGGCAACGCGCCTCAGAAGCCGGCCAGGACGGCGCCCGCGTGGCTGGCCACGACGGAATGGGTGACCACGTTGCCGTCCACGAGCTGGTGCAGCAGGTAGCCGGTGGGTTCGGCCAGGTATCCGGGCGGCTCGGCGTCGTGCAGCCGCAGGCCGCTCTGGCGGTAGGTGCTCGGCGCGGTGGAGACGATCGTGCCGGCGAACGGGGCGACGATCACCCGGTGGACGTGACCGGCCAGGATGCGGGCCACGTGCGGGTGCCGCGCCACCACCTCGCCGAGCGCCGGCCCGTCCTCCAGGCGCATGCCGTCGAGGAACGGGATGCCCAGCGCGATCGGCGGATGGTGCAGGCAGACGAACGAAGGCACGCCGGGACGCTGGGCCAGGGTCTCGTCGAGCCAGGCGAGCTGCTCGGCGCCGAGGAAACCCGCCGGGCTGTCCGGGCGGTTGGAGTCCAGGACGATGATCGTCGCGCCCGGATAGTCCACGCTGTACGTGGTCGCGGCGGTGCCGCCGAGGAAGGCGGTGCCCTTGAAGGTGTCGATCAGGTCGGCCGGGCTGTCATGGTTGCCGGTGGTCAGGTGGATCGGCAGCGGGAAGCGCTCGATCAGCGTGCGCAGGTCCGCGTAGACGCCGGTGTACTCGTACTCGCAGAGGTCACCGGTGATCACCACGCAGTCGGGCCGCGGCCGCATGCCGAGGATCCGGCCGAGCGCCTGATGCAGGTTCGCCGCGGGCTCGGCCGCGAGCGGGCCGGTGCGGACATGGGTGTCACTGAGATGGGCGATGAGCACGTCGCACCCCCCGTTCGCCGAGATCCACACGCTAGCAGAGGACGGCTGGACGGCGGCGTCGGACAATTGTCACGCCGGGCCGGCGGTCCACGACATCTGGGCCGCCGGCTCCCGCGGACGCATCCGGCAAAAGCGCGATTTCCGGGCGGCACACCACGACCGCCGGGCGCGGTCAGACCGGCGCGCTGCGGGCCGAGCCCGGTCAGCGTTTGCGGGCGACCGCCGCGTAGACGGCCGCCTCGGCCGGCGCCGGCCGCGGCCCCGGCTCGTCTCCGGCCCGCCACTGCGAGACCGGCACGATGCCCGGCGGCAGCAGCTCGAGCCCGTGGAAGAAGCGCGCGAACTGGGCGCGCGTGCGGGGCGCGGCCGGCTCCCCGCTGCGCGCGAAGGCGGCCCGCAGCGCGTCCGCCTCCGCCACCGGCAGCAGATCGAGGGTGCCGTTCGACATCACCAGGTAGCTGCCCGCCGGCATGGCTTCCACGAGCCGGGCGACAATCCCGTACGGGTCCATGTCGTCGGTGATGAAATGCATGATCGCGACCAGCATCAACGCCACCGGCCGGTTCAGGTCGAGCGTCCCGGTCACCGCCGGGTCGGCCAGGATCTTCTCCGGCTCGCGCAGGTCGGCGTCCACATAGGCGGTGGCGCCCTCGGGCGAGCTGGTCAGCAGCGCGCGGGCGTGCGCCAGCACTATCGGGTCGTTGTCCACATAGACCACCCGCGAGGCCGGATCGACGCCCTGCGCGATCTCGTGCACGTTCGGCTGCGTCGGCAGCCCCGTGCCGATGTCGAGGAACTGCCTGATCCCGCCCTCCGCCGCGAGCATGTGCACCGCCCGCCGCAGGAACCGCCGATTCTCCTGCGCCGTCACCTTCGCCGCCGGAAACACCCGGGCCAGCATCTCGGCGTTGGCCCGGTCGGCCTCGAAGTTGTCCTTACCACCCAGGTAGTAGTCGTACCGCCGGGCGGGATGCATCCGCGTGGTGTCGATCCCGGCGGCAACGTCGCGCTCGCTCATGCCCACCCCATAGACAGTCATAACTGCCTCACACTATCCATCCCGGCCCCGCCTGACCACACCACCGCCACCTGTGGACATGACCGCAACCGGCACGGTGCCCACCCGGCCCGGGTGCGCAAGCCGCCCGGAGCAACAACAGCGCGGCAGCCACCCCGCCCCAGCAGGAGGTGAACGCCGACCCCAGCCAGGCACTCAGCCGGGAGTGACCATAGACCCAAGCCGCAGCTTGATCCCGACCGTCCCAGCGCAACGGAGCCCCAACGACCAGCAGGCGGCCCCTCACCGGAGCCGGCCATCGCCGGACACGACCGTACGCCCCGAGTCAGCCGCCTCCTCGATGGCCTGACCGACCGCATGGTCGTGGGCCGCCTCCGCCAGCGGATACGGCGCCGGCCCCTCGCCCCGGACCCAGGCCACCGTGCGGTCCAGCATCGAACCCACGGCGATCTCGTCGTCGTTCAGACGCTTCCCCACGTACGGGTTCCGATAGACCACCTCACCGCGAAAGGCGATGTGAGTGGTGTCGTTCCCGTGCTCGCCGGGCTGGTGACCGGCGTGCCGGCGGACGAACCCGGCGTCGCCTGCCAGTTCGCCCCGGCTGCCCCGCACCACGAGCCGCCGGAAACGCAGCTGGTTGCGGGTCTGGTTGCTGGTGAAGTCGTACAGCCCCGACCGGCCACGGCCGAGATCCAGCATGGCCAGCGTGGTGGTCGCCGGATGCGGTGCCGGGTCGTCCGTCCAGCCGCCGCGCCGCAACGGATTCACCAGGGGCGCCACATGGCGGGTGGCCCGCACGGTGACCGGACCGATCGGCACGTCCAGATAGCCGCGCATCAACGAGACGGCGTGATGCAGCTGTGTCGAGGAGACGTGCACGTGAAACGGCGTACCGATGGCTCCGGACCGCACCGCCGCGAGCCGCGCCGCGTGCGACGGCATCAGCCGATACTGCTCGGCGACCTGGATGCGGTCCGCGTGCGGCCACAACGGACGGACGTCGAGGCCGGGCGGTGTCTCGGACAGCACCGGCACACCCCGCGAGACCGCCGCGAGCACGATACCCACGTTGACCGTCGGCGGCACGGCGGTGACGACGAAATCCGGCCGGACGGCGGTGAGGCATTCGTCCAGCGAACCGAAGGCCGCGGCCGGGACGCAGGTCACGCCGTCGAGCAGTTCGCCCAGCCGCCGGTAGGCAGCGGCCCGCCAGCCCCGGCCCACCAGCGCGAAGGTGGCTAGCCGAGAAGCCAAGTTCGAGTCCTTCGGGTCGCCGAGGCGGTGCAGCCCGGATCGAGCACGGCCCCGGGGTCACCACGCTTGAGGGCCGCGGCGAGCAGGATGCCGCCGCTGCCGGGAAGGCATGCGCTCGGCAGCACACCCTGCGTCCGCCGTGATCGGGTCCCGGGCCGGCCCACCCCCCACTCTGGTGTCTGTCGATGCCCGCCGGCGCCGGCGTTCAGAACAGCGTCGCGGGACCGACCGGCTCGGGGTCGGGCAGCGGCTCCAGGCCCGGCACCCGGGCGCGCACCTCGTCGTGGAAGCGCCGGGCCAGGGTGGGCGCGGTCGCGTTGTCCGGGGTGTGCACGAAGATGGTCGGCGACCGGCCCTCGCGCAGCCAGGCGGCGGCCTGCCCGACCCAGCGCTGCCAGCCCTCGACCGTCCGGGCGTCGTCGTCGCGGCCCAGGTAGCGCACGATCGGACGGTCGGTCAGCGCGCGCGTCCGCAGCGGCATGCGCGGCTTGTTGGTCCACGCGTCCCGCTCGGCGGCGCTGGTCGGCGGGCCGCTGAAGAACGCGGTGGTGTCGAACGGGATCCACTCGGCGCCGGCGGCGGTCAGGACGTCCTCGAGGGCGGCCGGCTCGGTGAAGAAGGCTCGGTGGCGCACCTCCACGGCGTACCGGAAAGGGGTGGGCATGGCCCGCAGGAAGCGCGAGAGGACCGGCAGATCGCTGGGGCCGAAGCTGCCGGGCAGCTGGATCCACAGGGCTTCGGTGCGGTTGCCGAGCGGCTCGATCGCGTCCAGGAAGATCCGCAGCTCCTCCCCCGCGCCGGCCAGGCGACGCTCGTGGGTGATCACCCGGGGGAGCTTGACCACGATCCGGAAGTTCTCGTCGGTCTGGGCGGCCCAGGTGGCGACGGTGTCGCGCGCGGGCGTGGCGTAGAACGTGGTGTTGCCCTCGACCGCGTTGCACCAGCCCGCGTACCAGCGCAGGCGTTCCTGGGACGGCCGGGACCAGCCCGGCCAGGCGCGGTGGCTCCACATGGCGCAACCGACATGAAGGCGCATTCCCGTACGGTATAGGCCGCCGATAAATCGATGGACGGTACCCGTTACCGATCACGAGGATCATCGGGATGTGGCAGAACGACATGTGGGACGCCGAGACGGCTCGGTCGTACGACTCGCCCGGTACCGGGATGTTCGCCCAATCGGTGCTCGGGCCGACCGTCGACCGGCTCGCCTCGCTGGCCTCGGGGGGACGGGCGCTGGAATTCGCCATCGGGACCGGACGGGTGGCCGTGCCTCTGCGGTCCCGCGGCGTGCCGGTCACCGGCATCGACTCGTCGGCGCCGATGGTCGCGGTCCTGCGCACCAAGGCCACCGACGAGGAGATCCCGGTGGTGGTCGGCGACATGGCTTCGGTCCGCGTGCCCGGGTCGTTCTCGCTGGTCTATCTGGTGTACAACACGATCGCCAATCTGCTGACCCAGGCGGAGCAGGTCGCCTGCTTCCGCAACGCGGCCCGGCATCTGGAGCCGGGCGGGCGGTTCGTGATCGAGCTGTGGGTGCCGGAACTGCGCAAGTTGCCGCCCGGCCAGACGGCGACCGTTTTCACCTCGTCGCCCGGATATGTCGGGCTGGACACCTATGACGTGGTCGACCAGCAGGTGGTGTCGCATCACTTCCGTTTCGACGACAGCCGCGTGGCGCGGCTGACCCGCACGCCGCACCGGTACATCTGGCCGGCCGAGCTCGATCTGATGGGCGCGCTGGCGGGCTTCGCGCTGGAGTCGCGGCACGCGGACTGGTCGGGTTCGCCGTTCACCGGTGAGTCCCGTTCGCACGTCTCGGTCTATCGCCGCTGACCGCTCAGCGCGCGGAGGCGGCGGCCCAGCGCCTCGGCGGCCACGGCGTAGACGTCCGCCCGGGCGTGCAGATTGGCGCCCTCCAGGCCGGGCGACGAATTGATCTCCAGCACCTCGTAGCCGCCGGCGGCGGGGACCAGGTCCACGCCCACCAGGAAGCCGTCCACCGCGTTCGCTGCGGCCACCGCCAGTTCCGCCACCGGCGCCAGGTCGGCCGGGGCGGAGCGGCCGCCGGAGTCCAGATTGTTGATCGGCAGGGCTCCGGCCACGCGGGTGGCGGGGATCCGGTGAATAGCGGCGATCGCCTCGCCGTCGCACACCAGAACTCGCACGTGGGTCCGGGGATCGGAGGTGATCTCCGGTTGGGCGAGGTACGCCTCGTCGGCGGTGAACATCGAGCCGGGCGTGACCGCGCGAATGCCGCGGCCACCCGCGCCGAAGCAGGGTTTCACCACGGTCCGCGGGGTGCCCAGGGCGGGGATCAGATTGTCCGGGACCAGGAGCCGGGTGGGTACGGTCGGCAGGCCCACGGATCGCAGATGCCGGTACGTCGCCCATTTGTCGCTGCAGAGCTCGATGCACCGCCCCGGATTGATCAGCCGGTATCGCTCGGACAGCGCCTCGATCAGCGGGCGGCACGGCGGATAAAGATTCTCCGAAACGCGCCACAGGACCGCGTCCACATCGTCCGGCAAACGGTCGGCCTGGACCGATCCCAAACGGATCGGGACATATTCCAGACCGGCGTCGGTCAATGGCGTGCGGAACGGGTGCTCGCCCTGTGCCCAGGCATCGAAACGGCTTATCACGCCGACGCGCGGTCTCACGGCACCCTCCAGAACGGCCCACCACACCCTACCGCAGGCCGGCCCGCCGGAGGGGCGTCATGATCGGGGCGGCGGCGGCCGCAGAGCCGACATCTCGCGCGACAGCGAGCGGATGCGCGTGGTCAGCTCGGACTGCACCGACGGGTCGAGCTGGCGCGCCGCCACCAGCGCCCGCAGGTCGCGCCGGGTCCGGAAGGCGCGAAAGGAGGCACCCGGCTTGATCGACCGCCGCATCGCCACCACACAGAGAGCCAGCTCGGGCTTGTTGTCGAACAGGAACCGGCCGCCCAGGTGTGCGGCCGCGTCCCGGCGCAGCGGCGGCATGCCCCACGCCTCCTGGCGGTGCGGCCGGCAGCTGCGGTGGGTCCGGTTCAGCAACAGCGAATACGCATCCCCGACCTCGCGCGAATACAACAGCAGGAATGCCCGGTAATGACCCAGTTCGATGAACGAGTCGCTGATCATCCCGGCCATGCGTTCCCGGGTCTCCGGCGCGGAATCGGCACGCCGGGCGATCCGGAAAGGCAGTTCCTCGTAGCGCCGCACGGCCTGCAGGGCATCGGCGTAAAGGCGGATCTTGTCGTCGCGCCGCTTCCATCGTTGGGTCGAGAGATAGCCGCTCACGGCGGTGAGGGCCGCGATCAGAGCGGCTATCAGCGTCGCGGTGGGGGGATTCACGCACCGACTCCATTCCCTGCACGACCGGGGGGCGCAGGTACCTGGATTACAAGGCCAGGGCAGCGGTCCCGCAATACGGGAAGCGAACATCCCACCAAAGAAGGAGCCGGCGGCGACCCGCAGAAGTTGTCACCGTCACATCCGGAACCTAGGTTCGAGGGGTGTCGCCCGTGTTCCGGCTCGACGAGGCGGTCGCCGACGTGTACGGCGACCTGCGGCTGGCGCCCGTCCTGCGCCGGCTGCTGCGGCACACGGGCCGCCTGACCGGGTCGACCGCGGGCAGCGTGTCTCTGATCGACGCCGCGCACGGCAGCTACATGAAGGCCGCCGAGTTCGGCGCCTCCTGCCGGCTGGGCCAGTCCTTCCCGCTGGACGAGGGCGCCACCGGCCGGGCCTTCGACCGCCGCCGCCCGGTGATCATCCCGGACTACGGCCGCCTGAGGGCCGGCCACCTGGCCCCCACCGATCCCGCCCGCCACGGCCCGGCCGCCGCGGTGCCGATCTGGTGGCGCGGCGACGTGATCGCCGTGAACGTGGCCTTCGCCGCCGGCTTCTCCACCCGCGACGTCGACGACCTGGAGGCCCTGACCCAGTCGGCGGCCGCCGCGATCGTCCAGTCCAGCCGGCACGACCCGTCGCTGGCCGGCCGTCTGCGCATCGCCGGCGCGACGGTCACCGAGGCCGGCGTCGCCCGCCCGGTCACGCCCGCGGTGGCCCGGGTGGCGAGCGGCCTGGTGGCCGACGCCGCGCGCCGCTCCCTGCGGGTGGCGATCGTCTACCGCCGCCACGGCCTGCGCCTGCTGGTCCAGGACGAGTCGGGTGCCCCCTCGGCCGGCATGGACCCGCTCGGCATGGGCGCCGGGACCTGGGAGGAGCTGTCCCGCTTGGCGGGCGGCGGCCTCACCGTCGAGCACGTACGGGGATGGGGCGTGCTCGTGCGCGCCGACCTGCCCTACGCCGAGACGCCCTTCACCACCCGCGAGGCCGAGGTCCTGGAACTGCTGCGCCGCGGCCTGACCTACCGCGAGATGGCGACCGGGCTGGCCGTCTCCCCCAAGACGGTGGAGAAGCACGTGGCCGCCATCCTGCGCAAGACCGGCACGTCCAACCGGACGGCCGCGGTCGTGACCGCCCTCGGCAAGGGCTGGCTGACCCCCTGACTCAGACGCCGGCGACCGAGCGGATCCACGACCTGTTGTAGGCGACGCTCCCGTAGTACTGGCGGCTCTGGCCGTCCGCGGTCGACGCGACCCCGACCTGGGCGCCGTTGTAGACCTGCGGACCGCCCGAGTCGCCGCGCCACGCGTTGCCGTTGATCGCGGTGCTGCCGATCGCCCGTCCGCCGTAGGCGTCGGTCTGGCTGGTCGACGTGACCCGTACGGTCGCCGTCTTCAGCGTCGTGGACGCGCCGCACCCGCTGTAGCAGGTCATGCCCCAGCCGTAGATCGAGTTCGTCGAGTTCACCGGCGGGTACGCGCCGGACAGCGGCATGTACGACGTGGTGACCGGGCTGCTCAGCCGCATCAGGGCCAGGTCGTTGCTGGTCGAGGTGCTGCTGACGGTACGGGTGGTGCCGCCCGACGTGCGGTTCACGCTCCCGACCCGCACGGACATGGTGCCGCTGATGCAGTGCCGCGCGGTGAGCACGTAACTGGCCGCGATGATCGTGCCCGAGCAGGTGAAGCTGCCGTTGCTGAACACGGCGGCGGCCCACGGCGCGGACGAGACGGTGCTGCCGCCGATGATGGAGTCGGGGTCCTTCGGTGCGGCACCGGCCGCGGCCGGAACCGCCAGCACGGTCCCCAGGGCGAGAGCGACGACGAGGCGGATACGCATGTCGGGCACCTTTCGAAGAGGTCGAATGCATCGATGCTCGTCGAAACAGCGCCGCGCCACCAAGCCCACTTCACACCTATTACGATGTGATGACCGCCAATGCTGTCAGGATCAGCCCGTCGACCACGGCGAAGCGCCCGGTCAGCTCGCGCAGCGGCGGGCCGCCGTCGGTACGGGTGCCGTCGACGTGCAGTCGCGCGGTGAAGGCGCCCCGCGACGGGGAGATCGTCAGGCTCGCGTCCTCGAACCCCAGCCACCGCCCGGTCAGCGGGTACCACGCCTTGTAGACCGACTCCTTCACACTGAAGAGCACGCGATCCCAGTGCGTCCCCGGCGCTGCCGCGGCGAGATCACGCAACATCGCCTCGTCACCCTCGGCCACCACCAGTTCCCGTACGCCCGGGGGAAGCCCTTCATGCACCTCGGCGTCGATGCCCAGGCCGTCGACCTCGGTCGCGCGGGCCACCGCGGCCGCGCGGAACCCCGGGCAGTGCGTGATCGCCCCGACGACGCCGGCCGGCCAGAGCGGCTCCCGGCGGGGCCCGGTGCGGATCGCGACCGGCGGCAGCCCGAGCTGAGCCATCGCCGCCCGGGCGCAGCGCCGCGCCTCGGCGAACTCGCGCCGCCGCCCGCCGGTGGCCGACGCGACCAGATCCTCCTCGCCGGGGAAGACCGGCGACGCGGCGGCGGCGTCCGGGTGGGACACGCGCAGCACGGCGACCGCGACCGCCGCCGGCAGCAGGCCGGCCAGCAGCGCGGACCCGGCCGGCACCATCGGTTTCTCCTGCTCCGCCATAGCGGGAGCCGATGGTACCGGCCGGTCGCCGGAAGGGCTCAGAAGACCCGGACCGCGGCCTCGGCCGGGGCGGTCAGCAAGCCCTCGATCTCGTCGTCCAGCCGCACCAGGGTCAGCGACGCGCCGGCCATGTCCAGCGACGTGCAGTACTCGTTGACGTAGCTGCGGCCGACCGTGATGCCGCGCTCGGCGAGCTGCCGGTGCGCCCGCCGGTACAGGATGTAGAGCTCGCTGATCGGGCTCCCGCCCAGCCCGTTGATCATCAAGGCGACGCGGTCCCCGGACCGGTACGGCAGGTCCGACGCCACCGCCTCGAGCAGGTCGTCGACGATCGCGTCGGCCTCCTTGAGCTTGCGGCGTTCGCGCCCCGGCTCGCCGTGGATGCCGACGCCGAACTCCATCTCGTCGCCGCCCAGCTCGAACAGTGGCGAGCCCTTGGCCGGCGGCGTGCACGCGGTCAGCGCCACGCCCATGGTCCGGGTCACGTCGTTGACCTTGCGGCCGATCCGCAGCACCTCGTCCATGTCCGCGCCCTGCTCCGACGCCGCGCCGACCGCCTTGATCACGAAGAAGTTGCCGGCCACGCCGCGCCGGCCGACCGTGTACGTGGAGTCCTGCACCGCCACGTCGTCGTTGACCGTCAGGATCTCCGCCCGGATGCCCTCCGCCTCGGCCATCTCCTTGCCCATGTCGAACGCCATCCGGTCGCCGGTGTAGTTGTTCACCAGCAGCAGCACGCCCTTGGGCGAGGACAGCAGCTTCGCCGTCTCGTAGACGTAGTCCATCGGCGGCGCCGCGAACACGTCGCCCGGGCAGGCCGCGTCGAGCATGCCGCGCCCGACCACCATCACGTGCGCCGGTTCGTGTCCCGAGCCGGAACCCTGCACGATGGACACCTTGTCCTCGCGTGGCGCGTCGGCCCGCATGATGAGGTTGTAGTCGGGGACGTACCGCAGGGTGTCCGGGTTGGCCAGGGCGATGCCCTCGAGCATCTCGGGCACGTAGCTCTTGGGATCGTTCACGAACTTCTTCACGACGCCGCTCCTTGTTTCTGCCAGGTCTCACTGATCCGTTCGGTCATCACGGCAACCGCCATGGCGCCGGCGTCGACCGACCCCCGGCTGCGTTCGCCCGTGTACGACGCCCGGCCGCGCTTGGCCACCATGCCGGTGGTCGCCTCCGCCGCCTCCCGGGCCGTGCCCGCCACTGCCCGCAGCGCCGCCTCCGCGGAGGCGCCGGCCGCGACCTCCTGCTCCAGCCGGTCGGTCATCGGCACCAGCGCGTCCAGCAGCGTCTTGTCGCCCACGTCGGACTGCCCGCGGGCCTTGATCCCCTCGATCGCCGCGCGCAGCATCGCGACCACCTGCTCGCCGGTCAGGTCGCCGGAGTCGCCGGCGGCCGCGCCGGCCCGCAGGAACGCGGTGCCCCAGATCGGACCGGAGGTGCCGCCGATCCGCGAGGCGATGACCATCCCGCTGCGCTTGAGGAACGTGCCGCAGTTGCTGCGGTCGATGTCGTCCCAGCCCTCGAGCAATTTCTCGAAGCCGCGGGCCAGCGAGTAGCCGAAGTCGCCGTCGCCGACGACGGAGTCCAGGTCGCCGAAGTACTTCTCGTTCTCGATGGCCGTCTCCGCGATCGTGCGGACCACCAGCTCCGTCTGCGCCATCGCCGTCATCTCACACCCTCCTGTCCGTTTCGTCCCACGGCGTTGAGATCGTCGAGGGTGAGATACGCGCCGGGCCGGGCCGCGCTGCGGTTCGCCAGCACCTCGATCGGCGGCCGTCCGGGGTCGCCCAGTTCCGAGACCACCAGCCGGGCCTCGCTGAAGTCCTCGTCCCGGGTGTAGCCGTTCACCGTGATCAGGCAGGCGAGTCCCGCCGCGTTCGCCGCGAGCAGCCCGTTACGCGAGTCCTCCACCACCAGCGTCTGCGTGGGGCCGAGGCCGAGCCGCTGCACGGTGAGCTGATAGATGGCCGGATCCGGCTTCTTCGCCGGCACCACGTCGCCGGCGAACACCGGAACCTTCGCGGCGGCGTCGGGGCCGACGGCGTTCTCCAGTACGGCGTCGACCGACTCCTGAGCCGAGGTGGACGCGACCGCGACCGTCCACCCGTCGTCGAGCGCGCCGGTGATGACCCGCCGGATGCCGGGCCGGGTCGGGATCCGGCCCTGCGCGACCAGCCTCTTGAAGATGGCGGTCTTGGCGCGGTGCCAGCTGAGCAACAGCTCCATCCGGGCGTCCTCGCCCTCCGGGATGTGTGCCTGCGCCACGAACTCCGGGTCGGCGAACAGGCTCGCCATCCGCTCCTTGCCGCCACCGATCTTCAGCTTCTCGGCGTAGTCGGACTCGCTCCACCGTACGGGAAGCCCGAATTGTTCGAAGGTCGCGTTGAAGGCCGGCAGGTGACCGTGGCGCTCGGTGTCGGCCAGGACGCCGTCGCAGTCGAAGATGAGGTTCACCACGCGCGCCCCGCACTCCCGAACAGCCGGATGTGCTCGCGCGCCATCTCCATCACCGCGGCCCGCTGATGCTTGAACAGCGACGGCGGATCCCATTTGTCCCGCTCGGCGGCGTCGCGCAGGAAGTCGAGGCTGGGCTTGAGGTACGCCTCCTTGAGCGCGGTGGAGATGTTCACCTTCGCGCAGCCGCGGGCGATCAGGTCGCGGAACTGGTCGTCGGACAGGCCGGTGCCGCCGTGCAGCGCCATCGGGATGCCGGTCGCCGCCACCAGATGGCTGACCCGCTGGGCGTCGAGCACCGGGGCCTTCTTGTACTGGCCGTGCGCGTTGCCGATGGCCGGGGCGAAGCAGTCCACACCGGTCCGCTTGATGAAGTCGACGGCCACCTCGAGCGACTGGACGTGCGAGGGATCGTCGGAGCCGATGTCGTCCTCGACGCCCTGGATACCCTCGATCTCACCCTCGACGTGCGCGCCGGTCCTGCGGGCCTCGGCCACCACCTCGGTGGTCTGCCGCAGGTTCTCCGCCACGTCCAGCTCGTGCGCGTCGAACAGCACCGAGTTCCAGCCCCCGGCCAGGCAATCGGAGATCACCGTACGGTCGGGGCAGTGGTCCAGATGCAGCGTGACCGGCACCGGAACGTCGCGCGCGATGGTCCGGAAGATGTCGAAGAGCTGCCGGCGCCCGTACTGCCTCACGGTCTTGACCGACGTCTGCAGGATGACCGGCGCGTTCTCCTCGACGGCCGTGGCCAGCACCGCCTCGATCGTGAGGTCGTTGATGATGTTGAAGGCGGCGACGCCGTAGCGTTCCCCCAGAGCTCTCTCCAGGGTCTCCTTCATGGCGACGACGGGCATTTGACCTCCCTGGTGGTCAGGTCCTCAGTCAAGCCGCGCGGGCCCGCCCACCGGTATGGGGGAAGTTCCCCATACGGTGGCCCGGGGCTACGGCCGGTGTCGGATGTCTCGCAGCGGCACGGGCACGGAACGGACCTGGCCCGGGGCCGACCGGCCGGCGAGCGGGCCGGGCCGTACGAAGGAGACCTCGTGGCCCGCCTCGCGCAGCAGCGAGACCGTCAGGGACGCCGAGCGGGAGACGCCGTCGGGCCGGCCGGCGTGGCTGGCGCAGAAGTGGGCGATCCTCACGGTGTGCCGAGCGCCGCGGCGATCGCCTCGCGGCGCGCGTCGAAGCCCCAGTACGCCACCGGGCGGACCCGCAGCATGGCTTCCACTGTAGAGATGGCGGTCGCCCCGGCCGCGCGTTCGAGGCGCTCGAGTCCGGCTGCGCCCCCACCATGGACGACCACGCGGGCGCCGCCGACGGCGGGGCGTCCGCGAGCCGGCCGGGCGCCGCGGCGTTCCGGCCTGCGCAGGTGCCCACCCTCCATCTCGTACGGCCGGGATGCGCTCGTCGCGTGGCGAGGTTCTTTCCGAGCGGTGGCCGCGTCCGGATGAGAGCCGCGCGGCGCCGGCGGATCGCGGCGCGCCACTCCTGGCGGCCGGGCCGGTTCCGCATCCGCTCGTCCCGGGTTTCCGGCAGCGTGACCGGACCGGCTTCGCCGCCGCTCGTCGCGTATTCGCTTCCGGTGCTCGAATCGTCACCCGCGCCAATCGATTGGTGTCAATCAGGACCGCAAAGTCGCCGGGAAATCACGCAACGTTCGTTGTCCCACCGGCCGATTGACTATCGGAACGTGAACATATATCTCTTCTGTGCGGCAAAACGCCCGGCGCTGTTTCGCGGGCCATTGCCGCCCCCGTTCATGGTTCGTGAGGAGTCGACGTATGCCGGCTAAGTCCACCGACCAGGCCGCCCCGGGCCTGGCCATACCGGGTCGCCGCAAGAGAAAGGCGCCGCTGTGGGCGAAGCTGGTCCTGACGTTCGGGGCGGTGCTCGCGGTGGTGAGCATGGGCGGCATCGTCGGGGTGCGGTACTTCCTGGGGCAGCTCACCGAGAACATCCAGACCACGTCGAGCGTGCTCGATGACAAGGACGTCGGCGGCGGCACCACCGGCAAGCTGCCGGACGGTGCGATGAACCTGCTGGCACTGGGACTGGACACCCGGGCCGGCTGGGAGGCGAAGGGCCAGAGCTCCCGCTCCGACACGATCATGATCCTGCACATCACCAAGTCGCACGACCAGGCGTACATGATCTCGATCCCGCGCGACATGGTGGCGCGCATCCCGGCCGACCCGTCGATCGGCTTCAACGGCACCACCGAGAAGATCAACGCCGCGTACTCCTGGGGCTCGATGAACGGCCGCGGCTGGCAGGGCGGGGCGAAGCTCGCCACGAAGGCCGTGCACGAGCTGACCGGCATCTCCTTCGACGGGGTCGTCGTCATCGACTTCGACGGCTTCAAGGGCATCCTCGAGGCGATGGGCGGCGTGCACATGTGCGTCGACAAGGACATGTGGTCGAGTCACTACACGGTCGACTCCAAGGGCAAGGTGAAGTACGCCGTCGGCGCCGACCCGACGTCGCCGCCGAGGAACGCGTTGTGGTTCCGCAAGGGCTGCCGCAACATGCAGCCGTGGGAGGCCCTGGAGTTCTCCCGCCTGCGGCACTCCAGCAACGGCGACTACGACCGTCAGCGGCATCAGCAGCAGCTGCTGCGCGCGATGGCCAAGAAGGCGACGAGCGCCGGCATCGTGACCAACCCGAACAAGATCGCCAAAATCATGTCCGCCGCGGGTTCGTCGCTCAAGATGGACACCCACGGTGTGTCCAAGACGGACTTCGTGTTCGGCATGAAGACGGTGGCCGCCGCCGACCTGATCCCGATCAAGACGAACGGCGGCACCTTCAACGCCGACGGCGGAGGCGAGGGCGTGAATTCGGCGACGAAGGAACTCTTCGCCGCCGCCAAGAACGACCGGCTGGCCGAGTTCCTGGCCACCCACCCGGAGAACCTGATCAGCGACGGCGACGCACCCGCGTCCTGACGCTTCCTGCGGGAACGCGCCCCCGGCCGACCGCCGACCGCGACGCAGTGACGCGCCGAAGCTGATCCGGCGCGACGCTGCACGGTCAGGCCGGCCCGGCCCCGCCGGCGGCCGGCCGTCGCGGTCAGCCGGCCGCCGAACGTCGCGGTCAGCCGGCCGC
>NZ_CAKUCL010000127.1 GCF_934643405.1 uncultured Actinoplanes sp.
CGAGGCCGCCCGACGACGCCGTCGGGTCCATCGCCAACGCGCGCTCCCTCCCTGCCGCTCGGGCCGGGCATGACGGCAGCTCCTACGGCACGGCGCGCCTCCCGGGCGGGATGTCACCGAAATCTGCGCCCATGGTCCCGTACATTTGTCCTTAAATCATGCATAATGTCTCTTATGCAGGATGCGCGGGAGTGGGACAAGCAAAGTCCGGACGGTCACAACGCACGACTCGGCAACGATCATCGCGAGGGCGCGGACGGCCGCGTCGACGAGCGGACCCGGGAGGACATCACCCGCCTCGACGGGCACTTCCGGCAGGACATCACCCGCCTCGATGGGCGGACCGGGCAGGACGGCAACCACCTTGACGGGCACCCCCGGCGGGACATCAGCCGCCTCGACGGACGCCCCCCGCAGGACGGCAACCACCACGCCGCCCACACCCCCGGCGATCGGCGTGATCATGGTCCACTCCCCCTGGTCGCCGAGCTGATCGAGGAGTTTCTTGTGGCCCGGGCGGTGCGGAAGCCGTCGGTGCACACCCTCCAGGCGTACCGCAGAGATCTGGGGTCGATCGCCTCGTTGATCGGGCCCGAGGGGGTCACTCTGGGTGACCTCTCCCCTCGTTCGTTACGCGGCGCGTTCGCCAAGTTCGCTGCGGATCGTTCGCCTGCGTCGGTGGCGCGCGCCTGGTCGTCCTGGAACGCGTTCTTCACGTTCCTGGTGACCGAGCAGCTGGTGGCGGGCAATCCGATGCCGGCGGTCGACAAGCCGCGGCTTGCGGCTCACTCCCCCAAGCCGTTGCGGGGCGACGACACCCCGGAGCGGTTGCTCGATGCGGTGAGCAGGGTGGATGAGCGGCAGCGCGATCCGTGGCCGGAGCGTGACGTGGCGGTGCTGGCGCTGGCTCTGTGCGCGGGTCTTCGGCTGTCGGAGTTGCTGGCGCTGAGGGTGGGCTCGGTTCTGGGTCGCGACGGTGAGCGGTGGGTGGAGGTGGCCGGCAAGGGCGGGCGGCCTCGTTCCGTACCGATCGAACCGGAGTTGGATGCGGTGCTCAGGCGGTATGTCGATTCGCGTCGTCAGCGCTTCGGCCGCGCCGGCGAGGACGAGGCGCTGCTGGTGGACCGTCGGGGCCGGCCGTTGCAGCGGGGTGGTCTGCAGTATCTGGTGCAGTCGTGTTATCGCCGGGCCGGGGTGACCGATCGTGTCCCCCGGGGTGCGCAGCTTCACGCGCTGCGGCACACGTTCGCCACCAGGCTGGCCGAGGACGGCGCGAACGCGTCGGAGATCATGCGGCTGCTGGGGCATGCGTCGTTGTCGACGACGCAGGGCTACATCGAGGTGACGGCGGCGCAGCAGCGCGCGGCCGTACGGTCGAACCGCACCAACCGCGCGCTGCGTGATCTTTAGGCGACGCTGAGCGCGACGTCGATGTTGCCGCGGGTGGCGTTGGAGTACGGGCAGACCTGGTGTGCGGCTTCGACGAGTTCCTGGGCGGTGGCCGCGTCGACGCTGGGGATCTCGACCTCGATGGCCGCCTGCAGGCCGAAGCCGCCGGCGTCGTTCTTGCCGATGCCGACGTCGACGGTGACGGCCGTGTCGGTGAGGTCGATCTTGCGCATGCGGGCGACGGCCTTGAGCGCGCTGTGGAAGCAGGCGGCGTAGCCGGAGGCGAAGAGCATCTCCGGGTTGGGCAGGTCGCCGCCGGGGCCGCCCATCTCCTTGGGCACGGACAGGTCGGTGTCGACGACGCCGTTGCTGGAGCGGACGTGGCCTTGCCGTCCGTCGCCGGTGGCGGTGGCGGACGCGGTGTAGAGGGCTTGCATGGGGGGCCTTTCTAGAGGGTGTTGACGGTGGCTGAGGCGCGGACGCGGCTCAGCAGGTCGTGGAGTTGCCGGTATTCGTCGAGCTCGAGGTCGAGGGCCGCGGCGAAGCGGCGCATGAGGTCGGTGCCCTCGACGCGCCGGCGCAGGTGGGTTCCCTCGTCGGTGAGGTGGATCTCGACGGTGCGTTCGTCGGTGGTGCCGCGGACGCGACGCACGAAGCCCTGGCTTTCGAGGCGTTTGATCAGCGGTGACAGGGTGCCGCTGTCGAGTTCGAGGATGCGGCCGAGGTCGCGCATGGTGGCCGGGCCCTGCTCCCAGAGGACGACCATGGCGATGAACTGCGGGTAGGTGAGGCTGAGCTCGTCGAGCACGGGGCGGTAGAGGTTGGTGAGCGCGCGGCTTGTCGCGTACAGCTGGAAGCAGATCATCCGTTCCAGTGCCGGGGAGAGCGCAGGCGCGGATGACGGCGTTGCGGGATGCTCGGCAGGCGACTCAGGCACGCCAATAACGGTAGTACGCAATTAAGTTGTCCACAACTAAATGCCTCGGGCTAGCAATGATCACCACGAGGTGTGATCATGCGTGGCGTGCCGGATATCCGATTCGTACAGCTATCCCCCGCCGCCCTGGCCGCGCTGATCGAGGGTGATCTCGACGCCGCGAGTGCGGCCGCGGGCATCCGACTGAGCCAGTACCTGGTGGATGAGTCCTGGTTGTGGCGGGTTCGTCTGGAGCAGATCCAGCGCGATCCGGCCAGCGCCGACTGGATCGCCCGGGCCGCGGTGGCCGAGCCGGAGGGTGTGGTGGTCGGTCACGGAGGGTTCCATGGGCCGCCGGACGCCGACGGGGTGGTCGAGGTCGCGTACTCGGTGGATCCGGCCCACCGCCGCCGCGGCTATGCGCGCGCGATCCTGACCGCGCTGCTGGAGCGGGCCGACGCCGACCCCCGGGTCACCGCGGTGCGGGCGAGCATCCGGCCGGACAACGCCGGTTCCCGGGCGACGATCGCCGGTCAGGGGTTCACGAAGGTCGGCGAGCAGTGGGACCCGGAGGACGGCCTGGAGGACGTCTACCTCCGCGAGGCGGGCGCGGACGAGCGGTCCAGCTGAACGATCAGCGGCCGGTGGTCGGAGACGGGTGGGTGCGGCGCGAGGACCTGCACCACCCGCCCCAGCGCCCGCATCCCCCGCGGGTCGGCCAGCACGTGGTCGAGCTGCGCCTTGGGTGACGGGCTGGGGAAGGTGGCCGCCCGGCCGAGCGGCTTCCATCCGCTGAACGCCCGCACCGGCCCGGCCGGCATGTTGAGATCGCCGAGGAGCACCCGCGGCGCGGGCAGATTCCGCAGGGCCCGTACGGCGTGGCGCAGCTGCCGCACGTTCCAGCCGGGCACGAACGACAGGTGGGTGGTGGCGACCGTCATCTGCCCGCCGGGGGTGTCGAGCACCGCGGCCAGCAGCACCCGGGGCTCGTCCTTGAGCAGCATCAGCCCGTCGTCCGGGGTGTAGACCGGTGAGCGGACCGGCGCGGCCGGCAGGGCGGTGATCTGCCAGTGCACCACCGGGAACCGGCTGACGAGCGCTATGCCGTACAGGGGGTGGAGGTTGTCGTCGTCGCTGCGCCAGGGTTGCCAGGTCTCGCCGGGGGTGCCGACGACGGCGGCGGCGAAGCGGTGGACCGGGGCGTCGAGGGCTTCGGCGGCGATGGCGGTGAGGTCGAGCAGGCCGCTGCGGGGCTGGGCCTTGTCGACCTCCTGCAGGCCGAGGACGTCGGCGTCGAGGTCGGCGACCGCCGCGGCGACCCGGCCGGCGTGTACCGTGCCGTCGGACAGTGACCTGCCGTGCAGCAGGTTGAAGGTGGCCAGGCGCACGGTTACCGACCCTAACGAATCGAAGGGGGCGATGGTGTTCGCCAAGGCGTTGTGCTGCACCATGATGATCTTCATAGCGGGCGCGGCGCTGGGCATCTGGCTCCAGCGACGGCGGCGCCGATAATGATCGGCATGACCGATGATCTGATCCTGGAGCTCGAGGCGCAGGAGCGCGAGCTGGTGTTCGACCGGTTCGACGACAACGACGCGTGGCGGCTGGGTTCGTCGCTGGTGGCGCTGGCGCAGCAGCGGCAGCTGCCGGTGGCGATCGACATCCGGCGCGGCGTGCAGCAGCTGTTCCACGCCGCGTTGCCGGGCGCGACGGCGGACAACGACGCGTGGATCGAGCGCAAGGTGCGGGTGGTGCAGCGGTACGGGGCGTCGTCGTACCTGGTCGGGCGGCGGCTCGCGGCCAAGGGGCAGGAGCTGGACGCGAGCATGGGGGTGGATCCGGCGGCGTTCGCGGCGCACGGCGGCGCGGTTCCCGTTCGCGTACGGGATGTCGGGGTGGTCGCCGTGGTCACGGTGTCCGGGCTTCCGCAGGCCGAGGATCACGCCCTGGTCGTGGAGGCGTTGCAGACCCTGTTCTGAGTTCTGCCGAGGGCAGACAGCCCTGGCGTGGCTGGTGGCCGGCCGGGCAGTGTCGGTACCCATGAGACTGCTGATTCTGGGTGGGTCGGGGTTCGTGGGCCGGGTCCTGGCCGGCGAGGCGGTGCGCCGCGGCGACGAGGTGACCGTGTTCAACCGGGGGCTGCGGGAGCCGCCGCCGGGCGTGCGGGTGCTGACCGGCGACCGCACCGCGGATCTGGGCGCGTTGGGCGACGGCGCGTGGGACGCGGTGGTGGACACGTGGTCGGGCGCCGGGGAGGTCGTACGGCGTACGGCGCAATTGCTGACCGGCAGGGCGGGCGTCTACCAGTACGTGTCGAGCCGCTCGGTCTACCGGTGGCTCGGCGCGGCGCCGCTGACCGAGGACGCCCCGCTGACCGATCCGGCCGAACCGGGCTACGCCGGTGACAAGCTGCGCGGCGAGATGGCGGCCGAGGCGTTCGGCGGCCCGGTGCTGCTGGCCCGCGCCGGGCTGATCCTGGGCCCGCACGAGGACGTCGGCCGGCTGCCGTGGTGGCTGACCCGGCTGGCCCGCGGCGGCCCCACCCTGGCGCCCGGCCCGCGGGACCTGCCGGTGCAGTACATCGACGCCCGCGACCTGGCCCGGTTCCTGCTCGACGCCGTGCCGGCGGGACTGACCGGCCCGTACAACCTGGTCAGCCGGCCGGGCCACACCACCACCGGTGAGCTGCTCGACATCGCCAACGAGGTCACCGGCGGCCGCGCCGAGCTGCGCTGGACCGATCCCGCGGTGATCGCGGCGGCCGGGATCGAACCGTGGACGCAGCTGCCGATCTGGCTGCCGCCGGGTCCCGACCACGACTTCATGCACGGCGCCGACGTGTCCAAGGCCCTGTCCGCCGGGCTGCGCGCGCGGCCGGTCCGCGAGACCGTCGAGGACACGTGGGCTTGGCTGTGCTCGCTGCCCGGGGACGCGCCGCAGCGAGCCGACCGCACGGCGGCCGGCCTGGACCCCGCGGTGGAGACGAAGGTGTTAGGCGAGTAGCTCGGCGAGCCGGGCCGCGCCCACGTTCCCCCCGGAGACGATCACGCCGATGCGGGCCGGCACCGGCCGCAGCTTGCCGGTGAGCAGGGCGGCGATGCCGGTGGCGCCGCTCGGTTCCATCACCAGCTTGAGCCGGTCCACGGCGAAGCGCAGCGCGTCGCGGATCTCCTCGTCGGAGACCAGCACGATCTCGTCGACGAGCCGCCGGTTGATGTCGAAGGTCATCGCGCCGGGGATGGACGCGGCCTGCCCGTCGGCGATGGTGCGCGGCACCGGGATGCTGACCCGCTCCCCCGCCCGCAGCGAGCGTTTCGTGTCGTCGCCCGCCTCCGGTTCGACGCCGACCATCCGGATGTCCGGCAGCAGGCCTTTGGCGGCGGTGGCGCTGCCCGCCATCAGCCCGCCGCCGCCGACCGGCACGACGAGCGCGTCCAGCTCGCCGGCGTCCTCGATCAGCTCCAGCGCCGCGGTGCCCTGACCGGCGATGACGTGCTCGTGCTCGTACGGCGGGATCAGCGCCAGCCCCCGCTCGGCGGCCAGCTGCGCGCCGATCGCCTCCCGGTCACCGGTGTACCGGTCGTAGGTGACGATCTCTGCGCCGTACCCGGCGACCGCGTCCAGCTTCGAGCGCGGCGTGTCGGCCGGCATCACGATCACCGCGGTGCTGCCCAGCTCCCGGGCGGCCAGCGCGACGGCCTGCGCGTGGTTGCCCGACGAGTACGCCGCGATGCCGCGTTCCAGCTGCTGCGGGGTGAGCCGCGAGATGGCGTTGTACGCGCCGCGGAACTTGAATGCGCCGACGCGTTGCAGGTTCTCCGCCTTGATGAACACCTCGGCGCCGACGGCCGCGTCCAGGGTGCGTGAACGGATCACCGGGGTGCGGTGCGCCGCCCCGGCGATCTGCTTGGCCGCGTCCCGCACATCCTGCAACGTCACCATCTCGCGTCCTCCTCGCGCACGGAAAACCGGCTGCGCCCACGGTGGCCGTGCGGCTAGCCTGCCCGCGATGACGCTATCCCACGACGTGTCCGGCGCCGGAGCCCCGGTGCTGCTGCTGCATTCGACGATCTGCGATCGCCGCATGTGGGATCCGACGGTGCCCGCGCTGGTCGCCGCGGGCCGGCGGGTCATCCGCTGCGACCTGCCGGGCTTCGGCGAGTCACCGGTGCCGGCCGAGCCGTACGACACCGCCTGCCGGGTACGGGAGCTGATCACCGAGCCGACGGCGATCGTCGGGGCGTCCGGCGGCGGGCGGGTCGCGCTGGAGATCGCCGCGCGGTGGCCGCAGCTGGTGACACGCCTGGTGCTGCTGTGCACGGCGCTGCCGGACATGCGGCCGGGCCCGCAGCTGCGCGCGGTGTGGGACCGGGAGGGGGCGCTCGTCGAGGCGGGTGACATCGACGCGGCCGCCGAGCTGATGGCGGCCACGTTCGTCGGGCCTTCGGCAGATCAACGGACGGTTTCCGCCGTACGGGACATGCAGGCGCACGCCTATGCCCAGCAGCTCGCCGCGGCAGCCGACCCGCCACCGATCGAGGTCGCGTTCGATCTCGCGGCCGTCACCGCGCCGGCGCTGCTGGTCACCGGTGCGCACGACCTGCCGGACTTCCGGCAGGTCCGGCTGCCGTTCGCGCGGCATGTCGAGCTCGGCTGGGCCGGGCACCTGCCCAGCCTGGAACGCCCCGGGGAGGTCAACCGGCTGCTGCTGGACTTCCTCGGCAGCAGCCGGTGAGAACCTCACGCGGCCTTACGCATGCCGTGCGCGTCGGTGGCGGCCAGGCGGGTCGCCATGGTGCTGCGGGCCGCGATCTGCGCCGCGTACACCGCCCGGCGGCGCGCCACCGCGCCGTCCTTGGCCACACCGTTGTCCTTCTGCTCCATGTGTGTGCTCAGACCGTCCTTGAGCAGCGCCAGCGCCTCGGTGCGCAGCTGCGACACCCGCGACTCGGTGACACCCAGCTCGGCGGCCACCTCGGACAGCGGCCGCTCCTGCAGGAACGACGCCTCCACCACGAAACGCAGCCGCTCCGGCAGCACCGAGACCGCGTCGTGCAGGTAGCCGATGCGCTCGCGGTGCAGCAGCAGCTCCTCCGGGTTCATCGACGACTCGGTGACCATGTCCTCGGCGGTGCCGGCGGTGAAGCCCTGCAACGACAGCACCGCCGCGCGCTGCACGTCGTCGTCGACCGTGCTGAGCTCGCCGACCGCGACACCGAGCAGCTCGGCCAGCTCGGTCGGGTTCGGGGTGCGGCCCAGCTGAGCGGTCAGCTCCTGCCGGGCGACCTCGGCGCGCCGGGCCCGGGCCCGCACCGAGCGCGACGCCCAGTCCATGCCGCGCAGCTCGTCCAGCAGCGCGCCGCGCACCCGCATCGCGGCGAACCGGCCGAACGGGATGCCGCGCTGCGCGTCGTATGCCTGGGCGGCGGTGACCAGCGCCGCGTAGCCGGCCGAGGCCAGGTCGTCGCGGTGCACGTGCGGCGGAACCTTGAAGAGCATCTCGCGGACCATGTGGCCGACCAGGGCCATGTTCTCCCGGATGAGGGTTTCCTGCTCGCGGGTGACGGTCTTGGTGCTGGCGCTCATTGCTGGTTCCCCCCTGTGTTCGTCGCCGCTCACCGGCTGACGGGGAGAACTTTTCGTGGCGCGGGGTGCAACGAACGGTCACTTACGGTTGCCAGTCGGTTGCACCCGAAATTCGGCTCCAGGACTTCTCAGGTACGGCTCACCAAGGCAACGCCGTCGCGCACCACCGACCGCCGGGCCGTCCACGAGCCCGCCGCACCCCTGACCGCTCTCTGCCATCGAGGAGCCCCCGATGCCCCACGTGACGCTCTACGCGCTCGACCACGAACTCGCCGGGCGCGAACCCGGCCTCATCGGGCAGCTCACCGACGCCGTCGTGTCCGTGTACGGCGAATGGGCCCGCAGCTCGGTGGAGGTCCGGCTCATCGGCATCCCCGCCGGCCGATGGGCTCGCGGCGGAGCGCCGGTCGCCACCGCCGCGCCCTCGGTCACCTTCGGCATGCGCGAGGAGGTGTTCGCCCGGCCGGACGCGGCCGGCGTCGTCGCCCGGCTCGTCTCCGCGTTCACCGGGGCCGTCACCGCCGTGTTCGGCGAGGCTTGCCGCGACGACGTTCTCGTCGAACTGGTCGGCCAACCCACCTCTCGGTCCGGGCTCGGCGGACGGGTCATCAGCGCCGCCGGCTAGGTGCTGGTCCACCGAGTACCCCGGGCTCGGCGTGGCCGCCCTGCGCCGGACCGGACGCCAGGTCGGCGACGAGGTCCTGGCGCACATCTGCCCGACCCACCACGGAAACTGCACTTCGCGCGTACGCGGATTTGTCTTTCGGCAGTGTCGCGTCGCCCCCGCGAGACCCTGCGCCGGCTGCGCGAGACCGCCGGGGATCAGCTGTCGGTCGCGGCGCTCACCCCGGAGATCTACGAGCAGACGATGGCCCGCTGGACAAGGCCATCCCCCGCGCCCGGCTCGACCGGCTGTTCACCGACGGCCGCAACCCGCTGCGCGAGCGGGTGCTGTGGCGGATGCTCTACGAGACCCGCGCCCGCGCCGAGGAGCGGGCTGACCCACCTCGCGGCCAGGGGTCGTAGCGCTGCCGGGCTCCAGGCCAAGTCCCGCCACCGGCACCTGGCCACCCTCGGCTACCGCCGGTGGACGGCGTAGGTCAGGTGCGTCACCCGCGACGACGGCTCCGAGCGGACCGGCTCCAGCGCGACCCGGGACGCGTCCACGCCGTCGAACAGGCGGATCCCGGCGCCGAACAGCACCGGCGACAGCGCGATCGAGAACTCGTCGACCAGCCCGGCGTTGAGGTACTGCAGGATCGTCGCGCCGCCGCCGGCGATGCGGACGTCGCGGTCGCCGGCGGCCTCGCGGGCCCGCTCGAGCGCGGGCCCGATGCCGTCGCCGACGAAGTGGAAGGTGGTCCCGCCCGGCCGCTCCCACGGGTCACGCCCGGTGTGCGTGACGACGAAGACCGGGGTGTGGAACGGCGCCTCGTCCGGCCACGCCTTCTCCCCGGCGTCGAACATGCGCCTGCCCATGACGCTCGCGCCGGTGCGCTCGAACGTCTCACGCACGATGTCGTTGTCGCGGCCTTCCGCACCGCCCTGGCCGATCTTCAGGTTCTCCCGGAAGAACCGCTGCGGGAAGATCCACGCCTGCAGTTCCCGCCACTGCGGCCCCATCAGGTCGTCGAGCGATTCCGGCGCGACGAATCCGTCCAGCGACATCGACACGCTGAAGAACACCTTGCCGGCCATCAGCCCCGCGCCCCCTTCCGGACGATCTCGGCGAGGTAGGCCGCCAGGTTGCCCAGGGTCTGCCGGCCGCCCTCGATCGCGTGATACCTCTCGACCGCCTCGTCGCGTAGTTGCCTGGTGCGGAACACCGTGCGCATCACGACCCGGGTCGCCGCGCCGTCGGCCTCGAACGTCAGTACCGACGCGAAGGCGTTCGGGTCGTCGCGGGACTCGCCGTGCAGCAACGCGATCCGCTCCGGCGGGGTGATCTCGGTCCAGGTGATCCATTCGGGGTAGTCCGTCCCGTCCGGTCCGTGCATGACGAACTCCCACTCGCCGCCGACGTGGAACGCGAACGACCGTGTGGTGGTGCTGAACCCCTCCGGTCCCCACCACCGCGACAGGTGCCGCACCTCGGTGAACACTTCGAAAACCAGCTCCCGCGGCGCGTCGACGACCCGGTGGATCACGATCTCCCGGTCGGCCGTCGACGGCTGCGCCCGGGTGTACGGGCCCGCTTCTGCCATTGGTCATTCCTCCTGCCGTGTCCTGAACTCCTGCATGTAGCTGTCCAGCCGGTCGAAACTCCCGGTCCAGAACTGCTCGAACCCGCCGGTCCACTCGTGGACCGGCCGCAGCCCGCGGGCGTCGAGGCCGTAGAGGCGCTGCTTGCCCGCCCCGCGCACGCGCACCAGCCCCACCTCCCGCAGCACCCGCAGGTGCTTGGAGGCGCCCGGCACACTCATCCCCAGCCGCTGGGCCAGGTCGGTCACCGGCCGCTCACCGGCCCGCAGCAGCACCAGGATGTCTCGGCGCTGCGGCTCCGCGATCGCGTTGAACGCGTCCGACGTCGTCGCTGCTCGTGCCATGACCACCATCATACTTTCCCATATGGGAAAACGTCAAGCCACCGCGACGCTCCGGACAGGCGGCAAGCCGGGTGCGGGCGATCGCGGGCGGTCCTCAGGACAACAGCCAGCCGTTGTCGCGAGCCAGCCGCACCGCCTCGGCCCGGGTGCGCGCGCCGGTCTTGCCGATCGCCGCGGACAGGTGGTTGCGGACCGTGCCCTCGGACAGGTGCAGCTCGCGGGCGATGTCGGCCACCGTGCCCCCGTCGCGCGCCGAGCGCAGCACGTCGGTCTCCCGGTCGGTCAGCGGCGAGTCGCCCTGGGCGAGCGACTGCGCGGCCAGGGCCGGATCGACCACCCGCAGCCCCTGGTGGACCCGGCGCACCGCATCGGCCAGCTGCCGGGCCGGGGTGTCCTTGACGATGAAGCCGCCGGCGCCCGCGGCCATCGCCTGGCGCAGGTAGCCGGCGCGGCCGAACGTCGTCACCATCAGGATCTTGGCGGACGGCACCGCCCGCCGCAGCTCGCGGGCCGCGGTGATGCCGTCCATGCCGGGCATCTCGACGTCCAGCAGCGCCACGTCGATGTCGTTCGCGAGCGCCGCGGCGACCACCTCGTCGCCGCGGCCGACCTCGGCCACGACCTTCAGGTCCGGCTCCATGTCGAGCAGCGCGGCCATGGCGCCGCGCACCAGGGCCTGGTCGTCGGCGAGCAACAACTTGATCATGAGGGGATCTCCACCCGTACTCGGAAGCCCTGCTGGTCCTCGCGGCCGCCGACGGTCAGGGAGGCGCCGAGGGCGTCGGCGCGCCGCCGCAGGCCGGACAGTCCCTGCCCGCCGGCGGCCGGCGACAGACACCCCACCCCGTCGTCGAGAATCTCCACACTCGACGGTCCCAGCCGTACGCACGCGTGTCGGGCCTTGGCGTGCCGCACGATGTTGGTCACCGCCTCGCGGATGGTCCACGCGAACAGCTCGCGGTTGCGGCTGGGCACGTCATCGGCGGCGCCGGGCAGCTCGGCTTCGACGTTCGCCGCGGCGAGCGCCTCTCGGGCGGCCGCGATCTCCCCGGGCAGCGAGATTCCCCGTACGCCCATGGCCGTCGACCGCACATCGGACAGCGCGTCCCGTGCCAGCGATTCGAGGTCGGCCAGCTCCTTGCGGGCCCGGTCCAGGTCGACGTCGAGCAGGCGCTGCGCCAGCTCCGCCTTGACCGTGACCACCGTCAGCGAGTGCCCGAGGATGTCGTGCAGGTCGGCGGCGATGCGGGCCCGTTCGTTCTGCACCGCCAGGTCGGCCAGTTCCTGCTGGGTGTCCACCAGCCGGCGCTGACGGTCCGCGGCCAGCCGCAGCCCCCACGTGGCGGCCGAGCCGAGCAGCACCGCCAGGCCGTAGCCGTTGTCCGACCAGCCGGGCAGCAACGCCGGGAGCCCCTCGGCCGTGCCGAACAGCAGCGCCGCCAGCGGCAGCGCCTGCGCCAGCGGAAGCGCGACCATCCCGAACGCGGCCACGTACACCAGGCAGGGCAGCGCGTGCGCCTGCCCCGCCGGGATCTGCGCGCCGAACAGCACCAGCATGGCCACGATGACCAGCCAGGCGCGCACCACGAACGCGGCGGTGCGGGCCCGCTGGTCGTGGCGCACCTGCCGGGTGATGCTGACCCCGTACAGGTAGGTGGCGGCGAACAGCACCACCGCGGCCAGCCCGGCCATCCGCCACCAGGGGTTCGCGGCGGCGAGCAGGGCCTTGACGTTCTCGGTCAGGTAGACCAGCCACACGGCGGCGAAGAGCCAGCCGTACCGTAGGCCCCGGCCGGGGTTCTCCGCCGCCTGCATGCGCATGAAACTACCTCGGTCAGACCCGGGCGGTGTCGCGCCGGAACCGCCACATCGCGCCCGCGGCGAACAACGCCGTCCACACCACCACGTTCAGCGCGGCCAGCCACAGGTTCCCGTCGTGGGTCAGCGGGTAACGGGCGATCTCGCCGACGCCGTACACGGGAGTGAATTTCGCGATGGTGGCGAAGGTGGAGCCGAGCTGGTCGACCGGTACGAACAGCCCACCGGCGAAGGACAGCACCGCCAGCACCGGGCCGAGGATCTGCATGACGTTCTCGCTGGGCAGCAGGTAGCCCATGAACAGGCCGAACGCGGCGAACACCAGCGCGCACACCCAGGCCAGCAGCCCGCAGCCGATCCAGGCGGAGGCCGGCAGCTGCGCCCCCGAGAAGGCCCCGACCGCGAACGCCACCGCGACCGACACCCCACCGATGATCATGGCGAGTGCCAGTTTCACCGCGATGTAGGCCAGCGGGCGCAGCGGGGTCAGCCGCAGCTGCCGGCTCCAACCGGCGGCCCGTTCGATGGAGACCATCGCGCCGCCGGAGGTCGTGGCCAGCATCGCCCCGTACACGGCCATGCTGATCAGCACGTAGCCGGTGAGGTTGCCGGCGCCGACCCGTTCGGTCTTGTAGCTGCTGCTCGTGCCGAACAGCAGGAAGAACACCGCCGGCATGATCA
Organism: uncultured Actinoplanes sp.; assembly: GCF_934643405.1. Classification (GTDB taxonomy): domain Bacteria; phylum Actinomycetota; class Actinomycetes; order Mycobacteriales; family Micromonosporaceae; genus Actinoplanes. Next base: position 12,937 of record NZ_CAKUCL010000127.1, read on the forward strand.
GGGTGAACACGACGGTGCGTTTGTTGCGCATCATCCGGCGCAGCTCGAGCCCGATCATCCCGGCCGAGAAGCCGCCGAACTTCGGAAGGTCGCGGGCGGGTGTCGTCACGGTCATCGGATGCTCCCGGTGGTGTCGTCGTCGGCGGTCAGGGTCAGGAACGCCTCCTCCAGGTTCCGGGAGGTGATCTCCAGGTCCCGGGCGGAGGTGCGGGTCAGCAGGTGCCGGGCGATCCCGTCGGTGTCCTTGCCGTGCAGGTAGATCGTGTCGCCGCGCACCTCCGCGGTGTCCACGCCGGCGATGCCGAGCAGCTCGGACTCGGTGGCGCCGGGCAGGGTGGCACGCACCGTGCGGCCGGACGCGAGGGCCTTGACCTGCGAGGCGGTGCCGTCGGCGACGATCCGGCCGCGGCGCACGAAGACCACCCGGTCGGCGTACGCGTCGGCCTCCTCCAGGTAGTGGGTGGCGAAGATGACCGTACGGCCGCCGCGCGCGTCCTGGCGGATGGCCTGCCAGAAGTCGTGGCGGCCGGCGACGTCCATGCCGGTGGTCGGCTCGTCGAGGATGAGCAGTTCCGGGTCGGGCAGCAACGCCATCGCGAACCGCAGGCGCTGCTGCTGGCCGCCGGAGCACTTGCCGACCAGCCGCTTGCCGATGCCGGCGATGCCGGCGCGGCGCAGCGCCTCGTCGACGGCGCTGCGCGGCTTGCCGAACAGCACCGCGGTCAGCCGCACGGTCTCCTCGACCGTGTAGTCCTTGAGCAGCCCGCCGGTCTGCATGACGGCCGACACCAGGCCCAGCGCGACGGCGTCGTGCGGCTGACGGCCGTACACCTGCACGGTGCCCTCGGTGGGCTGGGACAGGCCGAGCAGCATGTCGACCGTGGTGGTCTTGCCGGCGCCGTTCGGGCCGAGCAGGGCGACCACCTCCCCGGCCCGGATCGACAGGTCGATCCCGTCGACGGCGGTGACCGCGCCGAAACGCTTGACCACCCCGTCGAGGTGCACTGCTGGGACGCTTCTGGTGGCGGTGAGGGTCATGACAACCATGCTTGCCGTACGGGCGGGGCCGCGGCGGGGGCATGCGTCATGCTCTGTCCATGACATCTGTCAGGGCCGGCGCCGCGCAGACCGCGTTGATCGTCGCGGTGCCCGAGGCCGAGCCGGCCGTCGCCGCGCATCGCGAGAAGCTCGACCGGGCCGCCGCGTGGGGCGTCCCCGCCCACGTGACGGTGCTGTACCCGTTCGCTGCGCTGCGCGGCTTGGATCTGGGGCTGCTCGGCGCCGTCGCGGGCCGCGTCGCGCGCTTCGAGATGATCCTGCGGCGCCTGGGCTGGTTCGGCGAACGGGTGGTGTGGCTCGACCCCGAGCCCGCCGAGCCGTTCCGGCGGCTCACCGCGGAGGTCATGTCGTACTTCCCCGGCGTGCAGCCCTACGGCGGCGTGCACGACGAGGTGATCCCGCACCTGACGATCGGCCACGATCACCCACCCGCCGTCCGTCGCGCGGCGGGTGCCGCGGTGCTGGCGCACGGGCCGATCCACGCGCGGGTCACCTCGATGCGGCTGATCACCGGCCCGGCCGGCAGCGGGCCGTGGAGCACGGTTGCCGAGTTCCCGTTCGGCTAGCTCTCCGGCTCGGCCCGCGCCACGAAGGAGTCGGCGGCCTGCTTGGTCACCCCCAGACCGCCGAGCACACCGCCGTCCGGTTCCTCCTCCAGCACGGCCAGCAGGATGTGGCCGGTGCTGACGCTGTCCTGCTGCTGGCGCAGCGCCTCCCGGAAGGTCAGCTCCAGCACCTTCCGGGAGCGGGCGTCGAACGGCACCATCGGCACGTCGGGCACATCGGTCTGCGCCGGCGGCAATGCCGCGATCACCGCCCGGCGCAGCGCGTCCGGCTGCACGCCCTGCGCCGCGAGGGCCTCGGCGCCGATCGAGCCGGGGACGTCGAGCAGCGAGACGAGCAGGTGCTCGACGTGGATCTCCGGGTGTCCCATGCCCTTGGCCTGGCTCATCGAGGCGACCACGACCTTGCGGGCGGCCGTCGTGAACTTCGAGAAGCCCTGTGACGGGTCGAGGTCGGGTTTGCCGACGAACCGCTTCTGCGCGGCCTGTTTCGACACGCCCATGCTGCGGCCGATGTCGGTCCACGAGGCGCCGGCGCGGCGGGCCTGGTCGACGAAGTGGCCGATCAGGTGGTCGGCGAGCTCGCCGAGGTGGTCGCCCAGCAGCACGGCGGCGGACAGCTTGGCCAGCGCGTCGTCCTCGTGGTTCTGGTTGATGGCGGAGATGAGGTCGTCCAGCCGGACGGGAGGCTGCGTCATGCCGTCAACCTTAGGTTGACGATCCCTCGGGCGTCAACTCCGGGTTGACGCCCGCACCCCGAGTCCGCGCCGGACGAGGCGCATCCTGATCCTCGCCGCGCCCCGGATGCCGGGCCTCGGCGCGCGCCGAGGGCCTGACGCCGCCGCCGTCCCTAGTCGTCGTCCCCGGCGCGGGACTTCTCCTCGCGGGCCATGGCCAGGTCCAGGGCCAGCACACTGCAGATGATCAGCAGCGGGTCGATGTCGTCGACGGTCTGCACCGCGTAGGTGTCGCGCACGCTCAGCCAGCGCTTGGAGACCTGGGCCACCTGGTAGCCGCCCTGCTCGATGACGTACTCGTGGTCGAGCAGGTCACCCTTCATCTCCAGGTCCTCGGCGTTGGGCAGGTCGATGGTGAACCTGTCCCGGAACGGGGTGAACAGCTTCTTGCGCACCTCGGCGACCTCGTCACCACCGATGCGGATCTCGTAGGTCGGGCGCACCGCGATCAGGTGCCGGTGCACCGACGCGACCTCCTCACCCGACGGGTCCTCGATGACCACCTTGTTGCGAACGCTGAGCACCTTGCCGTCGACGTGGTACAGCTTCGCGCCGTGCTCGTCGAGGACGTCGAAGTCGTCGCCGACCGAGAAGAACCGCTCCCTGATCACAAACATGAGCCCCATTGTGGCCCACGTCCGCCTCCTCAGTCGGGTTCCCGCACGGTCCCGTCGTCCGGGAAGCCGGCCAGGAACCAGGCCTCGACCTCCCGTACGGCGATGTCCGCGCCCGGCGCCGGGACGAGCGTCATCCGGGCCCCTCCCGGCAGGCACCACGGCAGACCGCCGGCGCAACCGCCGTCGTCGCGGCCGATCCACACGTCGATGCCGTGCCCGGAGTCATCGGTCAGCCGCTCGATCAGATGGCTGCGGCCCGCGTAGGTGCCGGTCAGCCGGTAGCCGGCCACCTGCGGCACGTACATCGCCAGGCCGAGCGCCTCGAACTTGTGCGCCCGCCACCGGTGCTGGCGGCCCCACGACGCGAGGACCGCGACCGCGCACACCGCCGCGACGCCCGGCACCGCCCGGGTCCAGCGCACCCCGCCGATCAGCAGATGCATGACCATCGCCGCGACCGCCCACAACGCCGCCGTCTCGAGCTGGTCCCGCTCGGCGCCGGACACGAACGCGGTCAGCACGGCCGGCACCATCATCACCGGCAGGAACACCTGCCCCGCCGGCCAGCGACCGCGGCGCAGCGTGCGCAGGACCGCGACGGTGAGCATGGCGGCGGCGCCGGCGCAGAACCCACCGGCCACCCCGATCGTGGCGTCGTGGTCGGCCATGTCCGCGACCTGGTACTCGTCGAGCGCCGCGAACACGCCGCCCATCGCCAGGGCCGTCACGGTGCCGCAGACGAGCCCACCACCCGCGCCGATCCGCACGTGTCCCCCTGCGCGCCGGGCCGCTCGACCGGGTCAGCCGCGGCGGTCGGCCTCCCGGCGGCCCCGCTTGCCCAGCGGGACGGTGGACATGTCGACGGTCTGCGAGGTCAGGTTCTTCACGGGGTAGCCACGCTCGGCCATCCAGGCGGCGGCGCGCGACTCCGCCCGTACGGCCGCCCGGGAGATGCCGGCCTCGTCGGTGACCTCGTCGGCGAAGCGGAACGTGAAGAACGGACGGGCCGGCAGATCGTAGGCCAGGTAACCGTCGGCGGTGTACTCCGTCCGCAGGAAGTCGTGGTTGGCCTGATCGGCGACCAGTTCCGCCAGCTGCGCGTCGCTGAGGCCGTCGAAGGAGCCCCGCACCGTGATGCGGATCGTCCTGCTGGTCATGGCGTCACTCCCCGATGAACATGTACGCGATACCGCGCGGGTCGCTCACCTCGGCCAGCCCGCTGGTGTCGGTGAACTCCGCCAGCCGGCGCAACGCCTCGTCCGCGCCGGTCACGCCGCTGAGCTGCACCAGGATACCGGTGAACCGCAGCCACGCCTCGACCGCGAACTCCGGCGGCCCCAGCTGGTCCAGGTCACCGGCGACCGTGATCGCCACCCGGATCCGGGTGCCCTGCTGCTCCAGCACCCTCACCGCCACCCGCTGGTAGCGGTGATGACCCTGGAAACGCACGCTCGCCTCGGCCGGCTCGGCGAACTCGTCGCTGCTCGCGGCCAGCCCCGCCATCGCCCGCCAGCCGCCGGTGCGCACCGGCAGCCACTCGACGTCCAGCGCGGCCGGCTCACCGTCCACATCGGCCAACGGCACCCGGAACGTCCACGTCAGGGCCGGCGCCACCCCCACGGACGGGTTGTCGAAGAGCAGACCGTTCCACTCGCCGCCCTCGGCGGGAACGAGCGCCCGGGCCTCCAGCAAACCCTTGTCGTCACCCACGGCCGGGAGTCTGCCACAAACCCCGCACGCCGGTGCCGGGCAACCCGCCCGCCGGCGGCCTCAGCGCTTGAACGCCACCCCGCCGTACATGTAGACGGTCTCGTCGCTGAGCTGCTCGTCCTCGTCCGCAGGCCGCCACTTGTGCACCTGCACGACGCCCGGCGGCTGCACCTGCAGGCCGTCGAACAGCGCGACCGTCTGCGCGTGGGTACGGGCGACGACCGGCACGCCACCACTGTTGTACGCCGCGATCGTCTTCTCACCGTCCGGATCGTGGTCGACGGTGACCACCGACAGGGCGAGCGCGCTGCCCGGCACGAGCGGGCCCATCAGCGCGTCGATGATGCCGCGGGCCTGGTCGTCGTCGACGATGTGCTGCAACACCGCGATGATCGACACCGCGACCGGCCGGGTGAGGTCGAGCTGGTCCCGGACCGCCGCGGAGTTCATGATCTTCTCCGGGGTGCGGAGGTCCTCCTCCAGGTAGGTGACCGACCCTTGCGGCGTGCTGGTCATCAGCGCGCGGGCGTGCACCATGATCAGCGGGTCGTTGTCGACATACACCACGCGGGCCGCCGGGTCGATCTCCTGGACGACCTCGTGCAGGTTCGGGTGCGGTACGGGCAGCCCGGTCCCGAGGTCGAGGAATTGGCGGAACCCCTGCTCCGCGAACCACCGCACCGACTTGATCATGAATCGGCGGTTCGCCCGCATCGAGATCGGCACACCCGGGTTCTGCTCGCGGATCCGGTCGCCCACCTTGCGGTCGGCTTCGAAGTTGTCCTTGCCGCCCAGCAGGTAGTCGTAGATCCGTGCGGAGTGCGGGACCAGCGGGTTCATCTCGGGCGGCGGTGTCATGTCGGCTCTCCGGCGATAGAGGGGATAAGCCCGTTCAACCTGCCACATCGGACGCTGCGCAGCCATCCCGGCCCGCACACCACCCGGGTTCGTGCCGGCCCGGTGTCACAGCCGGATCAGGTCGGCGACCTCCTCGGGCAGGCCGGGTGAGGTCATCACATGGCCCATCCCGACGCCTGGAATCGCGGCGGCCAGGGCCTCGCCGTGGCCGAGCGGATGAACCGGGTCCTGGTCGCCGTGCACGATCGAGGTCGGCGCGGTGATCGACAGCTGATCCCCCTGAGCGGCCGAACCCATGACCATCAGAACGGCGGGAAGCCGCCGATCCCCGACCCGCTCGGTCCAGATCCGCAGCGGCCCGGAGGCCACGAATCGCTCGTGCGGCCCCCTGCCGGCGAGCGCCGGCATTTTGCGATCGCGCCATTGGCTCCGAGCGCCGGCCGAGCGCCGGCCGAGCAAGCCGGGCACCCAATTCGGTCGGTTCCCCGGCGTCGTGTCGGGGAAGCCGAAAATCGATCGTGATGAGCGATCTCCGCCGCTAATCTCCGCGGATGACCCCACCTCCCGCTGTCGGCAACGGCTCCCGGCTGGCCTTCATGTCACCTCTGTCGGAGGAACGAGCCAACAGGATCGCCGCGAATCTGGCCGCTTCGAGGCCGACGACGGTGCTTGATCTGGGTTGCGGCTGGGGTGAACTGTTGCTCCGGGTCCTGGCCGCCGCTCCGGCCGCCTCCGGCACCGGAGCCGACATCCACGGCCCCGATATCGCCCGCGCGCACGCCGGCGCCGCCGCACGGGCTCTGTCCGACCGGGTGTCCTTCATCGAGGGCCCCGCCGAGGCTCATGCTGGCGCCGCGGACGTCGTCATCAGCATCGGCGCCTACCAGGCCTTCGGAACGATCTCGGACGCCCTGCCGGTGCTACGGGAGCTGATCAATCCGGGTGGCGTCCTGCTGTTCGGCGCGGAATTCTGGGAGCGGCCTCCCACCGCTGACCGGCTCGCAGGCATGTGGCCCGGCGCCAGCGCCGACGATTGCACCGACCTGGCCGGTCTTGTCGACGAAGCCGTCACCGCGGGCTTCCGGCCGTTGCGGATCGAAACGGCGACCACGAACGAGTGGGAGGAGTTCGAGTCGGGACTTGCCGCAGACGTCGAGGACTGGCTCCTGGCGAATGCCGGGCATCCCGACGCGGCCTCCGTACGAGAGAAACTGGACGCCCAGCGCGACGTCTGGCTGAAGGGCCACCGCGGCCTGCTGGGTTTCGCATACCTCACCCTGGGCCCGCTGCCGGGTGGCATGCGTAACAGCAGTTGAGCCCGTACCGCAAGTCGGTGCCGTCATGTCCGAGCCGGT
>NZ_CAKUCL010000128.1 GCF_934643405.1 uncultured Actinoplanes sp.
GCCCTGGCCGACATGGCCGCCGCCGGGGACGACCCGGCCGCCGCGGTCGCCGCCGACCTCGCGTTCCACCGCGCGCTGCTCGCCGCCACCCACAACGAGCTGGTCCAGCGCATGGAGGTGGTCATCGAGACCGGCCTGGCCGAACGGGACCGGATGGTGCACGGCGCCGCCGGCCCCACCGACCCGGTGCCCAGCCACAGAGCCGTGGTGGAGGCCATCCGCAAGCACAACCCGGCCCAGGCCGCACGCGCCATGGGCAAACTGCTCGACCAGGCCGTCGAGGACGTGGCCCGGCTGGAGCGGACCCCGAGGGAGCCCAGTGAAGATCGACAGGATTGAGACCTTCCTCGTACCACCACGCTGGCTGTTCTGCCGCGTGGAGACCGACGAGGGCGTCGTCGGCTGGGGCGAGCCGGTGGTGGAGGGCCGCGCCGAGGTGGTCCGCGCCGCGGTGGACGTCCTCGCCGGGTACCTGATCGGCGAGGACCCGCTGCAGATCGAACGCCACTGGCAGGTGCTCACCAAGGGCGGCTTCTACCGGGGCGGCCCGGTGCTCTCCAGCGCGGTGGCCGGCCTCGACCAGGCCCTGTGGGACATCGCCGGCCAGACCTACGGCGCGCCGGTGCACGCCCTGCTCGGCGGCGCGGTGCGCGACCGGGCCCGGGTGTACGCCTGGGTCGGCGGCGACGAGCCGGAGGAGATCGCCGACGCGATCACCCGGCACGTCGAGGCCGGGATGACCGCGGTCAAGATGAACGCCAGCGGCCGGCTGTCCCCGGTGCCGACCAGCGCGGAGATCGACGACGTGGTGAACCGGGTGGCCGCCGCGCGGGCCGCGCTCGGCGACAACCGGGACGTGGCGATCGACCTGCACGGCCGGGCCAGCCTGCCGGCCGCCCGGATGATCCTGCCGGCCGTCGCCCCGCTGCGCCCGATGCTGGTCGAGGAGCCGCTGGTGCCGGAGCAGACACACCTGCTCGGCGACCTGGTGCGCTGCGCGCCGGTGCCGGTGGCGACCGGCGAGCGGCTGTACGACCGGGCCGGGTTCCTGCCCGCCCTGCAGGCCGGGGTCGGCGTGGTGCAGCCCGACCTGTCGCACGCCGGCGGCATCTCCGAGGTCCGCCGGATCGCCGCGCTGGCCGAGACGTACGGCGCCCTGTTCGCCCCGCACTGCCCGCTGGGCCCGATCGCGCTGGCCGCCTCGTTGCAGGTCGCCTTCGCCACGCCCAACTTCCTGATCCAGGAACAGAGCATGGGCATCCACTACCACCGCGGCGGCGCCGACCTGCTGGACTACGTGGCCGATCCGGAGCCGCTGCGGATCGTCGGCGGCCACATCGCCCGCTCGGACGCCCCGGGTCTCGGGATCACCATCGACGAGCGTGCCGTACGGGATGCCGACGCGACCGGGCACGCCTGGCGTAACCCGGTGTGGCGGCACGACGACGGGTCCTTCGCCGAATGGTGACCGTGACCTTCGACGCGGCCCTCGGCGGCCGCTGGACGAGCCTGTCCGCCGGCGGCCGCGAGTGGCTGTGGCACCGTCCCACCGCTTCGCGGGACACGGTCGTTCCGGGCGCGCCCTTCGTGGACGCGGGCGGGGTCGAGGAGTGCCTGCCCACGATCCGCGGCGTCCCCGACCACGGCGACCTCTGGTCCCGCCCGTGGACGGCTCTGTCCGCGGCCGGCGCCGTGGTGGACACCGGCGCGCTGCGCCTGACCCGGACGTTCACCACCACCGGGGCCGGCGAGCTCCAGGCCCTCTACCGCCTCGAGGCCGAACCGGGACACCGGTTCCTCTGGGCCGCGCACGCCCTGCTCGACGTGTCCCAGGACGCGGTCCTCACGGCCCGGCCCGGCACCGAGACCAGGATCGACGGCTCGCCCGCCGGCACCTGGCCGGCCGGGCTGGCCCGGCTCGGGCCGGACGACGGCACCGCGACCGGCGCGATCCTCATCGACTGCCCGGCCGCGACCGTGGCCGACGGTCAGCGGCTCACGTTCCACCTCGAGGCGCCGGGACAGCCGGTCTCCACCGCCCTGTGGCGCAACCTGCGCGGCTGGCCCGCGGACGACCCGTACCGCAGCATCGGCGTCGAGCCGATGCTCGGCCGCGTCTGGGATCTGGCGACGGCCGGGCCGGGCGACGCCGCGGTGGTCCCGGCCTCGGGCGTCTGCGAGTGGCGGTTGACGGTGAGCGCCGGATGATCGACGTGGCGTGCGTGGGGGAGACCATGGCCCTGGTCGTCCCGGAGCAGACCCTGTCCTGCGGCGGTCCGGCACGGATCGACAGCGCCGGGGCGGAGTCCACGGTGGCGGCCTACCTCGCGCAGCTCGGTGTCCGGGCGGCCTGGGTGAGCCGGGTGGGCGACGATCCGCTCGGTTCGCTGGTGCTCACCGCGGTGGCCGGTCACGGCGTGGACGTCACGTCGGTCGTGGTCGACGGGCAGCGGCCCACCGGGGTCTTCTTCAAGGACCCGGGCGCGGCCGGAACCCGCGTCCACTACTACCGCGCCGGATCCGCGGCGGCCGCCATGGGGCCGTCGGCGCCGGTGCCGCGGGCGCGGATCACGCACCTCAGCGGCATCACGCCGGCCCTGTCCCGGTCCTGCGCGGAGCTCGTCGACCACCTGCTGGCCACCCGGCGGTGCAGCTTCGACGTCAACTACCGGCCCGGGCTGTGGCCGGTCTCGCGGGCCGCGGACGTCCTGCGCGCGCTGGCCGCCCGCGCGTCGATCGTCTTCGTCGGGCTGGACGAGGCGCAGACGCTCTGGGACGTGACCACACCCGGCGACGTCCGGGCTCTGCTGGCCGAGCCGGAGATCCTGGTGGTCAAGGACGGCGCCGTCGGCGCCACCTCGTTCCATCCCGGTGGCGTCACGTTCGAGCCGGCCCCGGCCGTCGACGTGGTCGAACCGGTCGGCGCCGGCGACGCGTTCGCCGCCGGCTACCTCGCCGGCCTGATCCGGGACCTGCCCGAAGCCGCCCGGCTGCGCCAGGGTCATCGCGTCGCGGGCGCGGCGTTGCGGGTGACCGGCGACATCGCCGTACTGGAGGAGATCTGAGCTGATGAACTTCGACGACATTCTCGGCGGGCGATCCGTCATGGCGATCCTGCGCGGGCAGCCCGCGGCAGCCACCGTGGCCCTCGCGGAACGGCTCTGGGACGCGGGCGTCACGGTCCTGGAGATCCCGATCGGCTCGCCCGACGCCGTACCCGCCCTGCGAGCCGCCGCCGACGCCGCGGCCGAACGTGGCCTGCGCGTGGGCGCGGGCACGGTGATCACCGCCGAGCAGGTGCGGGCCGCCGCGGCGGCCGGCGCGCAGTACACCGTGGCGCCCGGCTTCGACCCGCTGATCCTGGCCGCGAGCCTCGCCGCCGGGATGCCGCACCTGCCCGGCGTCGGCTCCGCCACCGAGGTGCAGCACGCGTGGCTGGCCGGCTGCCGATGGCTCAAGGCGTTCCCGGCCAAGGCCCTCAGCCCGGCCTGGATCGCCGCCATGCTCGGACCCTTCCCCGACGCGCGGTTCGTCGCCACCGGCGGGCTCACCGTCGGCGACGCCACCGCGTTCCTCGACGCCGGGGCGCGCGTGGTCGCGCTCGGCGCCGCACTGGCCGACCCCGGCCAGCGCGATCAGATCGGCAAGTTGCTCCACCCATAACCCCCCAAGTCCGAGGAGTACTGTGCGCTTCCTCCGTACCGCTGCTCTCTCCCTCGCCGTCCTGCCCCTGCTCGCCACCCCGGCGACCGCGGCGACCCGTGCCCCGTCGGTGAACACCCCGTACATGGGCTGGAACACCTACTACGGCATCGGCGGCGACCCCACCGAGACCGAAGTCGAGCAGATCGCCGACCACCTGGTCAGCACCGGTCTGCGCGACGCCGGTTACAAGATCGTCTGGATCGACGGCAACTGGGCCGCGCCTGCCCACCGCGACGCGAACGGGGCCCTGGTCGCCGACCCGGCCCGCTTCCCGTCCGGGATGGCGGCGCTGACGAAGTACCTGCACGACCGGGGCTTCTCGGCCGGCATCTACACCGACGCCGGCCCGTTCATCGACGGCCAGTGCGGCCTGGCCAGCTACGGCCATTACCGCGACGACGTGCGGCAGTTCGCCGCCTGGGGCTTCGACGCGCTCAAGGCCGACTGGCTGTGCGGCCGCGCGTCCGGGCTCGACCCGGAGACGCTGTACCGGCAGCTCGCCGCCGAGGTGGCCCGGTCGCCGCGGCCCATGCTGCTGAACGTCTGCAACCCGGTGAGCAGCGACTGGGGCGGCGGGCCGTACCCGCCGCAGAACCTGTCCACCTGGAGCTACACGTACGCCCCGGAGATCTCCACGTCCTGGCGCACCTACACCGACGTCGGCGTGGGCGACGTGCAGCCGCAGTGGCAGTGGCAGTGGGTGCTGCGCAACATGGACGTCAACGCCTACCACCCCGCGGCGACCTCGCCCGGCCACTTCAACGACCCGGACTACCTGCTGCCGATGCGGCCGCTGCCCGGCGGCGGCACCGAGCTGACCTTCGAGGAGTCGAGGACCCAGCTGGGCATGTGGGCGATGATGGCGTCCCCGCTGGTCATCGGATCCGACCCCCGGACGCTGCCCGCCTCCATGATCGCCGCGCTGCGGAACCCGGAGATCGTGGCGGTCGACCAGGACCCGCTGGTGCGCCAGGGCGTCAAGGTGGCGGACCCGTCGGCGACGACCCAGGTGTGGAGCAAGACGCTGTCCGGCAACGGCCGCCGGGCCGTGGCCCTGCTGAACCGCGGCGACACGGCGCAGGACATCACGGTCACGTTCGCGAACGTCGCGCTAGGTGGCGGCGTACGGGTGCGGGACCTGTGGAACCGGCGCGACGCCGGCACGTTCACCGGCTCCTACACGACCACCGTCCCCGCGCACGGCGTCGCGATGCTCGGCCTGACCGGCGCCGACCAGGTGACCGGCACCGACCTCGGCGCCGCCTCCGCCGCGCCGGCGACCGCCGGTGGGCAGGTCTTCGCCCGCGACGCCGGCGGCTACCTGCTCGGCAAGAGGATCGAGGGACAACCCGCCGCGTACGCCTCGGCCGGCGGCCGCATCGACCTCTTCGTGCGCGGCGCGGACCGCAAGATCTGGCAGCGCACGCAGACCGGCGGGAGCTGGGGTGCCTGGCGCGACCTGGGCGGTCCGGTGGCCGACGACCCGTCGGTGGCGTTCGCGGGCCCGGACGACTGGACCGTCTTCGCCCGCGGTGACGACAACCTGATCCGCGCGCGCGGGCCGCGGAGCGGCTGGAGCAGCGTGGGCGGCCCGGACGGCAAGGCGGTGCGCGGCCGGCCCGGCGTGGCGATCGACGGTTCCGGGGCGGTGCACGTGACGGTCCGGTCCCGCACCGAGGAGATCTGGGAGCGGGTCCGCACCGGCGCGACGTGGTCGGACTGGCAGAACCTGGGCGGCACGCTGAGCGGCAGCCCGACGCTGCTGGGCACGTCGGGTCGCCTCTACCTGTTCGCGGTGGCGGCGGACAACCGGTTGTGGCAGCGCAACTTCGTCGACGGCGCGTGGGGCGGCTGGTTCCAGCGCGGCGAGTTCGCCACCGACGAGATCCAGGGCGCGGTGGGCGCCGAGCCGGGCCCGTCCGGCAGCGCGGTGATCGTGCTGCGCGGCGTGGACGGGCACCTTCACCGCACCACGCTCTGACGCCGGCGGGGTGCCGGCGGCTTCGCCGGCACCCCGCCCGCCGTGCGGGAGCGTGCCATCCTCTGCGGGTGGACTACTTCTTCTACTGCCGGGACCGGGACGGTGCCGCCGAACTGCGGTGGCGGCTCGTCGAGGAGCACTGGGCGTTCATGGACCGGTTCGCCGAGGGGATGATCGCCCGGGGGCCCACGCTCACCGGCGACCTCGGCGGCGCCACCGGCAGCGTCCACATCGTCGACCTGCCCGACGCCGAGGCGGCGCGGGTCTTCGCGTTCGAGGAGCCGAACTATCGCGCGGGGGTCTACCGCCACGTCACCGTCCGGCGGTTCGTCGACCTGCTGGGGCGGACGATGGACGACTTCCCGGGCCGGCGGGACGAGGCGGCCGGCCGGTATCTGATTTTGGCGCACGCCAAGCCGCTGACGGACTGGCCCGGCGCCGGGCGCAGCGAGCCGGTCCTCGAGCGGGAGCGGCTCATCGCCTTCGGGCGGCTGCTGTCCGAGGACGGCGAGGACTGGGAGGGGACGGCCGTGATCGGCGAGTTCGCCGATCCCGGGGCGATCCGGGACCGCTTCGCCGCGACCGGCGCCTACGACCGGATCGAGGTGCACCCCTGGACCTTCGGCGGGCGCCGGTGACGACGCGCTGGTCTCACTTCATCGCGCCGGACCCCAGTCCGGGGCGCTCTCCCATCGGGGCGTGTGGGTGACCTGCCGGACATGGCTGCCGTCGGCGCGGGCCGCGAAGATGTCCGGCTGGTCGTCGTCGCCGGTGCGGGCGTAGACGATGGCTGTGCCGTCGGGCGAGAACGAACTGGACAGCAGCATGGTGTCCGCGCTGACGTGGGTGACCTGGCGCAGGTGGCGCCCGTCGGGGTGGACGACGTACAACTGGGAGTGGGTGAAGTCGCCGTCGGCGTTGGACCGGAACAGGATCCAGCGGCCGTCGGGCGACCAGTCGGGGTGGTCGCCGGCGTGCAGCGACCACGCGGTGACGCGTCGCAGGTGACGGCCGTCGGTGCCGATCACGAAGACCGCGGTTCCGCCGGCGGGCTCGGCCAGCGGTGAGTTCGACCTCTGGAAGGCGATGTGCCGGCCGTCGGGGGAGGCGACCGCCTCGACGTTGTCGCCGGTGAAGGGCTGCGAGCGCAGCACCACCCGGGTGTTGCGGCCGGTCAGATCGCGGATGACGAGGTCGGAGTGCTCGATCCAGCCCTCGCCGCCGGGGAACTCCCGCACCTGTCCGCCGGCGCGGGTGAACACGACGCGCCGGCCGTCCGGCATGAAGGCGACCTCCGACTCGTCCGCGCAATTGATCTCGGTGCCGGGCGGGGGCGCCGGGCACGGCGGGCTGAGCCGGTGCAGCCGGGAGCCGTCGGGCCGTACGGTGTAGATCGCGCAAGCCGTGCCGGGGGCGCAGCGCCGGAAGGCGATGAGGCGGCCGTCCGGGGACCAGTCGGGCTGATCGTCCACGGTGCCCGGGCCGGGCCGGGTGACCTGGCGGACGGACGTGCCGCCGGGCCGGACCGTGAAGATCGCCCCCGTCGATCGGTCCGCGTCGAGGTAGCCCTTGAAGGCGATGCGGCCGTTCACCCCGGGCGTCGTGGCCCGGGCGCGGCCACGACCGCGGTGATCGCCAGGGCGAGAACCGCGGCAGCGGCCGCCGCTCGGAAGGAGCGCCATGGCCGGCGTGTCGTTGTCATCGGAGTTCTCCGTCCTGAGGAGACGGCGGGTGCCGGCCGCGCCGGGCACCGGAAACAGGGATCAGCCTCCCGGGCCTCGGCGCGCCCGCCTATCGGATGATCCGGCAGACTCGGCCGCCGCCGAGTCTGCCGGCCCAGGACCCGGGATCCGTCACGCCGGTAGCGGATCCTCGTGGTGGCCGGGCAGCCGCTCACGCACCAGAGCGAACAGGATCAACGCGACGACCATGATGCCGACCGCCACGTAGACCCCGGTGGCCCAGTCACCGGTGGCGTCGCGCAGCACGCCGCTGACCACGGGGCTGGCCACCGCACCGATCTCGGAGATCAGGTTCTCCAGGCCGAACGCCCGGCCGCGCTGGTCGGCCGGCACCATGTCCCCGGTCATGCCCTGCGCGATCGGCTGCAGCGCGTTGAAGAACAGCCCGGAGGTGAACAGCAGGATGCCCAGCAGCAGCAGCGACGGCTTGTTGCCGCCGGCGATGCTCAGGCCGAACAGGAACGCCAGGATCGAGTACGCCAGCGTGCACGTCAGCAGCAACGGCTTGCGGCCCCGGCCGCGGCGTAGCGACCAGTCGGCCAGCCACCCGCCGAGCGGGAAACCGATGATCCCGGCGCCGGCGTTGAACGCGGCGGTCAGGCCGGCCGCGATGAGCGTGCTCTTGGTCGACTCGCGCACGATCTGCACCGACCAGAAGCTGAAGAACCACAGGTTGTAGAGGATCGCGATGTATCCGATGTAGATCAGGGTGACGTCCCGGCTGAACAGCGTGGACGCGTTGCCGGACGCGACGACGTTGCGCACCACCACGCCGATGTAGATCAGCGCCAGGACGCCGATCGCCACGGCCGTACCCCACTCCGGCCACTTCAGCCGGTCGGCCAGCAGGAACACCAGGACGATCGCCACGAAGGTCGGGACCGAGAACATGACGAGCCGGCCGAACGGCCCGCCGAGGCGCATCGCACCGCCGAGCCGGGACCGGAAGTAGCTGAAGGCGACCGCGCCGACGACCAGCGAGCCGGCCCCGAAGAACCAGAACGGCAGGCGCCAGGCGCCGGAGCCCATGCCCAGGTTGCTGCCCCACTCGATGAGGACCGGGGTGAGCACGATGCCGAGGGTCAGGCCGATGGCCAGGCCGGAGATCACCACGCCGAGCCCGAGCGTGCGCCGCCGGACGGGCGTGTGCCTGATGATCAGCGAGCGGTCGTTGGAGTAGAACACTCCCTCGCCGAGCCCGGTGAGCACCCGGGCGGCGACGAAGACCACCAGCCCGGCCCAGATGCCGGACAGGATGGTCATCACGCCCGCCCAGACCAGCGAGACCACGATCATCTCGCGGTGGCCGTACCGGTCGCCGAGCCGTCCACCCGGATACTGGGTGAGCATGTACCCGGCGAAGAACATCGAGCCGACCAGCCCACCCAGTGCGGCCGGGTTGCCGGCGTCCCCGATGAAGCCGGACTTGTTCTCGATCATCCAGGCGATCACCGGCCCGGTCAGGGTCCGGTCGGCATAGCTGAGAACCCAGCCGAACAGCAGGACCGTCCACAGCGTGGTGTACCGGCCGGTCAGCCGGCCGGTGGTCCGCTCGCTCAGATCCTGGTCGCCGGTGGACAGGCCGATCCGCTCGGCCGCCCGCCTCACATGGTCGGTCATGTGTGCCTCCGGGGACGGGGTAGATCAGGGGATATCGATGGTCAGCACGGCATCGGCGGTACTGTCGCCGACGCCGCCGGTGCGCGGGCTCACCGCCCGGGAGACGCAGGTGCACATGCGGTCGCCACGCTGGTGCTGGGTGTCGCTGAAGAAGACGTCACGGTGGTCGATCGCGCCGTCGACGGCGAGCACCCGCACCTCGCACAGCCCGCACTCGCCGCGCCGGCAGTCGAACATCATGTCGGCGCCGGCCAGCTCCAGCGCCTCCAGCATGGACACGTCGTGCGGCACGACGGCCTCCAGACCGAGCCGCGGGATGCGGACCCGGAACGGTTCCGGGGCGAACCGGCCGCTGCTGCCGAACGTCTCGAACCGCAGCCCGAACGGCGGCCGGCCCGCCACCGCCCAGGCCCGCCGGATGGCGTCGAGCATCGGGATCGGCCCGCACACGTACATCTCGGCGTCCGGCGCGCAGCTCTTGACCAGCGCGTCCACGTCGAGCCGGCGGTCCTCGTCGTCGACGTGCACCTCCAGCCGGTCGCCGTGGTCGGCGCGCAACTCCTCGAGGAACGCCATCAGGCGACGTGACCGGGCACCGTAGACGAACCGGTAGTCCGCGCCGCGCGCCTTGAGCGCCTTGCCCATGGCCACCAGGGCGGTGATGCCGATGCCGCCGGCGGCCAGGACGTAACTCGGCCGGCCGTAGGTCAGCGGGAAGTTCTGCAGTGGCTGGGTGATCGTCACCTGGCTGCCGCGGCGCAGCGCGTGCATGTACGCCGAACCGCCGCGGCTCTGCCGCGCGAGCTGAACGGCCAGGACGATCTGGTTCCCGTACGGTCCGGTCCCGACCACCGAGTACGACCGGATGTCGCGACCGCCGTTGACGAAGACCTCGATGTCGATGTGGCTGCCGGGCGCGGCCGCCGGCCCGGGGCGCACCGGTTCGAGCACCACCTGACGAACCCCGTCCGCCACCGCGCAGACGTCGACCACGGTGGCGCCGCCCCACTGTTTGTGGTTGGTCGCGCCCACCGTCACAGCCCTCGGTCCAACAGGCTCACCGGCTCCTCGAACCGGCCCGGCAGGTCGGCGTTGACCTGGTGCGGCGGCACTTTCACATCCGACTTGACGCCCGGCGCCTGCCGCGCGGAGTCGTCCGTACCGTCGTCCTCCTCGGCGTCGATGAGGCGCTGCACCAGCCGCCGGCTCCACATGCCGCCGGCGTCGATGTTGAGGTTGTAGAAGTCGTACCCGGGGTTGGCGTCGATGCCGATCTGCTGGGCCTCGAGCATCTGCTCGTCCTCGAAGAAGACCCCGGACACCCCCTCCCGCAGCCGGGTCGTGATGGCCTGGTCGGACAGACTCCAGTTCCGGGCGAACGCCCACAGGTAGTGGCAGCTGTTGCCGGCCTGCGGCGTCATCGTGTTGAGCACCATGCCGTTGACGCCCTGGCTGAGGTCGCCGTCGGGGGCGCCGGTGCCGGCCTTGGCGACGCCGACGCTGATCGACACGGTCGCCGGCACCTCGAACCGGATGATCTGCCACCGGTCGACCGGTCCGTGATAGTCGGGGAACCGGTCGTTGAGGTTCTTCTGCCAGAACGGCGGCGCCTCCACGCCGAGCATCCACTTCGCCACCGTGACGGTACGTTCGTCGTGGGTGATCTCCAGCTCCGACTCGCTGAGCTCCTCCTGCCCGATGCTGGACCCGTGGACGAACTGCTCATGGGTGAGGTCCATCAGGTTGTCCACGATCAGCAGGTAGTTGCAGTTGGCGGTGATGGTCTTGCCGTCACCGGCCCAGCCGGGGTCGCGGTTCCAGTGCAGGTCGGGCACCAGGTCGGGGTCGGCCCGGGCGGGGTCTCCGGGCCAGACCCAGACGAAGCGGTGCCGCTCGACAACCGGGTACGAATGCACCGACGCGCTCGGGTTGATCGTCTCCTGGGCCGGCATGAAGGTCGCCCGGCCGTCCGCGTCGTAGCAGATCCCGTGGTACCCGCACTGGATCTCGTCGTCGCCCCGCAGCCGCCCCATGGACAACGGGACGAGCCGGTGCCAGCAGGCGTTGGCCAGCGCGACCGGCCGGCCCGCGGCGGTGCGGTAGAACACCATCGGGCGGTCGCAGACGGTCTTCGGCAGCAGCGTACGGCCGACTTCGACATCCCAGGCGGCGGCGTACCAGGCGTTGAGCGGGTAGTTTCGGCGCACCGAGTCGGGCTGGGCTCCGGCAGGAAACATCGCGCTACCTCCAGCAATGGTTTCGTCTGCCCACCGTTACCCGTGACCCGCCCACCGCTTCAGCGAGCTTCCGTCGAGCGGAAAGGGGTTCCGGGGCTCAGCGGCCGGCTGCCGTCGAGCGCCCCCTCTCCACGGTGTACGCGCCCGTGGAGAGCTCACCGACGGCGGTGGGGGTCAGCGCCAGCGAGACGACCCCGCCGGGCAGCACGCGCGTGCTGCCCTCGGCGGTGGCGAGCGTCACGGGCGTCGATCCCTGCGGGAACAGGCGTTTACCGGTTCCCACGACCACCGGGTACTGCAGCAGCCGGTAGAGGTCGACGAGTCCGGCCCGGTGCAGCGTCTGCACGAGCTGCCAGCTGCCGTGCACCTGGAGCTCCCGGCCGGGAAGCCCCTTGAGCCGGCGCACCTCGTCGACGATGCCGGTGCGCAGGACCGTCGCCGGGCTCCAGCCGGCGTCCTCGTCGGTCAGCGTCCGGCTGACGACATACTTCGGCAGCGTGTTCAGCTTGGTGGCGATCAGGTCGTCCGGTGCGGTGACCTTCGGCCAGTACCCGCCGAGCAGGCCGTAGCTCGTGCGGCCGAAGAGGAAGGCGTCCGCCTGGCGGAACCAGCCCTCGACAATCTCGTCGGTGTGCGCGGATGCGTGCGGGACCAGCCACCCGCCGCGGTCGAAGCCGCCCGAGCGGTCCTCGTCGGGATTTCCCGGTCCTTGCATGATTCCGTCGAGGCTGACGAAGACGTTGACGCTGAGCAGCACGAATATCCTCCACATTCCGCATCGGGACGGCCGCCGGGGCGGCCGGCAAGCGGAGGTTAGCTACCTGGCGACGGGCTGATCTTGTACAGGAACGACATTTTCGCGTCGTCGGCCGCCCGCAGCCCGCGCGCGGTGCGCCCGACGTAGCGCTGCAGCGCATGTGCCAGGTGAGCCTGGTCGAAGTACCCCAGCGCGTCGACGACCGCGGGCCAGCCGAGCCCGTCGCGCAGCATCGTGGCCGCGGCGTTCGCGCGGTCGATCTGCGTCACCGCGGTCTGCGACAGGCCGGTGAGCGCGCGATGGTGCCGCTGAAGGGTCCGCCGGGACCGGCGGCCCTCGGGATGCCCGGCGGGACGCACCAGCAGACCGGCGTCCCGCAGGCGCCGGACGAACTGCTCGGCGTTGTCGTACGTGGGCGCCTCCCAGTCCTCGCCGCCGATGACCACCCGGCCCGAGTCCGTCACCGGGAAGGACACGTACCCGTCGACGATCGAGGCCGCGGGATGCGGCCGCAGGACGGTGCCGAGCGTGAGCCGGAGCCCGAGGAACTCGGCGTCCGGCGGGACCGGCACGGTGGTCGCCCGGGTCTCCGGCCCGCGCACGCCGGCGAGCAGACGGCCCCGCGTCCGCGTGAGGATCAGCTGGCAGCACGTGCGCGCCGCGGACGTCATCGTGTCCTCGGCGTCGCTGCGGGTGCGCCACACCCGGTCGACGATGCCCGCGTCCGTGTCGGTGTCACGATGCTCGAATGCGAAGCGCACGCTCGATCAGGCTTCCTTCTTGTTGCCGGGCCGACGCTGCGCCCGCCCGGCGACCGGCCGCCCTCACGCTACCGCCGGCGCAGCCGGGCGGGCACTAGGGTGACCGGCATGGAGCTGGCGATGTTCGTCGACGGGGTCTGGGTGCCGGCGCGGTCCGGGGCTGGCACCGTGGCAACCAGTCCGGCCACCGGCGAGAAGCTGGGGACCGTGCCCGAAGGGGACCGCGACGACGCCCGGGCCGCCATCGCGGCGGCGAGGCGGGCGGCGGCGCGATGGGCGCGGCTCACCGCCCACGAACGGGCCGGGATGATGCACCGGGTCGGCGACGTCATCGAGCAGCGGCGCGACGCGCTTGCCCGCACGCTCACCCTGGACCAGGGCAAACCGTTGCGGGCCGAGGCATACGACGAGGTGGACGAGCTCGTCGCGTACTGGCGGATGGCCGCCGAGGACGCCAAGCGGCTGGGCGGCTCGCTGCCGAACTCGTCGAGCCCGGGCAAGCGGGCGATGCTGATCCGCCGGCCGCGCGGCGTGGTCGGGGTGATCACGCCGTGGAACTGGCCGTACACGATGCCCGCGGAGCTGATCGCACCGGCGCTCGCGGCCGGCAACACGGTGGTGTGGACGCCGGCGCCGTCCACGTCGGTCTCCGCGATCGCGCTGGCCGGGTGCCTGGCCGACGCCGATCTGCCGCCCGGCGTGGTCAACCTGGTGACCGGCCCGGGCCCGGTGGTCGGCGACGAGATCGCCCGCAACACCGGCACGGACGTGGTCGCCTTCATCGGCTCCACCGGCACCGGGCGCAAGGTGGCGAGCGCCGCCGCGGGCAAGGCCATGCTGCTGGAGATGGGCGGCAACGGGCCGCTGGTGGTGCTCGCCGACGCCGACCTGGACCGGGCCGTCGACGGGGCGCTGACCGCCTGCTTCCTGTGCGCGGGGCAGAGCTGCACCGCGGGGGAGCGGCTGCTGGTGCACGAGGCGGTGCGCGAGGAGTTCGGCCACCTGCTGGTCGCCGCGGTGCGCCGGAGGATCCGGCTGGGCGATCCGCTGGACGACACGACCACGATGGGGCCGCTGAACAACGACGCGGTCGCGGCCAAGATGGACGAGCACGTCGCCGACGCGGTCCGGCGTGGCGCCACCGTGCTGACCGGCGGCGGCCGGGCCGCGGGCCACCCGACCGGCCTCTACTGGGAGCCGACCGTCCTGGGTGACGTGCCCTCGGCCGCCCTGGTCGCGACCGAGGAGACGTTCGGGCCGGTCGCGCCGATCGTGGGTATCGGCTCGGTCGAGGAGGCGATCGAGCTGACCAACGCCTGCCGGTACGGGCTGCTCGCCGCCGTCTACACCGCCGACCTGCGCACCGGCCTGCACTTCGCCGACGCGGTGCGGACCGGATGGGTCAACATCAACGAGTCGACCAACTACTGGGAGAGCCACCTGCCGTTCGGCGGCCGGTCCGGTTCGGACAGCGGCCTGGGCCGGGTCGGCGGCGCCCATCCGATGGAGACGTTCACCGAGCTGCAGACCGTGATCATCGGCTAGGGCCGCAGGGCGACCGGTACGGCAGCGCGCCCACGTACCGCGTCCACTCGGCCGGCGTGAGCCGGTCACCGGTCTCCCGGCACACCTCGGCGGCGGAGGCGGCCAGGTCGGTGTCCCACATCCACACCGTGGCCGAGCGGCCCGCGGCGGCCAGCGTGTGCCCGTCCGGCGCGAACGCCACGGTGTAGAGCGCCTTGTCCGGCACCACGAGCGTGGCGAGCACCGACGGGCGGGCCGGCTCGCCGGTGTTCCACAGCCACACCGTGCCGTCGGTGACCGCCCCGGCCAGCACCCGGCCGTCCGGGCTGAACATCAGCGAGTACACGTAGTTCGCCGGCCCCTCCAGCACCGGCCCGACGCGCCGCGGACGGGCCGGCTCGGTCACGTCGTAGAGCCGGGCGGTGTGGTCGCCGCTGCCCATCGCGAGGACCTTGCCGTCGGGACGCCACGCCAGCGACATGACGTAGTGGTCGGGCCCGCGGAAAGGCTCACCCAGGCGGACCGGGCGGGCCGGGTCCCGTACGGAGATGATCTGCGCGGTCTTGTCCACGCTGCCCGCCGCGAGCAGCCCGCCGTCCGGGCTGAACCGCACGGTGTAGACGTACGACCGGAAGGTCGCCGCGGTGCCCAGCGCCCGCGGGCGGGCCGGCGACGTCACATCCCACAGCCGCACCGTGTTGTCGTCGCTCGCGGTGGCCAGCGTCCGCCCGTCCGGGCTGAACGTGAGCGCCTCGACCAGCAGCCCGTGCGCGTTGATCACCCCGCCGTACGGCACCGGCCGGCGCGCGTCGGTCACGTCGTACAGCTGCACGCTGCCGTCGCGATAGCCGACCGCGAGCGTCCGCCCGTCCGGGCTGTACCCCAGCGCGCCCGCCGCGCCGGCCCGGGCGGGCAGCGGATCCCCGATCCGCTCGTGCGTGCGGGCGTCGGCGAAGGTGACGTCGCCGCCGGCCACCGCGAGCACCGCTCCGTCCGGCCGGAACACCACCTGGTTGACCACGTCGGGCAGCCCGGTGAGCACCGGCCCGGGCAGCCGCCACAGCCGCACCACGCCGTCGGCCGCGCTGGTCAGCAGCCGCTCCCCGACGAACGAGGCGGCGGTCACCGGTCCCGGGTGGGTCAGCCGCGCCACCACCACGCGCCGGCGCAGGTCCCACACCTGCGCGGTGCCGTCCGAGCTGGCCAGCGCGAGCCGCCCGCCGTCCGCCGAGAAGGCGACCCCGTTGACCCAGCTGTCCACCCCGGCGAGGGCTTGCGCGGCGGCGAACCCGTTTCCCGTACGGCGCCAGACGTGCACCTTCTTGTCGGCGCTCCCGGCGGCGATCGTCACACCGTCCGGGCTGTACGCCACCGCGAAGACCTTCCCCCGGGCCCCGGTGAGCGTCACCCCGCCGGCGAGACCGGCCGTGGGCAGCAGGCGCACCGACCCGTCGGCCAGGCCCACGGCGAGCTCCCGGCCGTCCGGCCGGAACGCGACCGCCTGCACCAGGCCGGCCAGCCCGGTGGCGGCGCCCGACGCCCGGAATCCCGGGACGTCGTAGAGACGAACGGATCCGTCGCCGCTGCCGGCCGCGAGCAGCGTGCCGTCCGGGCTGAACGCCACCGAGTAGACCAGCGCCGCCGGCCCGTCCACCGTGGCCACCGCCCGGGGCGCGTCCGGGTCGGTGACGTCCCACACCCGGACGAGACGGTCGCCGCCGCCCGCCGCGAGCAGCCGGCCGTCCGGGCTGAACGCGGTGCTGTAGACCACGTCCGACGACCCGGTCAGCGGCGGCCCGGCCAGGCGCGGACGGTCGGCGTCGGAGAGGTCCCACAGCCGTACGGTCGTGTCCGCGTTGCCCGCCGCGACCAGCTTGCGCGCCGGGCTGTAGCTCACCGACTGCATCACGCCGTTGCCGCCGAGCAGGCGCGTCGCCGCCACCGTGGCCGACGCGTCGATCAGGCTGGCCCGCGCCTCCGGGGTGTCGCCGATCCGGGTCGCGGCCAGGCTGAGCTGCGCGGCCAGCGCCACGTCGGTCTCCCGCACCCGGTCCGCCCGGGTCGCCACCAGGCGCGAGACGGCCAGGTTGCGCTCGATCCGCGCGGTGTGCCGTTGCTGGAACGCCACGACGCCGGCCGTCACCGCCACCACCAGCAGCGCCAGCAGCACCGCCATCGACTGGTAGAGCCGGACCGTGCGCTTGCGTTCCCGGCGCAGCCCGGCCTGCACGAACTCGGTGACCAGCGGCGGTGTCGCGGCCCGGCCGCCGGTGGCCAGCCAGTCGCGGGCCGCGACCAGCCGGGCGCCCTGGTAGAGCGCGGCCGGGTCGCGCTGCTCGCGCTCCCACACGCCGGCCGCCTCGGTGAGCCGCCGCGCGGTCACCAGGTCGGCGCGATCCTCGTCGATCCAGGCGCGCAGCCGCGGCCAGGCGTGCAGCAGCGCCTCGTGGCTGAGCCCGATCGTGTCCTTCTCCACGGTGATCAGCCGCCGCTCGACGAACTTGTCCAGCACCGTGGCCGGCTCCAGCTCGCCGGCCGGCACCCGCCGCCGGGTGTCCGGCCCCGAGTCCGACACCTGCACCAGGCTCAGGAACAGCCGGCGCGCGCTGCGCTGCTCGGCCGGGTCCAGCTCGTCGTAGACGGTGTCCGCGGTGCGGGCGACCGCGCCGTGCAGCCCGCCGCTGGCCCGGTAGTCGGCCACGGTCAGCCGGCGGCCGTGGCCCCGCTCCCAGGTGGCCAGCAGGACGTGCGACAGCAGCGGCAACGAGCCCGCCTCGTGGCCGACGTCGCGCAGCAGCACCTCGACCAGGCCGTCCTCGACGTCGATCCGGCTGACCCGGGCCGGTTCCACGATGGCCCGCCGCAGGCCGTCCGCGCTCATCGGCGGCACCACCACCTGGCCGTCCGCCGCCGCGGCCAGCGCCGGCACCCGCAGCACCTCCGCGTAGAAGTCGGCCCGGACGCCGAGCACCACCTTCCCGATGCCGGCCAGCGCGTCCAGCAACGCCGCCCGCTCGTCGCCGCCGAGCAGCGTGAACGTCTCCTCGAACTGGTCCACCACCAGCACGCCGTCGTCCGGCAACGGGCCGGCACCCGGCGTCGTCAACCGGACCGGCTCGCCCGCGGCACACAGGGCCGCGACCACCCCGGCCCGCAGCACCGAGCTCTTGCCCGCGCCCGAGGCGCCCACCACGATCAACGGCGACGGGCCGTGCGGGTCGCGCAGCCTGCGCAGGATCTCCGCGGTCAGGTCCTCGCGGCCGAAGAAGCGGCCGGCGTCCTGCGGCTGGAAGCTGGCCAGCCCCTGGTACGGCACCGGGCCGCCGGCCGGCCGGGGGCCGGGCGCGCGCCGGATCCGGTTCAGCGACTCCTGCCAGGCCGCGATCTCGTCCGGGTCGGTCACCCCGCAGGCGCGCAGCAGCCGCGGCAGCGCGCCGGGAGGTTTCAGCGGGGGCAGGTGACGGCCGCCGAAGTAGCCGCCGACCGTGCTCACCGGCAGGCCGCTGAGCCGGGCGACGTCGCGGACCGTGCGGCCGGCCCGCTCGCGCAGGGCGGTCAATGCCGCCGCGAACTCCTCCTTCGAGGCGATCGGGTCCGGCATCCCTCCATGGTGAAGCGGCCGGTGGACCGGCCTGTTGTTGCGACCGATACCCGACTGAACCGTGGCAGGAACCCCCGCCAGGGTCCCTGCCACGGCGTGCGAGGGGAGCTCAGGCGAACTCCCGGCGGCGCAGCACCAGCACGGCCCGGCCGGCGTGCCGCAGCCGGTGCTGCATCGCGGGTTGCGGGGTGAGCGCGCGGGGCAGCGGCCGCGGCACGGGCAGCCGCCGCCGGCGCGACAGCAGCAGCACCCGACCGTTCGGCCGGGTGGCGGCGGCGAGATCGGTGAGCAGGACGGCCGCCTGCTCGCGGGTCAGCCGCAGGTCGCACAGGGCCACACCGTCGAAGCCGGGCCCGCTCGCGCGCAGGGCGTCGCGGATCCCGCGGTGCACGAACCGGATCCGCCCGGTGCGTGTCCGGATCGCCGCGTGCGTGTCCGCCTGCAGGTACTGCGGCAGCGGCGACGGGCGGACCAGACCGCGGCGGATCACGCCGAGATGGTCGTCCCAGAAGTCGCACGCGTCCGGATCGAGGTGCTTGCGCAGGGACCGGTAGAGCTCCAGCCTCTCCATCGCCGGGCCGCGGCCCGGGTCCCGTACGCCCAGGAACAGCTGGAGATCGCCCAGGGTGAGCAAGCCCGCCGCCGTCGCCTTCAGGCGCGCCAGGTGCAGGCGCGGCAGCGCCCGGCTCACCGCGACCACCTCGGACGGTGAGTGGACCAGCAGGTTCAGCGGGGTGTCACCGGCCGCCACCAGGCACAGCACGCGGTCGCCGGGCAGCGGGCGCAGCGCCTCGGCCACCGTCCGGTGATCGTCCGGGGCCAGTCCGCGCAGCCTCATGGCCGCGACACCCGGCGAGCGACCGTCCGCAACAACCACCGTCCCGGCCCGCGCTCGGAGTACCCGATCCGGTAGCCGACGCGTTCGGCGATGTTGCCGAGCGGCGTGGCCCAGCCGAAGAAGTCGACGAACGCCAGGTCCGGCGCGTTCGGCGGGGCCAGCACGCCGGGGAAGACGAGGCTGCGGTCCCGGCGGTCGAACCGGCAGCTCAGACCGGGGCCGAGGGCGTACACCTGGGCCAGCCGCCGGGCCGTCGCGAGCAGCAGCAGGAAGGCGATCTCGCGGCCGTCGCCGCGACGGCGGTCCAGGGGCATCCGGTACGGCGTGGGAGTCACCGCCCGCTGCCACAGTGCCGGCACGCAGCTGGGGCCGAGCTGCGGGAAGTCCACGTCGACCAGCCGCGACTCGTCCGGCATGAGCTGCACGACGGTCCGGCCGGCGAACAGTGTCTCGATCAGCTCGTCGCGGGCGCGCCCCTCGATCTCCGGCACCACGCGGCCGAGCACGGCTCGTGCTCGCGGCCGGTCCACGTTGCGCAGCCAGGGCCGGAACGTGTCGTGGATGCGGGCGATCCGGTCGCGCAGCGTGCGGGTCGGCGCGAACGGGCTGTCCGCGATCGGCAGCCGGCGCAGCAGCGACACCCGGCGCGGTTCGTCGATGCGGCCGCGCAGGGCGGCGCGCAGGTCGGCGACCTTCAGGACCTTGAGCTCGTACGCCCCGGCGGGCCCCTCGCACCGGCCGACGATCGCGGCGGTGGCCGGTTGCCGGGCCGGGAAGTCCACGAGCGTCGGCTCGGATCCGCCGTCGATGCGGACGGCGAGGCGCACGTCGGTCATGCGCCCATCGGACCCTGCTCAGGGGCGTGGTCTCAAGCGCGCGCGAGACACCCGTACAGGTCCGTACAGGGTTCTTCCGGCACGCCCAGCCCGGCGGCCGCCCCGCCCCGGCGCCGGCCCGCGCCGCCGTGGAGCCCTGCGCGGTTGGCGCACGGCCCTGACCCTGATCCCACGGCGCGCTCC